>JBOHYL010000041.1:0-19341 GCA_050737915.1 Rudaea sp.
GGTCGGGCCCCGGCGCAATCAGACCACCCAGATGCGTGCCGTCGGCAGCGACCGCGTCAAGGATCAACGCAGTGCCGCAGCCGGCGATGACCGCCGCGGCGCGCGCACGCGCGTGGGCCGCGACCAGACCGAGAAAGCGATCCACGCCCAACCGCTCGGGCTTTGCGTAGGCGTTGTGCACACCGCTGCCGTGCGCGCGGCTGGCGACGAACACTGGTGTCACGCCAAAGCGTTCGCGTGCGGTTCGTTCCAGCGCCGCGTTCGCAGCGGCACCGGCAACCGAGGCAATCCAGATCGCGTCGATCCCGTGCAGGTCTCGCCACAAAGCAGACCAGTCGCGATCCGCGTTCGCCACCGCGGCCATGCCGTGCAGAGCAACGCCATCCCACAATGCCCATTTCAGGCGCGTATTGCCGGCATCGACGAGCAGTTTCATTGGCGACCCGCAAGGCCACTGCGCACCGAAACGTCGGCGCTATCGTAGATCGCCACATCCTTGCCGTGGCGCACGCGCAAGGCGCCGCGCGCATCCACGCCATCGGCAATGCCATCATGCACGCCATTCGCTGCGTGTACACGCACACTGCGTCCGGCCAGTGCGTCATGTGCTGCGTAGCGTGTCACGAATGCGGGAAATCCTTTTGCGGCAAACTCATCCAGCGCAGCAACCAGCCGCACGAGCAACTGCGCCACCAACTCATTGCGCGACGGCAGCGTATCGCCGCACACACGCGCCAGATCCACGGCTGGCTGGCCGGTATCAACGGTTTCGGGCAAGCGCAGATTCACGCCGATGCCGATCACCGCAAAACACGGCCCGAGAAATTCGCCGCCCGCCTCGACCAGGATGCCGGCCAGTTTGCGCCCGCCGACAACCACGTCGTTCGGCCATTTCAGCCCGATCCCGTCGGCACCGCTAGCACTGAGTGCATCGTGCACGGCCACGCCCGCGGCTAGGCTCATGCCGGACAATCCCACCATGCCACAATCCAGGCGCTTGAGCACCGACAGATACACGTTCGCGCCGAGCGGCGAGACCCACTCCCGTCCGCGCCGGCCGCGTCCATCGGTTTGTGTTTCCGCCAGGCATACCGACAGATCCTGCGCGCCCGCGGCGGCGACGCGCAATAGCTCGCTGTTGGTGGAATCCAGCTGCCAATGCACGCGCAGCCCACCCAGGCGACGGCGCACGCTTGCAGCCAGTGCCGCCCGGATAGCGTCCGCATCCAGCGGCTCGAAGGGCCAAGCCAGGCGGTAGCCCTGCCCGGGCATGGCCAGGATCGGCACGCCGAGCGCACGCAAGGCTTGCATCTGCTTCCACACGGCGGCGCGAGTCACACGCAATCGGCGCGCCAATTCGCTGCCCGACACGGCGCGATCGGCATGCAATGCAGCTAACACCGCAGCAGGCTGGATGCTCATGCACGCAGTGTAACGGCAAGCCAAGACAGCATGAACCAGCACTGCGCTCGATGCCTTGCGCCGTCCGTTTACGAGATCCTAATGCGCGCTGGAATCGGTCACTGGCGGCCCCGCTCGGAACATGCGAGGATGCGCCCCTGCCCGGGCGGCCGCCCGCGCCGCACCTGGAAAGTTCCGCTGGTTGGGGGACTGCATCATGCTCAAATCGATTTTGCTCGTCGTTCTGGCGCTTGCGCCAGTCGCTGCCATCGCCGATGTACCGATGTCCATCGGTGGCGAATCCAACCCGGTCGCAGGCAATGCGGCACCGGCAGCGCCCGACGCAACCGCCGTACCTGCGTCCGACCCCGCCGATGCAGTCGGCGAAGCGGCGCACGCTCCGATGGCCACGCGCGCCTCAACACACACATTGCAACCGGATTCCGCAGCGGCCAACGTGCGCCCTGCGCGCACGCCCGCACGCGTGGGCGCCGACCACAACACCGCGGCACACAAGAAATCCGACGGCACACGCTGGCAATCGCTGCTGCCGGGCGTGATGAAGTAACGCCGCCGCAAACAGACTGCTCTCGACATCAAGACTTGAGCAAATCCGTCCAATCCGGATGCGTGGCGGCAATCGCGCGCAATTCGGCATGTTCCGCCGCCAGCTCGCGCACTTGCTTGAGCAATAATGCATCTGCGCGCAACACGTGCGGCCAATGGTAATGACAGAACACCGGCGGCCGTGCCGGCAGCGGCTGCAGATGCGCCGGAAAGTTCCAGGCATCCTCCAGACAACCGTAATCCAATCCGCACATGCGCACGGCAATCGGAAGCGCAACCTGATCCAGCCAATGGCGCTGGCCGCGCGCAGTCAACACCGAGCTGAGTGTGCGCGCGCATTCGATCCACGCCGCACCCAGGCGCACCGGCGCCGTGGTGAACACCACGCCGCTGTTGAAATACGGCGGACCCGGCTCGGCCGATACGGTCGTTTCGATGCTCAGCTGCGGCACGCTAACGCCGTTGGCCGCATACAGCGGCTGCCATGCATCGACGCCACCGGGAAACGTGCGCTTGTCCGCGGGTTTGGCGGCGAAGTCTGCGGCCGGAGCGTGGGTAACGTCGCGCAGGCACAGGATGTCGCTGTCCAGAAACACGGCCGCGCCGCCGCCCATAACTGTACTCAGACAAGCCAGCTTGTTGCCGATCGGGTAGTCGGCGCCGATGGGATTCTCGATCGGCCTTACGTGCACCTGCAGTCGTACTAGCATTCGTCGCGTCGCCGCGGATAGCTCGCCCCATTGCTCCGCCGGCACTGGCACTGCGGCGATCAAGTCATGATCTGCCCGCAGTTGCCGGCGCAGGGATGCCGCCAGCAGCAACGCCTTGATTTCCAGCTCGCCCGCCTGACACACGAACACGAAAGCAGGAGGCGACAGCACCGGCGTATTCACGTACGCATCCTCAAGTCGGACCGTCGAAATCCGCGCGCCGGATCGTGTCCGGCGGCGCCGGCGTTCGCGGCCGCGGCGGCGTGCGTGCGGGTACGCTGCGAACGTCGGGCCTGGTCGCGGTCTTGACCGGCGCCGGCTTTGGCAGCAGGTCGAGACTGCCGAAGGCGTTGAAGCCGTTGCGTGTATCGCCGACGTAAACCTGCACGCGCGCGGCACCGGCGGGCGGCACCAGCGCGAACTGGGTGTCGCGCGCCTGATACTGCGCGGCGAAGAGATGTGCGCCGGACTTGTCCAACCACACGACATCGACATCGCCGCCGAAATTCGCGGCCGGCATGCGCACCAGCACCTGACGTTGCCAGCGTCCGTCGGCTCGGGCCAGTTGCAGTGCATGCTGCGGTTGATCCAGGATCACCGCCGGATCGCCGAGCAGATTATACGTTTGCACAAATACCGGATCGGTGGCTTTGTCCTTGACCGCGAGAATCGCAGCACCGATGGTTTCGCCGGGCCTGAGCAAGTGGTCGATCAGCGCCTTGGAATTGACCGGATCCGGCCAGTTCATCCACGACGCGCCGAAGAACGCGATCGCACCCTTGTCCGGATCGCGCAGGAAGCGTTCGCCGATGGAATCCTCGGTGGGATGATCGAACGGCGCGGAAAAACACGTCATCGACAACACCATCGGATACTTGCCGAGGTTGCTCAGGCTGTCCACGTCATCAAGCGTGAACAAGTCGCCGATTGGCCCCACACGCCAGATGAACTGGCCGCCGTGGCCGAGAAAATGCACGAGC
Source organism: Rudaea sp. (assembly GCA_050737915.1). GTDB lineage: Bacteria > Pseudomonadota > Gammaproteobacteria > Xanthomonadales > Rhodanobacteraceae > Rudaea. Next base: position 3,659 of record JBOHYL010000041.1, read on the forward strand.
AGGTTGCCCTTGTCGAGATCGCGTTTGAGAATGCGGCGTGCGTCCTGGTAGCGGGCGTGATCCTTTTCTTCGAACGACGTGTATACATTTTCCACGTCGAAACCCTTGCGCTCGAGTTCCGCGGCGAGCTTGTCCGATTCGCCTTTGAACGAGGCCAGCTCGCTGGTGCTGATGAAGGTGACATCGCGGCGCCAGGGTCCCGGCGCCGGATGGGTCAGATACGCGAGCGTCTTGTTCACGATCGCCGTGACTTCCGCCGGCTCGACCACCGGGAAGCGTCCGACCGCGAGCTGCGGTTGGATGCTGCCGGGCTTGATCGCCACAAAGCCGTTGTCGCTGGCGCCCTGGCCTTCCGGCGCAGCGTACTGGAACGTGGGTATCAGGTTGCGGTTGGGCAGCGACGGATCCCAGTGCGCATAGGCGCTGGTTGGCATGCTCGACAAGCCCGGATCGAGCAGCTCGTTGCGCAACGGTTCCGGGCGCAGCGCATACATCGTCGCATTCGGGCGATCGCTGCGCAGGTCGTGATGGATGTCGAAACTGGCATCGCCGACCAGCAACAGGTAACGCGGTTTGCGTTGCCAGTGCTGCCAGCCCCAGGCGACGAAATCGCGGATCGCTGCGGGATGCGCGATGCCACCGTTGAACTCATCGTATATCGCATCGACGTCAACCACGTCCACGCGCAGGCCGTGCGCGCGGTGATACGCGGCCAGCGGCGCGATCGCGTCGAGCAGGCGCGGATGCGCGACGATCAGGTAATCGTAGCCGGGATCGGCGTCGCGCAAGTCGCCTGCCGTCACGGCACGCACTAGCAACGGCGCCAGCGCGGCACCGGCCAGTGGATACAAATCCACACCGACACCCGCACCGGCGAAGCGAAAACGCCGCTTGCCCGACGCCAAGCCGACGCGCAGCGTACCGTCGCTGCCGAACAGTTCCGCCGCAGCCGATGTAGATTGCAATTGGATCGGCGCCGCCGATGCGGCGCCGAACGCAGCGTGGGATGCATCCAGATCACCGCGAATCGGGTAGCTCACTTGCGCCCAGTTGAACATCGCCACATCGACGATGAAATTCTGCGCATCGTGCGGATCGGCGCGGCGCGGCACGCTCAGCGCCAGTGTGTTGGCCGCAGGTTTGAGCAGCGCGCCTGGCACGTGCAGGGTGCGGCGAATTTCACTGCGCCCGTCCCATTGCAGGATCTGCAAAAGCTTGCCGTTGAGCCAAACCTGCACCTGATGATCCGACGGCTTGGTCTGACCGGGCACGGCCGGCACGTTGGATACGCCACGAAAATCCAGGGTTAGCGCCATGCTGGCGCCGTGCAGATCGGCATCCGGCAAGTCGAAACCGAAGGCGAACGGTTTGGCATCGATCGGCGTGAGCTTGGCCCACTGGAACACATCGGGCTCCGTACCCGGCTGCATCTGATCGCTACCAAGCCGGAGCATGAGGTTTTCCCGCTCGAAGTGCAGTTGCCGATGCAATGCCGCGGATTTGCCGGATGCGGACGCGTCAATCACGCGCAGACGCGTATGAGCGCCTGGCGCGGCGCCGAGCAGGTACACGTTGACGTTGGAATATTGGTCGAACCAGCTCTCCGGACCGTGCAACATCTGCCCGAGCCACTGGATGCTCGCGCCGTTTCCGAAGCGGCCATCTTTGGCACCGATGACGCGAATCGGCACCTCGGTGTTTTTGTGCCACAGCACCAGCTCGTCCGCGCGGCAATCGGCCAGCCCCGGCTGCGCGGAAACGATGGCGGCATAAGCGAGTGCGTACACACCCGTATCCCGGATCTCGATATGCGCACGACCCGAACAGGCGAGCGCACTCAGCGGCGCCAGCAAGAGCGCGCTGCATAGTGCACGCCGGAGGCGCGAGCGAAATGCGGACGGGATCGACATCGGAAACGAAGAAGAATCGGGCACCCACATGCTACGGATCGCACTGCCCCTTGTCGAGTTCGGTCAGTACCGCCACCGCAACGCTGGCGGCGATGCGCGCGATGGTCGCATCGCGCGTGACCACCGCTTCGATGGCGTTGTGCGCCAGCCAGGCGCGCAACGCGGATGCGTCGGTTGGTGCGGCATCGTGGGTGAAAACCTCCAGCGTCGAATCCGACGCTACCACGCTTGCATCCGCAATCAACACGCGCGGCCGCGGCGGCTGTGCAGCGTAGTGTCCGTCGGTGCCGGCGTACAACCGGCGTACGCGCCAGTCGAGCACGCGCCGGTCGAAACTGTGCAAGTTCGCGCCGACTTTCGTCTCATACTCGGGGTAGCGATCGCGCAGCACTGCCATGCCCTGCGCGCCGAGCGCCAGCCGCCGAGCTTCGCCAAAACTGGCGCTGCGCGCGTGCTGCACCAGTACGTCGCCGGCGATGACGTGGCGATAACCGGCGCGTTCGGCACGCTGGCACAGATCGTTTTCCTCACCGTAGCCGGCGGCAAACGCCTGCGCGTCGAACACGCCAATGCGATCGAACACTTCGCGCTTTACGTACATGCAAAACCCGTTGCCGGTTGGCATTTCGGGCAGACAGCCACCGCATTGTTGCAACAACGCGCGTTGGGTCTGCGCAAGCGTCCAGCGCGCGGGCATCGGACAATCGCGTTCCAGTTCCGGCACCGTGAATGCGCCTGCGTTGTCGGAAACCGCAGTGACCGTACCGATGTCGCCATCCGCGTAGGCGGTCAGGCGCAGGCGCTCGAGCCAGCGCGGCCCGACCTGGGTATCGCTGTTGAGCAGGACCACGTCGCTATCTCCGGCCAGCGCAATGCCGAGATTGCACGTTGCGGTGTAGCCGAGGTTGTGCGGATTGCAGCGGATGTCGATGTCCACATTCCCGGCATACGCCGCCAGCACATCGGTGCAGGCCGGATCGGTGCTGGCATCGTCGATCAGGATCAGGCGCCGTGGTGCGGGCGTGTAGCGCAACAGCGCCGCGATACAGCGTTGTACACATTGCGGAGAATTATAAATAGGGACAACGATGGTCGCGGACGGCAACGAGTGCCAGACATCCGGCTCCGGCAGCGGCGTATCGGTGAGCGGCTGCAATGCGCGAATCGGCCCGCTCCAGACATCCGCGCCGACAACAGCCGGCGTTCCGTACCGCACGCGCCAGACCGGCGCCAACGCGGCTCCGGCGGACGTGCACAGGGAAAATTCCAGTTCATCGCCACCGCCCGGTGCGAACGCAAGATCGCGCGCGGTCTCGCCGCTGGCGACGGATTCGAACAAGGCGCCATCAACATGCAATTCGCACGCACCTGCCGCATGCAGGCGCAGGCGACGCCCGTCCCAGCCAAGCCACTGCGCAACTGGCAACGCGGTTGCGGTCATTGGGCCGTTTCGGCGGCGGGCGCGGCGGCGTGATAGGCGGCGAGCACCGTTTCCACGCTGCCTTGCATGACGCTGCGACCGTGTTCGACCCACAAGGCGCGATCGCACACCTGACGGATCTGCGCGTCGCCGTGCGATACGAACACCACCGTGGTGCCGCTGTGGATGCGCTCGCGCAAGGCGGCTCCGGATTTTTCCTGGAACGCGGTGTCGCCGACCGAGAGCACCTCGTCGATCAGCAGCACATCCGGATCGACCTGCATTGCCACCGAAAATCCCAAGCGCGTGAACATGCCGGTGGAATAGCTCGACACTGGTTGCTCGAAGAAGTCGCCCAGCTCGGAAAATTCGCGGATCGCCGGCAGCCGGCGCTCGATCTCGCGTCGGCGCAAGCCGAGCATCAGACCGGACAGGATCGCGTTGTCGCGCCCGGACAGATATGGCACGAAGCCCAGCGCCAGCGACAGCAACTGGGAAGTTACCGGCGCACGCCGCACGCGGCCGCGGTCGGGCACCAGAATGCCGGCAAGTACGCGCAACAGCGTACTTTTGCCGGCGCCGTTGCGCCCGATCACGCCCAAGCGCGCACCGCGCGGTAACGCCAGACTTACGTCCTCCAGCGCCCAGAATCGTGGCGCACCGATGCGCAACTGCGCGTCGAAAGCGACCCCGACCTCTTCGAGCGTGATGATCGCGTCGCTCATGTAGGAAGCTTCACGTAGCGCGAAGTAAAACGCGCGATCAGGAACGTGGCGAACGCGTACATTGCCAACGAGATCAGCGCAACGCGACCGAGTGCCCACCAGTCGGGCCAGCGCGCGTACATGAGGATGTCGCGGCCGGCATCGACCAGTTCCACAATCGGATTGAGCGCAAACCAGCGCCGCAGATCCGGCGGCACGGAGTCGAGCGAGAACACCACACCGGACAGGAACATGACCACCTGCAACACTTGTTCGATCACGAAGCGCAGATCCGGCACGAACGGCATGACCGCTGCGACCAGATAAGCCGCCGCCGCAGTGAAGATCAATTCCACCAGCAGCACCGGGATCAGCGCCACATACATCGCATTCGGCCGGTAACCGTAGGTCCACAGGATCACCAGCAACAGCGCGAGGATGAAGCCGAACTTCACGGTGTCGGCAAGAATCTGCACGCTCGGAAACACCTGCGCGGGCAGTTTGACCTGGCGTATCAGCGGCAACTGCTGCCAGATCGACTGGCCACCGTGGCTGACGCCGGATTTGAACCATTGCCACAAGGTCAAACCGACCAGCAGGAACGGCACATAGTCGTGCTGCGAGGTTCGCAGCACCACGGCGAACACAAGGTAATACGTGGCCATGTTCATGGCCGGTTCGATGATCCACCACAAAAAACCCAAATACGAACGCGCGCGCTCGGCGCGCAGTTCGGCATAGGTGGAAAACAGGATCAGTTCCAGATAATGCAGGCGCATGCGATGATCAATGCGTCTGTGCCGGCGCGGAATGGCGCTTGGCCGGCACATGGAATACCGGCGTGAATTTTTCGCGACTGCCGTTGCTGGCAATGGATTCGACGTAATACCAGTACGCCTTGCACGGATCAATCATGTCGTCGACAAATTCGTACTTGTGCGTCTCCAGCGTGGTGCCGTTGCCAAGAATCGGTTGCTTGGTCAGCTTCACGAACGGCCCTTTCTCACTTTCTGCGCGATACACGTCGTAGCCGAAATTCTCCTCCTCGCTGGCCGTGGTCCAGTGCGCGGTGTTGCGCACCCGCTGCGCCGCGGGAATGTTCGCCTGGCTGCCGCAGGCACCCATCGACGGCGGCGGTGCGGCGGCAGCACCGATCAGCGGCAACGCAGACAAGGCGTACACAAACACACAACACAAGCGCATGATCGCCTCCGGCAGCGCGCCCCAGGGCGCCCGCGCACGATAGCGGCAGTGTCGCAACAGCGCAATCGCTGCCCTGCATCAAACCGCCTCGAAACGCACCACGAACTTGGCGCCACCCAGCGCAGTCGAGCGCGTGACTTCGAGCTTGCCACGATACGCCTTGACCAGATCCTGCACGATCGCCAGACCGATGCCGTGACCCTGCACGCGTTCGTCGCCGCGTGCACCGCGTTGCAGCAGGCGCTCGACGTGTTCCCCCGCAATGCCAGGGCCGTCATCCTCGACGATGATCTCCACGCCATTGCGCCGGGCGCCCGGCAAGGGGCGCACAGACGCGCTCAGCAATACGCCATGCCGGGCCCACTTGAACGCGTTCTCCAGCAGATTGCCGAGCAACTCGAGCAGGTCGCCCGCTTCGCCATAGAAGCGCGCACGCGCATCGATCTCGAATTCACAGAGTATATTTTTACTGGAATATACTTTTTCCAGACTGGCGACGATTTCCTCGGCGTGCGGCTGCAGCGGCACCGGCGTGACAAAGGTGGCGTGCCCGGACGCCGCCGCGCGGGCAAGCTGGTAGGCGACGATCTGATCCATCCGCCCGGCCTGCTCAAGCACAGTCCAGCGCATCGGCTCACCGCTGGCGCCGGACTCGAGTTCGTTGCGGATCACTGCCAGCGGCGTCTTCAGACTGTGCGCCAAATCCGCGAGCGTATTTCGGTAGCGCGCCAGATGTTCGCGTTCGCCGTCGATGAAACGATTCAGATTGACCGCCAGTCCGGACAGTTCGTGCGGATAGGCGACGGACAGGCGCTCGCGTTCGCCGCGTTCGACCCGTTGCAAATCACCGGCGATTCGCCGTAGTGGCCGCAAACTCCAGCGCAAGGTAGCCAGCAGCAGCACCAGCAACAGGGCGCCGAGGCCGCCGAGATATTCGAACAGGTTGCGCCGGAACACGTCGCGTTGGCCAGCGAGCAGGCGCGCGTCCTCGGCCACGTGCAGAGTCAGATTCACCGCGCCGCGATGGGGTACGTCCCAGGTCACGCCAAGACTGAAAACGTATACATTTCCGCCCGCACCGGGAACGGGTCCTGCGAAATCCGCCATACCGGGCTTGAGCGAGCCGTCGAACGGCAGCGTCACGCCTTGCGCCGATGGCGAGCGCCAGTCCTGCACAAGCTTGCCGTTGTTCTCCACTGGCCCGGTCACGCCCGCGTACAGGCCACCGCCGGGCCGGTCGAAGCGCGGATCGGGCGAAACGTCCGGCGGCAGCCAGCGCCGCGAGCGTGCCACATCGGACGCTGCCAGATATCCGTAGACATAGCTTTGCAGGCGCTCGCGCAGCGCACTGCGCAAGGTATCGTAGACGGCCTGATCCAGCGCGAAACCGGCCAGCCCCAGAAACGCCGCCAGCGCCACGCCCGCGGCGAGCAGCGAGCGCGACTGGATCGACAGCGGGCGGCGCGGCATTCCGGATTTTCAGCCTATGCGTCGGCCACGGGCGGCGGCGCGGCGCTATCGCTGCGCGGAATCGCGAAGCGGTAACCGCGGCCGCGCACGGTTTCGATCGGTTTGAGCGTGTTGTCGGGATCGAGCTTGCGGCGCAGGCGTCCGATGAACACTTCCAGCACGTTCGAGTCGCGGTCGAAATCCTGCTGGTAGATGTGTTCGGTCAGGTCGGCCTTGGACACCAGCTCGCCGGCGTGCAGGATCAGGAACTCGAGCACCTTGTATTCGTAGCTGGTCAGATCCGCAACCTGACCGTCGACCTTGACCGACTGCGCTGTGGTGTCGAGCACGATCGGCCCGCATTCGAGCACCGGCTTGGTCCAGCCGCTGGCGCGGCGCACCAGCGCGTTGATGCGCGCGAGCAGTTCCTCGACGTGGAAGGGCTTCACCAGGTAATCGTCGGCGCCCTGCTTCAGTCCCGAGACCTTGTCCTGCCAACTCGTACGCGCGGTCAGGATCAGGATCGGGCAACGCTGTCCTGCAGCGCGCAACTCCTGGATCAGTTCCATGCCGGATTTTTTCGGCAAACCCAGATCGATGATGGCGACGTCAAAGGGTACCTCGCGGCCCAGATACATGCCTTCTTCGCCATCGGCGGCCATGTCCACGGCGAAGCCTTCGCGCTTGAGCCGCGCCGCCAGCGTTTCGCGCAACGGTGCTTCGTCTTCTACCAGCAGAATGCGCATGGATGTGGATCCTCGTGAATGCCGGGAAACTTCAGTTATTGTCCGCGGGTACTTCGATCACGCGCACCTGACCGTCGCGCGTGAGCACCTTGATCCGGTAAATCGTGCGTCGACCGAAGTGCTTGGTCTCGGCTGAAAGCACCTTGCCGTGCGTATCGCGCTCGACCTTGGCGATGGCCTGTTGCAAGGTCAGCTGCGCCGCCCACGCCGTGCCCGCCGCGAGCGAGGCGGCAAGCAAAAAAGCAGCAATGACGGTATGGCGTCGCATGCCGGCATGATACCGCGGCGGCAATGTAATCGGGCCTGAACCGGAGTCAGAAAATCTCGCCCACGCAACAGCGCAAGCTGCCGCCGGCCTTTTCGATTTCGCCCAATTCGACGCTGCGCACAGCGAACCCCCATGCTGCCAGCGTGGTGGTCTGATCCGCGCTCAGGCTGGCGGCGGCACGTGCGCTCATCCACACCGTATCCGCGGACAGCGCGATCGCGTTGCCGGCGAATTCGCCCTGCTGCGCGGCGGAGAGCCGCACCACGCGCGGTGCGTAGATGCTGGCAATCGCCGCGACCGCGGCCGGATCGGCGAAACCATCCGGCGCGACAATGAGCGCGCGCGAGGCGAGCTGGGCAAGCACGACATTGGTGTGGTACTCGCCGGGCGCCAGGTCGAAACAGAACGTGAGTTTGAGCCCGAACGCCGCGTGCATCGCGCGCGCACCGGCGAGGTCGCAACGCTCGGACAACCCGCAAAAGCCGATGCCGCGACCGCGGTCGATGACCAGCGCGCCGGTCAATTCGGCGACAATGGGGTGTGTGGATAAATCCACAATTTCATAGTGCAGCAAATCACGAAAGAACGCTCGAATGTCCTCTCGCACGGCCTCGCGTCGACGCACACCGTGACGCATCGCGCCAATGATCGCGCGTCCAGACGCAGTGGCGAACACATTGTTTGGAAACAGCGCGTCTGGCGTGGACGGGTCGCCCGGAAAAACCACCGTCGGCAGGCATTCGCGCAGTGCTGCCGCCAGCGCGGCGTGCTCGCCCAACGCGCGCAATGCGTCGGTGCTTTCCTGCATGGCCATGTAGCGGTTGTCGCCGGCCGATTCGGCGGCCAGCGCGAAACCGTGCGGCGCAACCAGAAACGCCGCGCGCGCGGTCGTCGGCGCCGCGACCGGATAGCGCTCCGGCGAATACGCGGCGAGAAATTCTGCGGGGCTGGTCGTCAGCATTACGCTGCCTTCGTCAGCGCCGGATCGTGCATCGACGCCTGAGCGTCGCGCAGTACGGAAAAATCCGCCCTTGCGGCGTGCATGTGTTCGCTCAGATAGCGGCGAAACGCGCGCGCACCCGGCTCGCCCAGATACAGCCCGAGCACGTGGCGCACGACGTGATGCAGGGCCTCGCCGCGTCGCAGTTGCGCAGCGATATAGGGTTCCAGGCGCGCCAACACGTCCTCGCGTGCGGGAATCGGGGTGCCGAACAATGAGTGTTCCACCCGCGCCAGCGTATACGGATCGTGATACGCGGCGCGCCCGAGCATCACGCCATCCACATGTGGAAAATGGGATTTTGCCTTCTCCGGATCGACAATGCCGCCGTTGATGACGATGCTGAGCAGCGGAAATTCCCGCTTGAGCCGATACACGCGCGGATAATTGAGCGGTGGAATCTCGCGGTTTTCCTTCGGACTCAGGCCGTGCAGCCAGGCCTTGCGCGCATGCACGATCAGCACGGTCAGGCCCGCGGCGATCAGGGTTTCGGTAAAGCGATGCAGGCCCTCATCATCGTCCTGATCGTCCACGCCAATGCGGCATTTGACTGTCACCGGCACGTTCACCGCCGCGCGCATCGCGGCGACGCAATTGGCAACCAGCACCGGCTCGCGCATCAGGCAGGCACCAAAACGTCCGGACTGCACGCGATCGGATGGGCAACCGACGTTGAGGTTGATCTCGTCGTAGCCGAACTCCACGCCGATGCGCGCTGCAGCGGCAAGTTCGGCCGGCTCGTGCCCACCCAACTGCAATGCCAGCGGATACTCGGACGCATCGAACCCGAGCAGGCGCGCGCGATCGCCACGCACCACGGCGTGCGCATGCACCATCTCGGTATACAAACGCGCGTGCGGCGCAAGCAGGCGGTGAAACACGCGGCAATGCGTGTCCGTCCAGTCCATCATCGGCGCGACGCAAAGCGTATGACAGTGGTTCTTCAACTGCATCTGCACATCTGCCCAGCCGTACTCAACAAGAGACCTGCGAGCGCATATTTGTATCCTTATTCAACCAGTATCGCCTCAACGGAGACAAAATCAAACGCTTGCCATCCACGCTTACCTGATGGATGCGCCCGGCCAACGCGTTGTAGCGCGCTCGTTGTCGGAAGTTCGCCGAATCGAAACAGGCGTCGAGGTCACGGTTGAATCGCGCCAGCCTGTTGAGCGTAAGTTCGGCCGTTACGCCAGCGTTGTCGTTGAAAACCGTTCGATCGCCGCATGATCCTCCTACAGATCGACGCAGATCAGCGCCGGCCGTGATACCCGCATGCGTGCCCGATCGTTCGCCGCCGGCTGTGTCAGGCTACATTGAGGAACGCGTCTTACAACATGCCTTCGATCGGCAGCAGCCCGAACAACGTCACTTGCAGGCGGCGCGCATCGGTCGCACCCGGATCGCGATCGAACTGCACGCTCTTGCCGTTGTCCTTCGCAATCCAGACCAGATGCGGCGTGGCCGACGCATGCCCGGCCGATGCCAGCAATTGGACATGGAAAGCGGCCGACGGTGTTGTCGCGGCAGCAAAAAACTGCGCCATAGCTTGGGCCAGGGCCGGACAATCCGCGAGCACACCCATTTCCGTATTCAGCAGTTTCGAACGCGGATCCAGGTTCATCGAACCGACAAACACGTAACGGTGATCGACAACGATCGCCTTCGCATGCAGACTTACGCCAGACGAAGTGCCCTGTGCGGTAGCCGATTGCGTGGCGTTCGCGGCCGGACGCAATTCATACAGTTGCACGCCGCCGCGCAGCAGGGCAACGCGGTAGCGCATATAGCCAGCCTCTGCCATGGGCTCGTCGGTGGATGCCAGCGAATTGGTGAGCGCCGTTACCGCGACGCCGCGCTGTGCCAGTGCGATCAGATATCGGGTGCCGCGCTTGCCCGGGATGAAATAGGGTGAGATCAGCAACAACTGTTTTTGCGCGCCATCGACCACCGTCTTGATTTCCGGACCGATGCGCAACGTCGGATCGTCGCCATCGACCTGGATCTTTTCCGGTGCATCGGCCAGCAACACGGCCTTGCCCCAGAACCACTCGCCGCGCCGATCCCCTGTGGCGCCGTTGGGCAGCAGATCCAGCGATGCCTGGGCGTAATCAGATTGCGCGAACGCGCGCGCATCGCGTTCGAGCGCGGCGCGCAGCTTCACAAGATCGGCGACCGGATTGTGCGTGGTGCGAAAGGCCGTGACCGGAAATGCGGCGTCGCTGTTCCAGTATTCGTCGAACGCGTGGGAAGCTTCAGCGACCACCGGGCCGATCGCAATCAGATCCAGATCGCGAAAGTTATTGGCGTCGCTGGCATCGAAATAGTCATCGCCGATGTTGCGGCCACCGATGATGGCCGTCGAATTATCCACGATCAGCGATTTGTTGTGCATGCGTCGATTCAGCCGGCGCCCTTCCAGGACGAATTGCGCGATTTTCGATAGCGTCGAGGGGTTGCGCGTCCGCAATGGATTGAACAGGCGCACCTGGATATTCGTCTGCGCATTGAGCGCATCCAGCATATGGTTCTCATTCTTCAAGCCGATGTCGTCGAGCAGCATGCGCACACGAACGCCGCGATCGGCCGCTGCCAGCAACCGTTGTGCCACCAGTCGCCCGGTGGCGTCGTTCTGGAACAGGTAATACTGCAAGTCGATCGAGTGCTGTGCATGGTCAATCAAGGTGATGCGGCTCATCAGAGCATTCGTGCTGTTCGTCAACACACGCAAGCCGGTCAAGCCTGGATGGGCATCCAGCTCGGAATTCACATAGCGCGTCGACGGCGTATCTGCGGTCGGTGGCAATGCGGTCGATGGCGTCTTGACGAACTCCGGACGTAGCGACGAACACGCCGCGGCGGCAAGGCAAAACACTTGCACCAAGAGCGAACGGAAGGGAAGCCAAGTGCGCATCGAACTCGATTTTCGACGATCGTGTTTCAGTTCCGGGCAGCCCCAACGAAAGCGGCGCGTCCTTGCGCCAATGGTCGATTTACCGATGGGCGCGCGTCAGCGTCAATTCGCCGATCGCGATACCCAGATCCATGCCTTCGCCATTGCCTGCCAGCGCCAGCGAAACCGGACCCTTGGTCAGCACTTGCACGGTGCCGGATTTGACCACGCCGGCATGTACTTCGCCTTGCGCGTAGCGACCCAGTACATCGTCGATGGTGCGCACATCGGAGAACTTTCCGGTACCGCTGTCAATGCGCGATTTGCCAACGGTCAGGCCGCCTCCTTTCGAGGTTATGTCCACGCGCATCGAACTGCCGTCTTCGCACTTCACCACACCATTGCCTTCGGCGTGCTTATAGATTGCCGACCAGCCGGTAAGCGTAAAGTGCAGCTTGCAATCCAATTCCGCATTGGCCGCACCGGCTTGTGTGCAACCCAGCGCAGCGGCGGCAATGGCGGATGCCAGGACCAGCATCTTCGTGAATGGGTGCATCATGGTCATGTCTCCTTGAGTGTGAATCGAATTGGGAAATACGCGAACCGAATTCGCACGCCAGATGGCGTTCGGCAACGCAAGTCCCGTGTAAGCCATCGCAATGCCCATGCCACACGTGCCGATTGCGCCATACCTTGATTTCACCGCAAAGTTTTCACCAGGCGAATTGCGAAATAACCGATCGCGCAACGGCGTCGTGCAAAATGCACGTACCGGACGACTCGATCAACCCCCAATCGATGCGACGTATTACCTTTCCAGCAGCCGATGACGCGAGAAATCGCTTGCGCATGTGCTGGGAGATCGCGCCACAGTTCGTTGGCACCCGTCATGCAAATGCAACCATGTGCAACGTCGCAATTGCTACGCGGCGCTTGCTATTCACGGTTTGTTCGGCCATGGGAGATCGTCCAATGCAATTGAATTTGCGCTGTGCCCATTCCCGTTTTTTGCCGACACGGATCGATCTGCGCGATCCGGATTGCGTGAATTCATGGTGCCGACGGCTAGACGTCACCCGCCAGCAATTACGGGCCGTGGTCGCCTGTGTCGGCAGCAACCCGGATGTCGTGCGCGGATATTTGTGCCGAAGTGATTTCACTTCGTTCGGATGCGACGGGAATCTCCCCGTTCCCGCCGCCTTGCGCTGTGCGTGAGCACCGCATCGCAAGGAAGCCACGCAGCCAAGGATGGCCAAAAGGCAGGCGAGGCCACCTCCCCTAGTCTTCGCCGCGCCACGCGGGCCAGCTTTCGAGCTGGCCCTTTTTTTGGCGCCTTATCGTCGCCGATTGCACAATAGACCCAAATTGCGCCAAGCCATGCGGCAGTGATGTCGATGCCATACAGACCGGCGAATTTTGTGCGGCAAGCCTGGAAGGATCGCTCGTCCCGACTGAACGCCGACGCCCTCCCGATTAGCCCAAACCACTTTTCCGGATGCTGCCAGAAGCCGAGCCGTCGCCGATCAGGATGCCGACAGCATGCAACACCGGGACATGCTTGCAGACGATGCGAAAGCACACCAGCAGCGGGCCGGCGAGCAGGATGCCGACAATGCCCCACAACCAGCCCCACATCAGCAGCCAGACGAACACGGCGCTCGGATCCAGCGCCAGGCGCCGGCCGATAATCGTCGGAGTGATCAGTTGTCCCTCGATTGTGGCGAACAGCAAAAATGAGCCGGGCACCGCCAACGCGTGGCCGAGCGTATCGAATGTCGTAAAGCCGACCAGGGTCAACGCCAGCAGCGCGCACGCCGGACCTACATACGGCGCGAAGTTGAACACCGCCACGACCGCACCCCACAGCATCGGATTGGGCACATCCAACAGGGCCATGGCGATTGCTGTGGCTGTACCCAATCCGATATTGATCGCGCTGACCGTCGCCAGATAGCGTGACATTTCCTGCTGCACGGCGCGTGCGATCGACACGATGAGTTTTTTCTCGTGCAAGGCCGGCGTGATCTCAACCATGCGCCGCAGGAAGCCGTTGCCGGAGGAAAGAAAAAAGTACATCAAAAGCAGCACCGCGGCGATTTCACCCAGTGCGCGCGGCGTGCTGGTGGCCATGTCCACGATCAGGTTGCGCTGCGTACTGATCACGGTCTTTGGTACGGCAGCCGGATGGGTCAATTCCTCGATCTGCTTCGATGCTTCCTGCGCCTTCTGGATTGGCGCACGCAAACTGTGCAGGCGTTGCTCGATCGTGCGCAAGGTTTCGGGTGCGTGTGCGATCCACTTTTGCGCCGGTTGCGCCAAACTCATCAAGGCCAGCACCAGCACGGCCACTACTGCGGCGACCGTAAGCAGGCTACCGATGAACCGTGGCAGCCACAGCGCACGTTCCAGCAGGGTAACCACCGACGACAGCAATAGTGACAGCAACAGCGCCAACGCCACCGGTATCAGAATTTCCTGAGCCAGATAGCACGCACCCATACCCAGCACTATCAACAAGGCCAGGACGCTGCGCTTGAGGGTGCGCACATCCGCGCTGCGCGAGAAACCCGGCTCGGGCGCATGCTGCGCGTCGTCCGCGACACTATTCGCGTTGGCGCGGGCGCCCGTCGCGGGCTTGGATGCTGCATCGTTCAAGCGACTGCCTCCTCCTCACATGTGGCACGCAAAAACCGGCGCCCATCACTGGACAGGCGCCGGTGGGTGTCCGTCATGGACCAATCCGGTGTTCCCGCGTCCCGCGGGAACGTATCTGTCAAGGTTATGCCATGCGCGTGCACGGCACCTGGCTACAGGTTGTGTTGGAATTCCTTGACCTGTTTTTCCGCCAAGTCCCTGGCGATACCATATCGCTCCTGAATCTTGCCGGCCAGATATTCGCTGTTGCCCTTGGCCCATTGCAGATCATCGTCGGTGAGCTTGCTCCACTGTTGCTTGATCTTGCCTGACAGTTGTTTCCATTGGCCTGCGATGCGGTCATTATTCATGGTGTGCTCCTTTGCCGGGGCGGAAGGGTCGGCTACCTTGTGCCAACGCGCGTCAGCCGTGCGAGCGCAGCGCCGACGCATCCACCTTGTGCACGCCGTCGATGGACTTGGCCACGGCGATCGCCTTCCTCACCTGTATCTTGGTATCCACGACGCCAGTCAGCGTGACCACGCCGTTGACCGTGGTGACGCTGATATCGGTAGACGGAATACCCTTGGTAGTCATCAGCGCGGTTTTCACCTTGGTGGTGATCCAGGTATCGGTGCCCGGTTGCGCCGACCCGTCCTGTGTCCCGCTTGCGGTGTTGCTGGTTGCGGCAGGCGTCGGATCGACCGCCCAAGCGCTGGTGAACGAGCCGAGCACAAGCGCGGCACCCAAGGCGGTCACGAGTAGATTGGTTTTCATACGTATCTCCTTTGCTGTGTCGGACCGTTGCGCGAACACAAGCCGCGCAACGCGGCAGGAAGGTGCTGCCAATCAGCATTTATCAAATGGCGTGCCAGAAAATAAATTTTTTTCAATCAATGTATTACATGAATTTAACGCGCGCTGGAACATGCAGGCTGCAACACGGGTTGAGGATCATCTTGCGACTTGCACGATTGCCGGCGTGCAACGCGCGACGATTACTCAGGCAACAGAATCTTGATGGTCGTGCCACGCCGCGGTAATGAGGACACGCGGATTTCACCGCCATGCTGCTGCACGATTTCCTTGCAGATGGCCAAACCCAATCCGGCGCCGCCACGTTTGGTGCCTATCTGCACGAACGGCTGGAAGATCAGGGCTTGCTGGCCGAACGGAATGCCTTCTCCGGTATCCACCACGGCGATGGCGATACGCTGGTCCGGCGTGCGCTGCGCGCTGAGCGTGATGCTGCCGCCCGCTGGCGTATGGCGCAAGGCGTTGCCGATGAGATTGTCCAGCACGCGATCCATGGCGTTGTGGCACAACAGCAAATGTGGCAGACCGGTTTCGATTTCCGTATCCAGAACAACACCGGCTTGCTGCGCCGGCAATTCGAAACGTTGCCGCCCCCGCTGGAGCAGCAAATCGATTTCCGTCGGCACGCGTTCGAGGCCTT
>JBOHYL010000042.1:0-19354 GCA_050737915.1 Rudaea sp.
AGCCAGCACCGGCAGGTATTCCTGCATGTGCTTGGACCACTGTGTGGTCACAGCAGCCGGCATCGGCTCGATATTGGCGTAGACGTACGGCGTGTCGGCCGGTACGAAAGCCAGCGGCGCATTCTCGTCCACGGATTTGCCGCAGGCGGCGACGAGGCTCGCGGCGAGCGCGAGCAGACAGATACGGTAGGCGCGATGCATGATCGATCCCCGGGTGACCGCGGTTACGGCATCGGTATTATGCCTGTGCGCGGGGCTCCGGCGCGAGCAGCTCGGCGAGCACTGCCATGCGCACGAACACGCCGTTGGCGACCTGTTCCAAAATCAGCGATTGCGTGCCGTCGGCCACCTCGGACGCGATTTCCACGCCACGATTGATCGGGCCTGGATGCATGACCAGACAACCCGGCCGCGCACGCTGCAGACGCTGCGCCGACAAGCCGTAGCGGGCGAAATATTCAACTTCCGACGGAATCGCCGCATCCTGCATGCGTTCCTTTTGCAGGCGCAGCATGATCGCCACATCGACGCCGTCGAGCGCTTCGTCGAAATTGTGGAAAATGTGGCAATCTGGAAATTCTGCCGGATCCGGCGCCAGTTCCGGCGGTGCGCATAGGCGCAATTCGCCCACTCCGAGCGCGCGCAGGGCGTGTGTGTCCGAGCGCGCCACGCGCGAGTGGCAAATGTCGCCGCAAATGACGACGCACAACGCCGAAAAATCCGGTCGATGCCGGCGCAGGGTGAGCGCATCGAGCAGGCCCTGGGTCGGATGCGCGAGATGACCGTCGCCGGCATTGAGCACCGCCGCAGTGGAACGCAGATGCTGCGCGATGTACGCCGGCATGCCGGATTCCTTGTGGCGCACGACGAACGCGTCGCAGTGCATGGCTTCGAGCGTGTGCACGGTATCGAGCAGGGATTCGCCTTTCGCCGTCGATGAGCTGGCAATGTCGAAATTGATGACGTGCGCACCGAGTCGTTGCGCAGCCAGATCGAACGAGGTGCGCGTGCGCGTGGACGGTTCGAAGAACAGATTGATCACGGTGCGTCCGCCGAGCAGATCCAGCGGCTGCGTGCCGCCGTGGCTGGCGGCGCGCAATTGCTCGGCGCGATCGAGCAAGCGCACGATGTGCACACGCGGCAGACCGTCGAGCGTTAGCAGGTGGTGCAGGCGCCCGCTGGCGTCGATTTGCTGGGCAGGAAGGGTAGTCATCGTGTCCCTGTTGCGGCCGTGTTCGCGTCGCGCAGCCATTCTTCGATGATCACTTCTGCCGCTATCGCATCCAGGTTCGCTGCGTGTTTGCGTTTGCTCTGTCCGCTGGCGCGGCGGCTGGCGAAACGCTGCGCGGCTTCCACCGAACTCAGGCGCTCGTCGACGAGTTGCGCGGCCACGCCAAAACGTTCGGCAACTTGCACGGCGAACGCGCGCGCCGCGCGACTGGTGTTCTGTTCGCCGCCGTCCATGGTCAGTGGCAGGCCAACGAGCAGCAGTTGCGGTCGCCATTCGCGCAACAATGCGCCGATCCGGGTCCAGTCCACGCCTTGCGCGCCGTTGGCGACGACGGTCAACGCTCGCGCACCGCTCAAGCGGCTGCCAACGGCCACGCCGATGCGTCGCGCACCGTAGTCGAAACCGAGCACCGTTTGCGTCAGCTCGTCAGGCATGGCCGGCATAATCGGTCATGTTGGCGATGTCCACACCGACCAGATTGGCCGCCGCAACCCAACGCGTTTCCAGTGGCGTGGCGAACAGGATGCCCTCGTCCGCGGCGGTGGTCAGCCAGGCGTTTTCGCGCAGTTCGTTTTCGATCTGGCCCGGGTTCCAGCCGGCATAACCTAGCGCGATCAGCGCATCGTGCGGGCCGTTGCCGTCGGCAATCGCGGCGAGCACGTCGCGCGAGGTGGTCACGCAGATGCGTTCGGAAATCTTGAACGAGGATTCCCACTCGCCGTGCGGTGCATGCAGCACGAAGCCGCGCTCGGGTTGCACCGGGCCGCCGATCAGCACCGGCGCCTCGCTGACCTTGGCGAGCGCGGATTTGAGGTTCATCTGCGCGAGCACGTCGCCGAGCCGATATTCGGACACGCGATTGATGATCAGACCCATCGCACCTTCGCCGCTGTGCTGGCAGACGAACGCCACGCTGCGCCGGAACAGCGGATCGCGCGTGCCCGGCATGGCGATCAGGAACTGGTTGGCCAGCGTTGTCGTCGGCAACATGTGCGTATTGTACAGCGAGTGTCGCAGTGAGGATGGCCAACGACGGGCTATGCTGCCAGCGGAAACAGGGCGAAGGTGCCGCGTCAGTTGTCGTTTCGCGTGCGCGACGACGGCCGTCGCCTGTTCGGACTGATAGGCCGATCACGCGCGGCGTCGTGATTTTCGGGCCGGCATTCGTCTATTGACCTTCGTGGCCTTTGTTATCCGTGTTCGCCGCACTTCACGGGTCGTCCTGTTTGCAGGCGGGGAGTGTGGGCCAGATTCCATCAGGGCAGCCAAGGGTACATCCAAGGCCGCAGCCAGCTTTTCCATGTTGTCCAGTGAAATATTGCGTTTCATGCGCTCTACATGCGCAACGAACGTGCGATCCAGTCCGGCTTCGAGCGCCAGTGCATCTTGCGACCATTCACGCCCTGCCCGCAGACGCTTCAAATTCAGCGCTAGCAGTACACGCACATTCGGCCTGGGGCGGGCTTTAGCTCTCACCCCGCAAATGTGACTGTTTGTGGCGTTTACGGCACCGGTGTTAAAGTCACAATCGCGAAAACGGCGACCCAACTACCAACGTAAACATTGACATTAACAAGCGGTGCGGGTTTGTGGTATATCGCAAGACAGAGCGTATCGAAGCGCGTATGGATTCGCAGGGAGGTTGTGCATGCAACGCGATTATTCGCACCATGGCATGGGTCTGGTCTTGGCGAGTGCCTTGCTTGCAAGTGGAAGCTTGCACGCGCAGGAATTCTGCGGCATCGATGACATTTTCAATAATGGGTTCGAAACGCCAAGTTTCGTCGCGACGTCTCAGCTTCCCGGCGGCGTTATGTCGGCAGGGCTGACACAAGACATTACCGGCACTGGCACACTCAACGTCGCCATCACTTCGCCCGGATCGGGCGCGATGACGGGCAACAGCAATGTCGATGTCATCGGCACCTACACTGGTCCGATCAATACCGGGATTGCGGTCAATGGGGTTTCCGGCTATGCCGTCAATGGCCAGTTTGTGGTGCCGAACGTACCGCTGACTTCCGGGTCGAACACGCTCAACGTAACGGCGACCATTCTGCCCGGCGCCAGCTCGACCAATACCGGCTCCATCACGCAAAGCGGCGCAGCGTCAGCCGTCACGATTCAGGCCAATCACCCGGTGGATTATGCGCCGGCGTCGATTACCTTCACGTATGCCATTGGCGCGTTGCCAAGCGGCAATTCGGTACAGACTGTCACGATCAATTTCACCGGCAGCGGTGCCCCGGACTTCTCTGGCAGTTCCCTGACCGGCGCGCCGTCGAGCTACACCTATTCGGCCCCAGGCATCTACACTGCCATGCTCAGTGTGCAGGACACAGCGGCGAACATTTACACCGGCACGACTACGCTCGCAATCCAGAACCTCGCAACGCAGCGTGGCATGCTGTGCGACGTCTACGGTTACCTGAAAGACCGGCTCAACGCGCAGGACACGACGAACGCGGCCAACGCGTTCCAGCAAAATGTCCGCAGCAACTATCAATCCCTGTTCACAGCTTTCGGTACGAACATGCCGGCGGTTGCACAAAGCTTGGGCGTGATCGTCAGTGGCATGCTTGGGCAGGGCTTTGCCGACCTGCTGATTGTGCGCGACGACGCGGTGAATCAGACTCGCGGCGGGTTCCCGCTGCGCATGACCCAAGGCGCGGACGGCGTGTGGCGGATTTCGGAGATGTAACCATGAACGATCAGAAAACATCTAGCCTGCTCTGGACACCGTTTTGGCCGTTTTTGTTGGCAATAGTGACGAACATTGCTTTGCTCAAAGGCGGCGTGAATTTGTTTGTCGCATTACCGATTGGTTTGCTATGGGCGATTGCTTGTTTGACGAAGGCAAAGCAAAAGACCGACGTTGCGCTGTCCGCAATAACGGTCACTGCTTTTGCTCTCCCGATTCTTTGGATATCGTTTGGAAGCATGTTTGTATCGCACTGAGGTCAAGAGATGAAAATCTGGACAAGGCAATCCTTGAGAATCTGTGCAGACGCAGGGGACTGACGGCGTGTGGCGGATTTCGGAGATGTGAACATGACCGCAAACACAGCACCTAGGGCTTTGTGGAGTCCAGTGTGGCCGCTACTTCTTGCGGCAGTGACATACATTGCTTTATCGCGAGGCGAAATGGCGCCTGTGCCATTTACCTTGCCGATAGGCTTAATCTGGTCGATTGTCTGCTTGACTAAGACAAAGCAGAGAGTTGGCCTTGTTCTGTCCGCATTAGCCGTTCTTGCCTTTGTCCTACCAGCGGCGTGGATATTGGTTGGGATTATGTATGTGTCGCACTGACTCTTGACGACGGCGCGGAGCAATCTATGAAACTCGGAGAATGGTGCTTTTTCGCATTGCTTGCGGTTTCGAGTACATGCTGCGCTTACGAGACCGAAACTCACGCGTTGATGACCAATGAGGCGTACTCGCAGTCGGTACTTGCGTCAACCGGTCCGACTTCTGTATTGCATAACCTTGGCTTGGATCGTCTCGATGCCCCAACGCCATTCGGTATCTATTGGCCGCCGCCATCTCCGCTGTTTCCATCCGAAGCGTATTTCGACAACTTGGCCGGTAGCGAATTATTGCAGCCGGAACAGTTCGAACGCTGCAATATGCAGGAGTTCTACAATCCTGATCCACAGAATCCAGTGGTGCCGCCTCTGTTCAGCAACCTTTTCTTCCCCTCAACGGTAGAATCGCCAGATTCGAGCACGCCGAAATTTCCTATTCAGAACTGGCTTGTGCGAGGGGCAGTGCGTGAGGATGACTTAGGGCCCCTTGATGCCACTTATTTTGGTTCGCGGTGTGGTGTGCTGACGATTGAGGCGCCTGGTGGATTCGTGCGTGTCCTCAATCACTTCTACGACCCGATCAACAATGAAGGCCTGACATCAGGGTGTTCGCTCAGCTACAACGGTGTGTGCGCAAAATCCGTGGATTGGGCTCTGGGCTATGCGGACAGCTTCGCCACGCCGCCCATGATCGATACCAGTCGAGGCAATCATTTCAGCTACGAGGATGCGCGCGTCGCGATGTGGGATGCGCTGACGCTGGAGGTACCGGATTCCAATACGCCAGCGCCTACGGCGGACGACCGCAACGCGGCAGCGATTGAACGGCTTTATCAATGGGCAACGGCGTTCCGCAGTCTGGGCGATGTCGTGCATCTGCTGCAAGACACCGCGCAGCCGCAGCACACACGCAACGATCCACATAGCTTTATCAACAGCCCCGAACAGCAAGCGTTCGAGGGCTTCACCAACGCGCGCGTCCTCGGCCAACCGGTCAGCAGCCTTGGCGGCGAAGGCGGTTACTACGTGCGCGGGTTTTTCGGCGACGACTTGAGTGCTGTTGTAACGCCACCGCCGCTTGGCAGCTATACCGATGCGAGCAGTAAGCCGGTGACGTTTGCAACGCCACTTCGCTTTTTCACTACCCGTCTGGCCGGCGATACCTCCTCGACCAGTCCGGATAACCGCTACGGATTGGCTGACTACACAAATCGCGGCTTCTTCACTGGCGGCACGGTGCCGGGTACGAGCACTGATCCATACAACGAGCCGCCCCAATCTGTAGTCGATGGCACGAACGGCTATACCGCTGTGAGCGTTCCCTGCCTGATGCCGACACCAAATATCTACATCCAACAGCAGCGGGTATCCTGTACGCACTACACGCGAACCGTATCGGATACCGTCAACTCAGGGTATTCCTCGCAAGACATGCTGCCGGCAGGGTTCACACAACCGCCGCTGGTCGCCGAGGGTGTATTTGCGCAGTTCATCAATAGTTTCGTTCCGGGTACGAATTATGTGTCCGAGAAGGCCATCGGCATCGAGGAACTGGTCACGATGGCGAACCTGACCATCCCGCGCGCCATCGGTTACAGCACCGGTATGCTCAACTACTTCTTTCGCGGCACGATTGATGTGGAAACAAGCAACTCGGCCGTGCTGGCGGTGTTGAACCAAGGCGCTGTGCACTCAATGAACGAGTACGGCTATCCGTGCGTGGGCAACACGCCAGCGGATGGATGTTCAATTTTCGGGTTCACCCAACTGCGCCTGAAGCTGCACAACACCACACCGGACATTGTCGAGAGTGGCACCGGCACGGACGTACCGCAGACGATGATCGCGACCACGGCGGGCGCACCGGATTTTTCCAACCCCAATAGCGGCAACGCCTACCTGGTCGCTGTGGCCCGTTACCACCGCAATGCCTGCTACACCCCGGCGCTTGGCGGCCTGCCAGTCAAGGTGCAATCCGGAACCACGACCAACCCGCCGACCACATGCGCTGCCGGCAGCGTGCGCACGCCGTATCAGGAAGTCTCGGTCTCGCAGTCGATTGCCGTTACCGCCGCAACCTTGAACAGCGCCACGGCCACCGAGGAAATCTTTGACTTCAGTGCCGATCCGATTCCGGTTAACGCCACGGACCTGTTTATTCAAGTCATGTATCGTGGTCCGCTCGGTCAGGAACAGGATGGGATTGCCGTCGGCACGCTGGATATTCCCGAACCGGCGTTTATCGCTTTCTGGAACAATACGGATTACTTCCTGAACACCCAGGGCCACTGGACGGCTGATACTTCGGCACCGAACATCCGCACGCCGATCACGCAGATGGAAATCTGTGGCGGCGGCAAGCAGGTCTATCAGTTCAGCAGCGGCGGCGCGGGCGATGTGATCGGCTATCCCGGCGCCAGTCCGGACGATAACCCCGGCTCCGTGCGGCTGGCGGTACTGTCCGATCCGTTCCCGAGCAACCCGAATCACACGGTCGGCATCGTGGGCAAAGCCACGGTGGACGATACCAAGCAACCGCCCGATATCCAGTTCGTGACAAAGCCCTACATCGTGCAGGCGAACGTCGAAGACCTGCCAGACGTAGTGCTTGCGACACCAACAAGCACATGCGCGACGACCGATCCAACACAGACGGCCTGCTGGCGCTTCGATCCAGTGCAGCAGCGGCGCGGCTTGCTATGGGGTGCATATTGGGCGCCGGTGTACATCGACGAGTCCGGCGGAGCGACGCCACCGGACGTGGATGCGCCGCCATCGCCATTGCCAGCGTGGACGACAACAACCGTCACCACTGAAGGCGCAATCCTGTTCAACAATGCGACGTTGACGAATTGCGTGTTTTGAAATTCGTCGGTGGAGGCGGAACGTGAGCGGAGTGGACTAGCCGTCCGAGACGCCTATGGAAGCGCTGATCAATTATTGTTTCTTTCACCCCGGCGCATGCCGGGGTTGATTCCGTTAGTAGAAGATCAAGATGGATTCCGGCTTCCGCCGGAATGACGAGCATTCGAAGGTTCCCTAACGGTTGCGCAGGATATCGCCGGGTAGAAACTGCCATGTGCGCGTGATGTACAGCTCGTCGATATTCTGGTCTTTCGGGATCGGCGGAAACGGTGCGGCCAGGCGCACGATGCGGATCGCCGCGTCGTCGAGAATCCGGTGACCGCTGGACTGGATGATATCGATGCTCTTGATCTTGCCGCTGCGCGCCAGTGCGACCGTGAGTACGAGTTGACCGTGCAGCTGTTCTCGCCGCGCTTCGTCCGGATAATTGAGGTTGCCAATGCGCTCGATGCGCGCCACCCACGCCGCCATGTAGCCGGCATAGGCGTATTCCTTGGTATTGGCCGAGATGTATTTCTTGTGCGGACGTTTCGCGTAGGCCTGGTATTCGCGCTGGATTTCGGTGGCCAATTTGGCCATTTCCAGTCGTTTCTCGAACAGATCGTGCAAGCTCGGTTCCGGCAGCCGCGGCTGCTCGGGTGTGTGCCGCTGCGTCGTCACGGAGAAATCCGATTGGGTCGCGGTAAGCAATTCGCGCTCGGTCGGCGGCGTCGGCGGCGGCGCGGTCGCGCGCATCGGCCGTGGCGCAATACCCGGGTCGGGCTCGTCCACGGGACTGGAAACCAACGCGCTCGGACGCAGCGCATGTTTGCTGTCACCGCCGCCGCTATTGTTGGCCTGCGCCAGAAAATCGGCCTTGTCGGGTTTTTGTGCGGATGCCGATTGCACCAGGATCACGTCCAGCGACGGCAGGCTGGGCGCGGGTTTTTCGTAGGCAAATGTCAACCCAAGCACAAGTACGCCGTGGAAGATCAGCGAAAACAGCATGGTCACACTCAGGCGGTCGCCGCTGCCGATCGGTCGCGCCGCCGCGCTCATCGCCGTCGGCTCTCGATGACGTCGAACAACTGTGCAGCGATGTTCAGGCCGTATTGCCGGTCCAGCTCGCGGATGCAGGTGGGTGAGGTGACATTGATTTCGGTAAGCCAGTCGCCGATCACGTCCAGACCGACGAACAGCATGCCGCGACGGACGATCTCGGGTGCGACTTGCGCCGCAATCCAGCGGTCGCGTTCGCTCAATGGCACGCCCACACCCTTGCCGCCAGCGGCAAGGTTGCCGCGAAACTCGTCACCTTGCGGAATCCGCGCCAGTGCGTACGGCACTGGCGCGCCGTCGACGAGCAGGATGCGTTTGTCGCCTTGACTGATTTCGGGCAGATAACGTTGCGCCATCGCGAAGCTGCGGCCGCAATCGGTCAGCGTTTCCAGGATCACGTTCAGATTCGGATCGCCGTCACTACTTAGAAAAATGGAGCGGCCGCCCATGCCGTCCAGCGGCTTGAGCACGATCTTGCCCTGGGCGGCGGCGAAGCGCTTGAACTCGGCCGCATCGCGTGCCACCAGGCTTGGCGGGATGCAGTGCGGAAAATGCAGGGCAAAGAGTTTTTCGTTCGCATCACGCAACGCGCGCGGATCGTTCACCACGAGTGCGCCGCCGGTCTGGGCCAGTTCGAGCACCATCGTGTCGTAGACGAATTGCGCGTCGACCGGCGGGTCCTTGCGCGCCAGGATCACGTCGATGCCGCGCAGATCCAGCCATTGCGCAGCTTCCTGCGAAAACCAGTCACGCGCGTCGTCGCGCACGTGCAGGGCAGCCGCATACCCCCACGGCGTGCCCTCGCGCACGGCCAGTGCGCCCTGGGTCAGATAGAACAGGCGGTGGCCGCGACGCTGCGCTTCGAGCAGCATGGCGAAGGTCGAATCCTTCTGCGGATGGATGGAGTCGATCGGATCCATCAGCACGGCGACGGCAAGACTCATGCGTGCACTCCATCTCGGCAGGGATTGGCACGGGATGTGCTGTGATTCATTGACATGCGGGCACGCGCAGCAGCCGATACGGGGCTATACTACCATCGCGTCGTTGCCGCAAAAGGTTCGCAGTCCACCCGCGGCGCCCCTGTGAGCGCGGTGTTTTTTTCGAGCAATAATGCACAGTTATCGGATTTACTTGACATATTTGCTAAGTATTGGTTAAACAGGTCCGGATCCGGCGCGATTGCGCCGCCGCGCGAGGATGGCCGCCCAGCGTGAGTGCCGTCCGCGGCGGATCGGCTTTCGCATCCTGCACTCCAAGCGGTTGGGGGTTTTTGACGTGGCACACAGTGAAAAAGATGGCAGCCTGTCCGGCCTGAAGGTCATGGTCATCGACGATTCGAAGACGATCCGCCGAACCGCCGAAACCCTGCTCAAAAAGGAAGGCTGTGAGGTCGTCACGGCAACGGATGGATTCGAGGCCCTGGCGAAGATTTCCGACCAGCAGCCGAACATCATCTTCGTCGACATCATGATGCCGCGCCTGGATGGCTACCAGACCTGCGCGCGGATCAAGAACAACCAGATTTTCAAGGCCACGCCGGTGATCATGCTGTCTTCCAAGGACGGCCTGTTCGACAAGGCGCGCGGTCGCATTGTCGGATCCGAGCAATATCTGACCAAGCCGTTCACCCGCGAAGAGCTGCTCGGCGCGATCCGCCGGCATGTCGGAGCCCGGTGAGCGCGCAGGTCATTCGGACAAACAAGGGGCAAACGATGGCGCATATTCTCATCATTGACGATTCGCCGACCGACGTGCGCGTGTTCACCACGCTGCTCGAGAAGAACGGCCATCGCGTCACTAGCGCGATCAGCGCCGAGGACGGCATCGCCGCGGCCAAACGCGATCGACCGGATCTCGTCATCATGGACGTGATCATGCCAGGTATGAACGGATTCCAGGCTACACGCACGCTCAGCCGCGATGCGGATACCTCGGCCATTCCCATCCTCATTGTCACCACCAAGTCGATGGAGACCGATCGCGTCTGGGGTCTGCGCCAGGGCGCCAAGGATTTCATGGTCAAGCCGGTCGCCGAGTCCGAGTTACTCGGCCGGATCCAGAAACTGCTCGCTGGCTGAACACCGATGGCCGTCTCCTCCGCCCCGCAGCTGCTGTCGCCGTTCGATGCGCTCGCCGACTACGAGCGGCGCAGTTTGTCGCATTCCGCCGGCATGCCCGAGCAGATCGAGGCGCCGGGTCTGTGGCGCGGTATCGGATTTCGCATCGGCATGCGTTATCTGGTCAGCAGCATCAACGAGGTCAACGAAAGTCTCACCCCGCCGGCACTCACGATCGTACCCGGCACGCGTGGCTGGTTGCTGGGCGTGGCCAATGTGCGAGGCAATCTGGTCCCCGTGATCGACCTGAAACAGTACCTGGAAGGCGAGCGCACCCAAGTCACCGATTCCAGCCGTGTGCTGCTCGTGCGTCAGGCTGGCGGCAGCGTCGGCCTGCTCATCGATGAGGTCATGGGCCAGCGCAGCTTCTCCGAGGATCAGCGCGCCGACGCGGTCGGCGAGGAAGACGAGCGCTACGGGCGTTTCGTCGGCGAGAAATATCCATTGGGCGATGCACATTGGGGCCAGTTCAGCATGGCGACTCTGGTGCGTGCGTCCGATTTCATACAGGCCGCGGCGTAGCGCCGTGGAGATCGCAGCTTGCCAAGGGGTTCCGATATGAGCGTGACGACGGGCGCAGTAGGCGGTAAAGAACGGGCGGGTGCCAACACCCTGCTCGTGGTGTTACTGATCGTGGCGATTTTGGTCGCGGTACTGGACTTCGGCTGGCTGACGTACAACGCATCGCAGGATGCCAAGGCCAGTGCCCTGGTCACCAAGATCCAGGTGCTGTCACAGCAGCTGTCGACCGTGGCCAATGCCGCCGCCGGCGGCAACATCGACGCGTTCAAAAGTCTGGAACAGACCCGCAACACGATCGACGATATGATCAACAAGCTGAGCAAGGGCGACAAGACCACCGGCATGCACGGCTACGCCAGCGAGGCGGGTGTGGCGGGTGAGATCAAGGATCTCGACAAGGCCTGGCAGCCGCTGAACACGAACGCGACGAAGATCCTCGATTCCAAGGAGCAGGTACTCAACACTGCTGCCGTGGCTGCCGACTTCAACAGCAAGATGCCGGTGCTCAATTCGCGCATGGACGAAGTGGTGAAAATCCTCACCGACAAGAGTGGATCGCCCAGCCAGGTGATGATTTCCTCGCGCGAGATGCTGCTCGCCGACCGCATGCAGCGCCGCGTGCAGACCATCGTGCAGGGCGGCGAAGAGGCGCAATCGGCCGCCGATGGCCTGCAGCGCGATGCGCAGTTCTACGGCGCGGTACTTGCCGGCCTCATCAGCGGCAACCCGGATCTGAACATTCGCGCCATGGACAACCCGAACGCGCGCCAGATTCTTGCCGACATGAACAAGCAGTGGACCGAGTTGGTCGGCGATCCGGTCAAGAAGCTGCTTGATTCGGCCTCGGCCCTGCAGGACGTGAAGCAGGCCGCCGACCAGACCGCTATCGATTCGCAGACCATGTTGCTCAAGGCCGATCCGGTCGCCGTGCGCATCGGTCAATTGCAGTCCAGTCGTTTTTTCCCGAATCTTTTCGTTGGCGTGATCGCGGCGGCTGCAGCGATTTTCCTCGTGATCTTGTTGATCGCCAGCCAGATCCGCAGTCAGCGCCAGCGCTACCAGGTTACCGCCGAACTGAACCAGCGCAACCAGGAAGCCATTCTGCGCCTGCTTGATGAAATGGGATCGCTGGCCGAAGGCGATTTGACCGTGAAGGCGACGGTGACAGAAGACATTACCGGCGCCATCGCCGACTCGGTCAACTTCGCGGTCGAGGCGTTGCGCTCCCTGGTCACGACGATCAATGACACCGCTTTGCACGTATCGACCTCGGCGCAGGAAACGCAGGCGACCGCCATGCATCTGGCCGAGGCCGCCGAACATCAGGCCCAGCAGATCACTTCCGCATCGGCCGCGATCAACGAAATCGCGGTTTCCATCGACGAGGTGTCGAAGAACTCGGCAGAGTCAGCCGACGTGGCCCAGCGCTCGGTGCAGATCGCGTCGAAAGGCGCCGGCATCGTGCGCCAGACGATTGCCGGCATGGACTCGATCCGCGACCAGATCCAGGAGACTTCCAAGCGCATCAAGCGTCTGGGTGAATCCTCGCAGGAAATCGGATCCATTGTTGAGCTCATCAACGACATCGCCGAACAGACCAACATTCTGGCCTTGAACGCCGCCATTCAGGCCGCGTCGGCCGGCGAGGCGGGCCGCGGGTTCGCCGTGGTCGCCGATGAAGTGCAGCGACTGGCCGAACGTGCCTCGGGCGCTACACGTCGAATCGAAACGCTGGTGCAGACGATTCAGGCCGATACCAACGAAGCGGTCACTTCGATGGAACAGACCACGGCCGAGGTCGTATCCGGTGCGCGACTGGCCGAAGACGCGGGCCAAGCCTTGGGCGAAATCGAAAAGGTATCGAACGACTTGGCCGACCTAATTCAGAATATTTCCGAGGCGGCACGCCAGCAGTCGGCCGCGGCAACGAACATTTCTGCGACGATGAACGTGATTCAGGAAATCACCACGCAAACTTCGGTCGGCGCCAGCCAGACTGCCGAGTCGATCGGCAACCTGGCGCAACTGGCCGCGGATCTGCGCCGGTCGGTGGCGGACTTCAAGCTGCCGGCCTGATGAGGGAGCAAATCGCCGCGCGGCGAGGAGCTTTCGCGATGAACGCACAATTGCTGCTGGCAAACACGTTGTTGGAGGTTCGTATCGGGCATGTCAGTTGCCGCCGGGAACTGGTCGCCGCTTGCGTCCCTGCCAGGCATGGACGACAGCGAGTTCGAGCGCTGGGCGCGTCTGCTCGAGAAGCGCACGGGCGTTGTCGTGCCACTCAAGCGCAAGGCGTTTCTCGTCACCAGCGTGCGCGGGCGCATGCGCGAGACCGGGCACGCGAATTTCGCCGACTACTTTCGCGACCTGCAGAAGGTTCCCGAAGGCGCGATCGAATGGACGACCCTGGTCGACCGCCTGACCGTGCACGAGACGCATTTCTTCCGGCATCCGCCCTCGTTCGAACTGATTGCGCGCGACTGGCTGCCACGCGTAGCTGCGGATCCGGAACGCGCAGCGCTGCACGCCTGGAGTGTGGGTTGTTCCAGTGGCGAGGAGGCCTATACGCTGGCGATGGTACTGGATCGGCATCTGCCCGCAGCGGCGTCGAAAACCTATTTCGGCGTGACTGCGACGGACGTAAGCCTGCCGGCACTGGCGGTCGGCCGCAGCGGTTTGTTTCCGCGGCAGAAAATGGACGAGATTCCTGCAGCGTACCGCGAGCAGTATTGCGAGCCGCTGGACGCGGACAGCTTCCGCATCGGCGAAACGCTGCGCAAACGCGTGGGCTTTGCACAGTTCAACTTGCTCGATGCGGTCGGCGCATCGATGAAGCGGCTGGATCTGATTTTCTGTCAGAACGTGTTGATCTATTTCGCCCGCGAGCGACGCCGCGAACTGTTGGCCACGCTCGCCGGTCTGCTCAAACCCGGCGGTCTGCTGGTGCTGGGTCCGGGCGAAGTGACGCAGTTCGCGCACGCGCAACTGGCGCGCGTGGACAATCGCAATGTGCTGGCGTTCCAGCGCACCCGTTGAGAGATTTGCCATGAAACTGCAAGACGACAGCATCGACTTCACCACCTTGAATTGGGTGAAGCAGGAATTGGACGAAACCCTCAAACAGGCGCGTCAGGCACTGGAGGCCTACGTCGAGGATCCGGCCGATTCGAGTCTGATGCGCTTTTGCGCCACCTATCTGCATCAGGTGCAGGGCACCTTGCGCATGGTCGAGCTGTATGGCGCCGCGATGGTTGTGGAGGAAATGGAACGCGTGGCGCTGGCCCTGCTCGATGGCCAGATCAAGGCCCAGGATGACACCTACTCGGTGCTGATGCGCGGCATCGTGCAGATGCCGGACTACCTGGAGCGCCTGCAAAGCGGCCACAAGGACATTCCCATTGTCCTGCTGCCGTTGCTCAACGACCTGCGCGCTACCCGTGGCGAAAAACTGCTTACCGAGTCGGTGCTGTTCTCGCCGGATCTTTCCGCACCGCTGCCAGCGGCCGCGGCCGGTGCCGACAGCGTCAGACCGGAACTGGAACTCAAATCCGAGGCCGCGCGCCTGCGCAGCGCATTCCAGCTTTCGTTGCTGCGCTGGATCCGCGACGACAACGCCGCCGCGCAGCAGAAACGCTTGATCGAAGTACTCGATCGCCTGCGTGGCGCTTGCACCCAGGAAGATGCTTGCCGGCTGTGGTGGGTCGCGTCCGGTGTGCTCGAGGGCGTCGCCTCCGGCGCGGTCGAAGCCAATGCCGCCGTGAAACTGCTGTTCGGCAAGGTCGACCGCGAGATCAAGCGGCTGGTCGATACTGGCGAAGCGGGTTTTCGCGTCACCCCGCCTGCCGATCTGACCCGCAACCTGTTGTTCTACATTGCCCATGCCGGTAGCGCTGGTGAGCGCGCCGATGCGATCCGTGCCACCTACAAACTCGACAGCCTGCTGCCGAGCGAAAAAGAACTCGAACATGCCAGAGGCTCGATCTCCGGTCACAACCGCACTCTGCTTGACACGGTGTCGGTGGCGATCAAGGACGACTTGCTGCGGGTAAAGGAGGCGCTCGACATCTTCCTGCGTGCGCAGCATCCGGATCCGGCCGAACTGATGGCACAGGCCGACGTGCTCGATCGCGTCGGCGACACGCTCGGCATGCTCGGTCTTGGTGTGCCGCGCCGGGTGGTCACCGAACAGCGCAAAGTAGTCGAAGAGATGGCGAACCAGTCGCGAGCCGCCGACGAGTCGACCCTGCTCGACGTCGCCGGCGCGTTGCTGTACGTCGAAGCTTCGCTGGACGATCACATCGACCGCCTCGGCGCGGACGCCGGCAGTGCGCAGGAACAACTCGCACCCGGTGCGCCGGGGCTGGAATTGCCGAAGGCCGAAGTGCGCAAGATTCTGGACGCGCTAATGAAAGAAGCGCAAGCCAATATCGCGCAGGCCAAGCAGGACATCGTCGCCTTCATCGAATCGCCCTGGGATCACGCCAAGGTCGAGCCGATTCCGCCGTTGCTGGAGGAAATCGGCGGCGCGCTGCGTATCCTCGATCTGAACGATGCGGCGCAGCTGATGAAGGGCGTTGTGCGCTTCGTCCAGGTCGAGCTATTGCGCCATCGGCGCGTGCCGAGCGCCGAACAGATGGACAAGCTCGCTGATGCGCTGGCCTCGATCGAGTATTACCTGGAGGCCACGCGCGATCAGCGCGGTGGCCGCGACCGCATTCTTGACGTCACCCGGCAGAGCCTGACCGCGCTCGGCTACTGGCCCGTGCCCGCAGGAGACGACGGCGACGCCGAACTGGCGACGCCACGCGTGCCGCCGTCGCAAACTGGCGCTGGGGAGCCAACGCGGGGACCGCAGACCGATTTTGCGGTTGCGTCGGCCTTGGCGGATGCGCATCAAGGCGATTTCCCACGCTGGGGCGAAGATGTCCCTGCCAGTGGCGAGGCTGCTTTGAAGCCACACGCCAGCGAGCCGGAAAATCCCGCGGAAATGCCGAGCATCGAATTGACCGGTGAGAGCATCGACGAATACATCGCACGCATGGACCATGGCGAGGACTCGCCCGCGCCACCGGCGCCGGCACCCGCTGCGGCAGACGACACCGCGGTGGAACCTGCAGTCGACGTCGCACCCGGTCACGGGCTGGAAGATTTGATCGTCGGCGAAATGCCGGCAACCAAATCACGCAGCCACGATCTGGCCGGTTTGCGCCTGACCGAAACCGAGACTACCGCGACACCGGCGCCGCACGTGCGCTATGTCGAAGTCGAAGAGGAAATCGAGGAAGAGGTCCCGGACACCGATGGTGCCGAGTCGCTGGCCGATGCAAGCTTCACCGCGACGCCGTCGGACGACATCGACGAAGAAATCCGCGAAGTCTTCGTCGAGGAAGTGCAGGACGAAATCGACAACCTCAATCGCTGTGTGCCGGCATGGAAAGCCGATGTGCAGGATTTCGAAAAGCTCAAGCCGATCCGGCGTTCGTTCCACACGCTCAAAGGTTCCGGGCGCCTGGTCGGTGCATTGGCCTTGGGCGAGTTCAGCTGGAAAGTCGAGAATATGCTTAACCGTGTGCTCGACAAGACCGTACCCCCGGGATCGCCCGTGCAGGCACTGCTGGATAACGTACTCGGCGCGCTGCCAGAGTTGCTGCGCGCGCTGCGCGGTGAAGGCCAGCCGACTGCCGATATCGGTCAGATCATGGCAGTGGCCGACCGCGTCGCCGCGGGCGAGGAAGCGTACCTGCGCACTGCTGCGCCCGTGCGCATGAAGAAAGTCAAGCGCATCGTCAAGCGGCTGCAGCCAGTGCTTGAACACACGCCGCCGCCGGCCGCGGAGCCGGTCGAACTGAATACGGTCGTGGATGTGGAACACGCCTTCGATGCCGAGCCGGAAGAAGTGGCTGCGTTCGCTGGCGGCGATGCGGCTGAACAAAGCATGCTCGCCGCCGGGCCGTTGCCGAACGTCGATCCGGTGCTGTTCGAGATTCTCAAGAGCGAAGTTGCCGCACATCTGGGCGTGATCGGCGATTACCTTGGGCAGTGGCATGCCGTGCCATCGACACCGGTCAGCGAACCGCTGCTGCGTGCGGTGCACACGCTCAACGGCGCGATCGCAATGGTGGATATCCCGGTGATCACGCACGTACTGGCACCGCTGGAAGGTTATGTCAAACGTTTGCGTGCGGACAATCGCGCGCTCGATACCATTGGCGCGGCCGCGCTGAGCGAGTCATCGGTACTGGTGCGCGATTGCATCGCGGCGCTGGAAACCGTGCATCCGCAGATGCCGGATTCGGACGCGCTGGCCGCCCGCATCGCGGCGCTGCGCGATCGGCTGCCGGAACCGGAAATGATGCACGTGCTGTTTTCCGAATCGCACGCGCCCGCTGCGGAAATACCGGAGCAACCCGAACTTGCCGCCGCCGATGCCGCGGCACCGCAGATGGACGACGAGTCCGCCTTGCTCGCAGAGCTCGGCGTATTGGAATCGCCGGTGCACGAGTCCGCGCTGGCGCCCGCTCACGTGACGCCCCCGGGAGAAACCGGCGAGGATGACGAAACCGCGCGCTGGCTGCGCGAGTTCGAGGCCACGCAGGCACCCGCCGAGACCGCAGCACCTGCGCCGCCTGCTGTGCTCGAAGACGATACGCTCGACCACGGGGAGAAATTCGAAGAAGTTCCCGCGCCGGCGGAGACGCACGAAACTGAGCTGCTCGCGTTCGAAGACCTGCCGGAACCGCCCGCGGCGGAACTCCCGGCTCCGGTCGCACCCGCAGATAAAGTGGTCAAAACGCAAATCACGCCAACCGCAGCCCCCGTCGGCAAGGCGCACGCGCCGGCACCGACGCTGGCCGAATCCTCGTTCGTGCTGCCGACGCTGGCCGACGATCCGCAACCGGACGGCAAGCTGGACTTGCCGGATCTGGACGAAGACCTGCTGGAAATCTTCGTGCAGGAAGGCGCCGACATCCTCGATCATTCCGATGGCCTGATGGCCAAGCTGCGCGAAGCGCCACAGGATCGCGAGCTGATCACCGGCCTGCAACGCGATCTGCACACGCTCAAGGGCGGCGCGCGCATGGCTGGCCTGGCACCGATCGGCGACTTGTCGCACGCAATGGAGTCGCTGTTCGAGGCGATCAGCGACAACCGTCGCGTCGTCGACCGCATCTGCGTCGAATCGCTGGAGCGCGGCTTCGACCGCCTGCACGGACTGGTGCAACGCGTGGCGCGGCATCAGGCCATTGCCATGCCCGAGCATGCGATCGAACGCTTTGAGGGTCTGGTATCCGGCGAACTGCCCGCCGCGGCGGGTCCGGTTGCGCCTGCGGCCGAGCCGGCCGCCACGGCGCCGGCCACTGTCGCTGCCAAGCCGACGCGGCCACCGCGCCATCTGCCGTCCGTGGAAGAAGACGATCAGCAATCGCGCGCGCCGCAGGAGATGATCCGCGTGCGTTCGGATTTGCTCGATTCGCTGGTCAACTATGCCGGCGAGGTGTCGATTTACCGCTCACGTCTGGAACAGCAGATTTCCACGTTCCGCTTCAACCTGGTCGAATTCGAAACCACGGTCAGCCGCCTGCGCGACCAATTGCGCAAGCTCGAGCTGGAAACCGAAGCGCAGATCCTGTCGCGTTACCAGCGCGAAGCCGAATCGAGCGAGTCCTCGTTCGATCCGCTGTAACTCGACCGCTTCAGCCAGTTGCAGCAATTATCGCGCGCGCTGGCCGAATCGGTATCCGATCTGGTCTCGATTCAGGGTCTGCTCGACGATCTGACGCGCCAGTCCGAAACCCTGTTGCTGCAGCAATCGCGCGTTTCGTCCGATTTGCAGGAAGGTCTCATGCGCACGCGCATGGTGCCGTTCGATTCGCTCGTGCCGAGCCTGCGCCGCACGGTGCGGCAGGCGGCACAGGAAGTGGGCAAGCGCGCGAACCTGAAAGTGGAAGGCGCCCAGGGCGAAATGGATCGCAACCTGCTCGAGCGCATGAAGGCACCGTTCGAACACATGCTGCGCAACGCGCTGGCGCACGGCATCGAATCGCCCGAGGAGCGTCTGGCCGCGGGCAAGTCCAGCGAAGGCACCATTACCATCCAGGTCAGTCGTGAGGCGACTGAAGTGGTTTTGCGCGTGTCCGACGACGGCAAGGGCATGGATCGCGATGCGATCCGGCGCAAGGCGATCGAGCGCGGCTTGCTCAAGCCAGAAGCGCTGTTGTCCGACCGCGACTTGTACGGGTTCATTCTGGAAACCGGTTTTTCCACCGCCGAAC
>JBOHYL010000043.1:0-26673 GCA_050737915.1 Rudaea sp.
CCTGCTCACCCGGCAATCCGTCGAACAGTGCGCACGGCCGTGTCGCGATACGGGCGTGGCCGAACTCGCGCGCGTGGCCGCCTTCGACGCCGCCGCCACGCTGCGCCGCCAGCGTCTGCATCCCGTAACAGATGCCGAGGATCGGTACACCGAGTGCGAACGCTTCATTCGGTGCGCGCGGCGAATCCGTTGCCAGCGTCGATTCCGGGCCGCCGGACAGAATCACGCCTTTCGGCGCGAACCTCGCGATCTCGGTTCGATCGTGATCCCACGCCCAGATTTCGCAATACACCCCGATCTCGCGAATGCGACGCGCGATCAGCTGCGTGTATTGCGCGCCGAAATCGAGAATCAAAACTTTGTCGGAGTGGATGTTTTGCATCAATCCAACCGGTAATTTGGCGCTTCCTTGGTAATCGCCACATCGTGCACATGTGACTCGCGCATGCCGGCACCGGTCACGCGCACGAACTGCGGTTTACTGTGCATTTCCTCCACACTTGCGCAACCGACATAGCCCATGGCCGCGCGCAATCCACCGACCAGCTGATGCACGATGTTGCGCAGCGGACCGCGATATGGCACGCGCCCTTCAATGCCTTCGGGCACGAGTTTGTCGGCGTCGGCTTCGTCCTGGAAATAGCGATCCTTCGAGCCTTTCTGCATCGCGGCGAGCGAGCCCATGCCGCGGTAGCTCTTGTACGACCGCCCCTGATACAGCTCGACCTCGCCGGGCGCCTCCTCGGTGCCGGCAAACATGCCGCCGATCATGACGCAATCCGCTCCGGCGGCCAGCGCCTTGGCAATGTCTCCGGAATAGCGGATGCCGCCGTCGGCGATCAGGCAAGCGTCGCTGTCGCGGATCGCTTCGGCGACCATGCTCACTGCGGAAATCTGCGGCACGCCAACTCCGGCGACGATGCGCGTGGTGCAGATCGAACCGGGCCCCACGCCAACCTTGATCGCATTCGCGCCGGCATCGACCAGCGCCTTGGCCGCATCGCCGGTGACGATATTGCCACCAACGATCTGCATCTGCGGAAAGTGCTCGCGCACCCAGCGCACACGCTCGATCACACTTTGGGAATGGCCATGCGCGGTATCGACTACGACCACGTCCACACCGGCCTCGACCAGCGCGGCGACACGCGGCTCGGTATCGCCGCCGACGCCGACCGCAGCACCGACGCGCAGGCGCTCATGACTGTCCTTGGCCGAATGCGGGTTGTCGCGGGCCTTTTGGATATCCTTGACCGTAATCAGACCGCGCAACTGAAATGCGTCGTTGACCACCAGCACTTTCTCGATGCGGTGCCGGTGCAGCAGGCGCAGCACTTCGTCCTCGCCGGCGCCTTCCTGTACCGTGACGAGTTTCTCCTTGCGCGTCATGATGTGACGCACCGGATCGTCGTGTTTGGTCTCGAAGCGTAGATCGCGGCTGGTCACGATACCGACCAGGTTCTTGCCATCGACTACCGGCACGCCGGAGATGTTGCGTGCGCGCACGATCTGCATCACCTCGCCGATCGAGGTCTCCGGTCCGACCGTGATCGGATCCCGGATCACACCGGCCTCGAACTTCTTGACCAGGCGCACTTCGGCCGCCTGACGTTCGATGGTCATGTTCTTGTGGATGATGCCGATGCCGCCGCATTGCGCCATGGTGATGGCAAGCCGTGCCTCGGTGACCGTATCCATGGCCGCGGAGACGACGGGAATGTTCAAGCGGATGGCGCGGGTCAGGCACGTGGCCAGGCTGACGTCGCGCGGCAGGACGCTGGAGAATGCCGGGACGAGCGAAACGTCGTCGTAGGTGAGCGCTTCGGTGAGGATGCGCATGGGCAACAGCCCTCGGGCAGGTAAAGCGCGCAATTATAGCGGTGCTGCACAGCTCGCGCTAGCGCGCCAACCATAACGAAAGATCAGGCCAGTACGTGATGATCAACACCGACAGCAGCAGGATCGCGTAAAACGGCGCACTGGCGCGGACAATACGTGTCGCCGGCTGGTTGAA
The DNA here is from genome assembly GCA_050737915.1 of Rudaea sp. GTDB lineage: Bacteria > Pseudomonadota > Gammaproteobacteria > Xanthomonadales > Rhodanobacteraceae > Rudaea. The sequence goes on from JBOHYL010000043.1 coordinate 2,015, forward strand.
ACGCGCACTGGCGATGAAGATGTTCATGCCCACCGGCGGCAGGAAGATGCCGATCTGCAAATTGGCCAGGAAGATGATGCCAAGGTGCACCGGATCCACACCGTAGTGCAGCGCCACCGGCAACACCAGTGGCACCAGAATGATGATCGCGGGGAAGCCTTCCAGCAGCATGCCGAACGCGAGCAGAAACACATTCAGCAGCAGCAGGAAGACGTACTTGCCGGTAATGCCGGCCTGCAACGCCGCGAAAAGTTTCTCCGGCACGTCGCCATCGATCAGCCAGTTGGTCAGCGCCAGCGAGAAACCAAGCACGATCAGGATCGCACCGACCAGCAGCATCGCCTCGCGGATCACTCGCGGCAATTCCGTGAGCTTGATTTCGCGCCGGATAAGGACGGAAACGATCAACACATAAAGCGCCGTGGCAGCGGCGGCCTCGGATGCAGCCAGACGCCCGCTGTAAATACCGGCAAGTACCACGAACGGCAGCGGCAATTCCCAAGCGGCATCCTTGACCGCCGCCCAGACCTCGCGCCCGTTGCTCTTGGCTGGACGCGGCAACCCGCGCGCGTGCCAAGCACTGTAGATCGACAGCAACACCACCATCAGCAGACACGGCAGCAAGCCAGCCTTGAACAGTGCGTCGATACTGACCGGGGGCGTGGTGTGAAATTGTTGGGCGACCACCCCGTACAGAATCAACGGCATCGACGGCACCAAAAGCAGGCCCAGGCTGCCCGAGCAAGTAAGCAATCCCAGTGTGAATCGCTCGCCGTAATGCGCTTGACGCAGCGCCGGATAAAGCACCGCGCCGAGTGCGACGAGCGTAACACCGGTCGCGCCGGTGAATGCGGTAAACAGCGTGCAGGCGCAGATCGAGACGATCGCCAATCCGCCCGGCAACCAGCCGAACATGGCGTTGGTCAGGCGCACGAGACGCCGTGGCGCCTGACTTTCTGCCAACAGGTAACCGGCCAACGTGAACAACGGGATCGCGATCAACGCCGGCATGTCGGCCAGACGATAAAACTCGATCGCGACCGCGGCACCCGGTTCGCCGGCCGCGTGGAAACCGAGCAGCGCAATGGCTGCGATCACAGCAAACAACGGCGTCCCCAGCGTGGCGAGCACCAACAGGATGCCAACGATCAACCAAATCATGCGGAATCGGCTCCGCCCGACGGCCTGGCCGGTTCGTGCAGCAATGCCGACGCATGCGCTGGTGGCGCAAATGCACGCAGCCCAAAGCGCAAAGCCATCAAGCCGAACGCGACCGGCAGTATGGCCTCAAACAGCCATGCGGGAACCCCCTGAAACGCGTTCGACGGCGTGTTGCCACTCAAATCCAGCTGCACGAACACGACGCTGTACCAAGCCATCGCCGCGCACAGCAGCGCAGCAAATCCCAATGCAACCAGCCGCGCAGCCCGCTGCAACGACGGTGAGAGAAAACGTTGCAGCAGATCCAGCGCGATGTGTTTGTCGTCGCGCACCGCAGCCAGCGCACCGAGCATGCCGGTCCACAGCACAAGAGTGCGCATCAGCGGATCGCCCCAGGAAAACCCCGTATCAAAAAAATCGCGCAGAATGATCTGCGCGCCAGCCAGCCCGACCAGCACCAGCACCAGAATGGCGAGCAATCCGTTCTCGAAACGGTGCAGCCAAACCAGTGCGCGCGAGGCGACCGTTGTCACCTGTCCGATCCACGCGCTGCTGCCACTGCCTTGTCCAGCGCTGCCTCCATCGCCGGAGTGATTTCGCCAGCAGTGATCAGTTGCTGACGAGCCGCAACGCCGACCGCTTCCCAGGATGCCGTTTCCGCAGCATTCGGCGTGAATATCTGCACACCCTGTTTTTGCAGCGCCGCGCGCGCCTGGACGTTGTCCTCGCGATTGATCTTCTCCAGACGTGCGAACGCGGCACCGAGGTCGTCGCTCACCGCTTTCCGGTCGGCGGACGACAGTACATCGAAGATTTTTTTGTCGATAACGAGGATGCCAACTACATAGGTCAGCGGCAGATCGATCATGTGCCTGACCTTGGTGTGCCACTGGAACGCGATCGCGCCTGCAGGCGTGTTGGCTGCAGTGTCGATCAGGCCGGTTTGCAGGCTGGTATACACGTCGGCCAGCGGCAACGAGATCGGGCTGACGCCACCGGCCTTGAACCCGGCTTCCGCAACATGATCGCCCTGCGGCACCCAGACCTTCGCCGCTTTCAGGTCGTCCTTGCTGCGGATGTCCTTGACGCTCATCAGATAGGCAAAGCCGCCACCGCTGATACCCACGGCTTCGAAGCCGGCCACCTCGAAACTTTTTTTCAGCAGCGGATCGAGCTGTGCGCGCACCTTGTCCACTTCGTCCAGATTCTTGAACAGAAACGGCAGGCTGTAGATCTGCGCATCCTTGTCGACCGCTGACAGTTCGCCGCCGGTGAACGCACCGCCTTGCAGCTGGCCGATGCGGATCTTGCGCAGCACGGTCGCCTCGTCGCCCATCACGCCGCCCGGGTAATACTTGATCTCGACGCGGTCGGTCGTGTCTTTTTTCACGGCGTCGGCGCCGGCGCGCATTTCGCGCATCCACGTGGTGCCATCCGGTGCCACGGTGGCGATCTTGATGATCGTGGTCGCGTGCACGCAGGCGCAAGCGCCGAACAACATAAAGGCCAATCCTGCAATCTTGTTCATTGAATAATTTTCCACAGAGTCAAAAATAATCCTTGCCCGACGCCAACAACGCCCGCGCTTTCTCCTTTGCCAGCGTGTTGATAAGGGTCAGCCCCGGGGCATGCGGGTCGGCGGCCAGCACCTCGTTAAGCAGCTTGTCGTGCAGATCCTTGTCGAATATCAGGCGTGCGTAGAACTTCGCGTACAGCACGCGCACCATCTGGTTCTTGCCTGCGGACAATTCCAGCGCCTTGTCGAAATATGCCTTGCCCAGTTCTGGCTTCCCGCCGAGCGATGCCGGGCGCAGGGAATTGATCACGCCAAGATACACATAGGCGCCGCCGTTGTCGTAGTGCGGATCGAGTTCGACGCAACGCTCCAGCGTGGCCTGCAATTTGGGCAGATCGGCGATCGCGTTCCAGTCGCCGCTGTTGACCTGAATCTTGCCGGCCCAGGCGGCGGCGAAACCGTAGACCACGGGCACATCGCCCTTGCCGGTCTTTTTCAACTCGGCGAGGTACGTGTCGTAGGGTTTGTCGAGTGCTGTGCACAATACCTTCTGTCGCAGGCACAAGGCACGCCGCGCATAGTCAAAGGCGCGGTCTGCGAGGCGCTGCGCGCGCGTCGCGTCGGCCACAAATCCACTGGCGTATGCGCCATAGAGTTTCGACCCGGCGAGCAACGCGCCGGCATTATCCGGATCGCCCTGGATCATGCCGTCGATCAGCAAAAGGTAGGCCGGAACGCCGTCGCGCACGGTGCCGGGGTCGTCTTCGTTGAGGATCGCGGTGGTCAGGTTGTCCGCGAATTGGTGGGTGGCTTTGCGCATGACGCTGCCGCAACTGGCGACCAGTACGGCCCCAAGTAGCAAGGAAAAACGCAGGTGCAAGCGGGATGCAAGCATGATGTGCAACAGCCGATCCGAGGGCGCGAAGGATAACGCAGACGCCAGTATCGCGCAGCGTGTGCAAAGTACCGGATTGAACCGCGATTCAGAAAAGATTCGCGGCTTCCAGCGTATTTTCCATCAACGTCGCCACCGTCATCGGCCCTACACCGCCAGGTACCGGCGTGATCCAGGCGGCGCGTTCGGCAGCCGGAGCAAACTCCACATCGCCCGCCAGCGAGCCGTCGGCAAGGCGATTGATGCCGACGTCGATCACGACCGCGCCGGGTTTGATCCACGCGCCCTTGACCAGCCTCGGCATGCCGACCGCGACGATCAGGATATCAGCCTGCGCAACCGCTCTGGGCAGGTCGCGCGTGAACTTGTGGCAGCACGTCGTCGTGCAACCGGCAAGCATCAGCTCGAACACCAGCGGGCGACCGACATGATTGGAGACGCCGACGACTGTGGCGTCCTGCCCGCGTACCGGTCGGTCGGTGTGCGCAAGCAGAGTCATCACTCCCTTGGATGTGCACGGCCGCAGACCGCGCTGGCGCAGAGCGAGCCGGCCGATGTTCTCGGGATGAAAGCCATCGACATCCTTGCGTGGATCGATGCGATTGATCAGCGTGTTTGCATCGATATGCGCTGGAAGCGGCAGCTGTACGAGGATGCCATGGATTTCCGGATCCGCATTGAGGTGATCGATCAGCGCGGCCAACTCGGCCTGTGTCGCGGTCGGCGGCAGATCGAAATCACGCGAACGAAATCCCACATGCCGGCAAGCGCGACGCTTGTTGCGCACATACACAGCCGAGGCCGGATCGTCGCCGACCAACACCACCGCCAACCCCGGCGCTGCCCTGCCCTGCGCCACGCGCCGCGCTACGCGCGCGCGCAAACTATCGAGCAGTTGCGTGGCGATGCGTTTGCCGTCGAGGATGGTTGCGGTCATGGAAATATCGCGCCGGGCGGGTCGAACATTCTACTGGGGCTCGCGCATCCCACAAACTCTGGCGGAGTTACAATGCAGCATCGACAACCACCGGGAGTCGATTATGAGCAGTCAAGTCACAACCGAGCTGGAAGCAGCGGCCTTTCGCCGCCTGTTACGGCATCTGAACGTTAAACGCACCGACGTGCAGAACATCGACCTGATGATCCTGGCCGGATTCTGCCGCAATTGCCTTGCCGACTGGTACCGCGAAGCCGCGGCAGAATGCGGAACCGAACTGAGCAAGGAAGAGGCACGTGAACGAATCTACGGCGAGCCGCATGCGCAATGGAAGGCCAAGTACGGCAAGCCAGCGACCGAGGAGCAGCTTTTTGCGCTGGCACTCGCGCAGACCAAGCACCCGCCCGCTACCTGAGAGTGTGGATCAATGCGCTGAGCAGACCTGTTCCAGATCCGCGTAACCGCGAAATTGCGCAGTCGCGCCGCAACCGGGGCACTGTAGATCACGCGGCAGGCGCAATTCGCGAAACGTCGCTGCCAGCGCGTCGAAGCACAGCAGACGCCCGATCAGTGGCGCGCCGATGTCGAGCACAAGCTTGATCGCTTCGCTGGCCTGCAACAGCCCGATGATACCGGGCAACACGCCGAGCACTCCGGCTTCGGCGCAATTGGGGGCATCCGCCGCCGCCGGGGGTTCCGGAAACAGGCAGCGATAGCACGGCGAATCGGCACGCCGCGCATCGAACACACTTACTTGCCCGGTAAAACGATGCACGGCGCCATAGACGAGTGGAATTTGCAGACGCCGGCAGGCCGCGTCAAGCAGATAGCGCGTAGGAAAATTGTCGGCGCCGTCAATCACCACATCGTGACCATCGATCAAGGCTTCGACATTGGCCGCGCACAGACGTTGCTCTTGCAGCTGGATAGCAACACGTGGATTGAGCGCCGCCAAAGTCAGCCGCGCCGATTCAGTCTTGGGCATGCCGATGCGCGCGTCCGCATGCAGTACCTGACGCTGCAAATTGGATTTTTCCACCTTGTCGTCGTCGATCAAGGTCAGCGTGCCGACACCGGCGGCCGCCAGATACAACGCCGCTGGCGCGCCCAGCCCGCCGGCGCCGATCAGGGCGACACGCGCGTTGCCCAGTACGGTCTGCCCGGCGACGCCCACTTCCGGCAACAACAGATGCCGCGAATATCGTTCGGCGGCGTCGGCGTCGAGCACGCCCCTATCCACTGGCAGGCCTTCGGCGTTCCAGCGCAGAAAGCCGCCAGCGACGGATGCAACGTGGGCGTAACCCAGTTGGAGCAACATCGCAACAGCGTACAACGAGCGCTGCCCACTGGCGCAACTGGCAAGAATCTCGGTGTCGCGATCCGGCGCTACGACCCCGATACGCGCAGCCAGCGCACCCAGCGGCACGCTGATGGCACCGGCTGGTTTGCCACCAGCCAGCTCGTTCTCTTCGCGCACGTCGATCAACACGCTGCCCTGTTGCTGACGTCGTAACGCTTCGGCCGGCGGAATTTCTTCGATGGCGCGCGCAGTCATGCGTGGATTATAAGCACTTACACCGGCCAGCCAGGCAGCGGCAGGATATCCACCACGTCACCAGCGGCGAATTCGTGTGGGGATTCTTGCAGCATGATCAGCGCGTGGGCCTCGGAGACGCCGCGCAACATGCCGGAGCCTTGCTGCGCATGCGGCATGGCCCAAAGCCTGCCCTCGGCATCGCACTCGATGCGAGCGCGCCGGAATTCGGTGCGCGCATGGCGTTTGCTGATCGCCAGTCTCAGGCGTGCGCGCAAGCCTGGCGATGCAATGTGCGCACCGGTCAGCGCATCCAGCCCCGGCTTGAGCAAGGTGGCAAACGTGGCGATGCCCGATACCGGATTGCCGGGCAATGCGAACATCAGCGCTTGCCCCACTTGTCCGAACAGAAAGGGCCAGCCGGGCTTGATACGCACTTTCCAGAAATGCACCATGCCAGTTTCCACTATGACGCGCGGCAGGAAATCCGCCTCGCCCGCGGAAACGCCGCCGCTACTGACAATGATGTCGCTATCCGCTCCGGCGCGGCGCACGGCATCGCGCAGGCTCTCCGGATCGTCGCCGATACGCTCATGCCGCAGCAGTTCCACGCCATGCTGTGCGAGCAAACCACCCAGGCTGTAGCGATTGCTGTCGTAAATGTGGCCGGAAGCAAGCGTGTCGCCGGGAGCAGTCAGCTCATCGCCTGTAGTCAGCAGTACGACGCGCGGACGGCTGGTGACATTGACCATCGCAAACCCGAACGATGCCAGCACGCTGACCTGCGCCGGTGTCAGGCGCGTGCCGCGTTTCAGCGCTACGTCGCCAGCCCGATAATCCTCGCCAGCCCGGCGCGCATTGGCGCCGGATGCAGTGCCTGCAGCAATCAGTATGCGGTCGCCATCGACGCGGGCGTTCTCTTTCATCACCACGGTGTCGGCGCCGTCCGGCAAGGGCGCGCCGGTGGTGATGCGCACGCATGTATTGGCAATGACGGTCGATGTCCGGTGACCGCCGGCGAGTATTTCGCCGATCAAACGAAACGCCTTGTCGCCAGCAGCGGACAAATCCGCGCCGCGCAGGGCGAAGCCGTCCATTGCCGAATTGGCGAATCCCGGCACATCGCACGGCGCAACGATATCCGCGGCAAGCACGCGCCCGAACGCCGATTCCAGAGCGACCGTCTCGGCCGGCATAATATATTTTTTAGCAATTTCCACAATGCGTTCGCGCGCTTCCTGCACGCTCAGCCCAATCGGAAAGCTGGCGCCGGCTTCAGTCATGTCGCGCATTCTCCCAAATGTGGAAGTCGTTTGGGGTATTGAGATTGACGAAATTATCGTCGAGGTCGGAAAAATCCGCACGCGCCACATGCAACGATTCCTGCCAATTCCACACCGGCAAATTCTGCAGCAATGCCTTTTTTGCACTCGCGGCAAGCGTGGTGCGATACAAGGCAAACAGCGGCTGCGTGCGTGTGCCATCCCACACTACTGCCAGATCGCGGTTTTGCGCGTGCAGCGCGGCATGCAGGCGCATGGCCAAGTCCGGCGGCGGCTGCGGGCAGTCGACTGGCACGGTCAGCAACCACGGCGTGGCGCAATAGGCGAGCGCGCTGGTGACTCCGGCAAGTGGACCGTGGAAGCCTGGCAGCCCATCGGCGATCACCGGCGCAAAGCGCGCGTATTCATCGGCATTGCGGTTGGCGCAGATCACGATAGCACCGACCTGCTCGCGCAACGCCACAAGTACATGCGCGATCAGCGGCAGGCTGGCCAGAGGCAGCAGACCCTTGTCCTTCCCGCTGACGCGCTGCCCTTCCCCCCCGGCTAAAATTGCGGCTGTTACGCTGGCACGGTTGAACGGCATCGCGCCCGTCTTAACGGCTCTTGGCGTTGCGCACCAAACGCTTGCGCTTTTTGACCTGGCGCTCGGTCAGCACGTTTTTGCGTCCAGCGTAGGGGTTTTCGCTCTCGCGAAAGTGAATCGCAATTGGCGTGCCCTCCAGCTTGAAGCGCTTGCGGAAGAAATTCTGAAGATAGCGCCGGTAGCCGTCGCCAATGGCCTTGGTACGGCTGCCGTGGATGACAATGGTTGGCGGATTGCTGCCGCCCGGATGCGCAAAGCGCAACTTCGGGGCGTGACCGCGCACCAGCGGCGGTTGATAGGCGGCATACGCTTTTTCGAGCGCACGGGTGAGCTCGGCGGAACCGAATTCGCGCGTGGCCGAGGCATGCGCGCGGTTGATCGCGCGCATGAGTTCCGCAATTCCCGAGCCGTGCAATGCGGAGATCGTTACGTTGCGGGCGAATGCGACAAAATCCAGTTTGCGTGAAAGTGAGCTTTTACACTGCTCGCGATCGTATGTGGACAGGCCATCCCATTTGTTCGCAGCGATCACCAGTGCACGGCCTTCGTCGAGCACATAACCGATCAAGGTGGCGTCCTGCTCGGAGACGCCTTCCTGGGCATCGAGCAGCACCACGACCACATTGGCCGCAGCGATGGATTGCAGGGTCTTGATGACGCTGAATTTCTCGACCGCTTCCTCAACACGCGCGCGACGGCGCACGCCGGCGGTATCAATCAAGGTATAGCGCTTGCCGTCACGCTCCAGCGCCACGTAAATCGAATCGCGTGTGGTGCCGGCGACATCGGATACCACTACGCGATCTTCGCCGAGCAAACGATTGACCAGGGTCGATTTGCCGACATTCGGTCGGCCGACGATGGCGACACGTATGCCCTCGGTCGGGGTTTCCGCGGCGATGTCGTCGGGATCGGCAACCGGCAAGCCGGTGAGGATCGCCTCGACCAGCGCCGGGACGCCACGGCCGTGCGCAGCGGACAACGACACCGGCGCGGCGATGCCGAATTGCGAAAATTCAGTCAGCGCGGCGGTTTCGTCCAGACCATCGACCTTGTTGACCGCCAACAATAGCGGTTTTCCGGTACGCCGCAACGCGTCGAGTACGCCGCGGTCTGCCACCATGAGGCCGTCGCGTGCATCGACAACGAAGACGATACGGTCGGCTTCGGCGATCGCCAGCTGCACCTGATGTGCGGTGAGCGCGCCGATGCCTTCCTTGTCGCCGGTCAAGCCGCCGGTATCAACGACAACGAATTCACGCGCCCTCAGCCGACAGACGCCGTACTGGCGGTCGCGGGTCAGTCCGGAAAGATCGGCGACCAACGCGTCCCGCGTGCGCGTGAGCACGTTGAATAGCGTCGATTTGCCGACGTTCGGGCGGCCGACCAAGGCAACAACTGGCAGCATGTCCTGGAACCTGTGGAATCAGTCATCGCTTGCGCGCGATTACTTGGCGATGCGATACGCGCCAACCACGCCGTCCATGTCCGCGACATACACGGTATCGCCAACGACCAGCGGCGCCGACTGGATCGCATGCTTGGACAGTCGTACGCGTGCGACAAACTTGCCGTCGTCAGCCGCGAGCCAATGCACATAGCCATCCAGATCGCCGACAACCACGTAATCGCCCATCGACGCGGGTTCGCTCAACCAGCGGTACTTGAGGCCGTCCTGTTTCCAGTTGGATGCGCCGGTGCGCAAATCCAGCGCCCATACGGTGGAATCGGAATCGACGACGAAAACCTGAGTTACCGAAAGCGCGACGCCCAAATAGCTGGAAACCGGATGCGTCCACAACGGGCGACCCGATTCGGCGATCAGCGCGGCGGTCATGCCCTGATAACCGGATGCGTAGACGACACCATCGGCGACCATCACGCTGCCGTCGACATCCTGCAACCGGGCCAGCTCGGTGCGGCCTTCGCCAGCGGCGAGCGTCTGTTCCCACAGCACATTACCGTCGCTCAAGCGCAGAGCCACCATCTTGCCATTGTCCTCGCCAGCATAGACCACGCCATTGACGATGCGCGGCGTTGCGTTACCGCGCAGACTCAGGGTCGGCACGGCAGAGCGGTCGTAGATCCACTTGCGCGAACCGTCGGTGGCATCCAGGCCATACAGGCGGCCATCGTCGGTACGCACCACGACGATGCCATCGGCGATCGCTGGCGCCGCAATGATCTCGGAGGAAACCTGCGCGTGCCAACGTTCGCTGCCGCTGCCGGCATCCAGCGCGCGCACGGTACCTTCGAGCGATCCGACCACGAGCAGCCCGCCGTCGACAGCCGGGCCGCCGGTCCAGCGTTGCGAATTCTCACCGTGGTGCAGGATAAAGCCGTGGCGTTGGCCGAAATGTTTACTCCACAGCGTGCGTCCGTTCGCGGCATCCAGTGCCGCAACACTGCCATCGACACCGGCGACAAACAAATGACCGTCGGCCCAGGCCGGCTGCAGACGCGCGCCGCTTTCGCGCGCTCCCTTGTCGGGATGCGCATCCCAGATTTTTTGTACATTCACCGTCGGCGTGAATTGCGTCAGCGGCGTTGGCGGCTGGATGTTTTCCTTCTTGGTGTCATTGAACCAGCCCTTGATCGTGGCGCATCCGCCGATCGAAGCGGCGAGCAGCAGCAGAGTGACTATGCGCTTCATGAGCCTTTTTTCTCCGTGCCGCCCAGGTTGCGGAGTTTCATCTGCACGAAGGAGCGATTGGCGGCGTTCGCGTCCAGATGGGTCAATGCATCGGTATACGCGGTGCGCGCATCGGTATTGCGGCCGAGTGCAGCCAACGCATCGCCGCGCAGTTCGTCGCGCATCGCCGCATAGCCCTCCTCCGGCAATTTATCGAGCAGGGTCAATGCGTCTTGTGCCTTGTTTTGTGCGATCTGCGATCTTGCAAGGTACAGGCCGGCCAGCGTCTTGAGTGCGCCGATGCCGGCATGCTGGTACGCGTCGTTGAGTGCGGTATTCGCCGCAGCGCCATCGCCGCGCGCGGCCGCGCTTGCGGCCAGGCGCATTGCGGCCAGTACGGCATAGGGCGTATCGGCATAATCGCTTTGCAGTTTTGCTGCGATAGCCTTGGCATCGCTGTCGTTTTTCTTTGCCAGATCGTTGCCGAACACCTGATACTGGGTCGCGGCATCGAGCCGGTGCGCATTGCGATGGCTGCGCCATTGCTGCCAACCGAAGATCAGAATCAATCCCAGGCCGACGCCGACGAGAATCGACATCGCATTTTCACGCAGCCACTTCTGTACCAGTTCGCCTTGTTCGTGTTCGTCCAGGATGTCGAAAGCCATTGCCGTATCCGAGTGAAATGATGGTTGCGCCGGCCGCAGCCGCGCGTAGTGCGCGCCGACCGAGCGACGCGCAGGGTGCGTAGGGTAACAGGAACCATGCAGCGGCGGGTTCAGCGAATGTTAGGAAAACTCTGATTAACCCGTTGCGCTCGACAGCGTGCGTGCCGGCGGCGCTCGCAATCCTCATTTACACGCAAGCAAACTCCGGTTGTTGCGCTCCGGCAGCCCACCCGATTCAATTCGGCAGGCTGTGTTCGCTCGCGACGGTTGGTTACTCAGAGTTTGCCTAAGTTGTTTCAGCCGCCGTGCGTTGGCGACGCCTGGCCTTCGGCGATACGCACACGGGCGACATTGGCGTGGCGGTAGGCGCTCAGATCCAACGGGTTGCCGTCGATCTCAATCGCTGCGCCGTCGGCGTTGCCGATACGCACGTCGAGGGGTAGATCGCTCGCGTAGTCGCGGGTCGTGCCGGCCGGCAACAGCGTGTATTCGAGTTTCCTGCCGTCGGCATCCGTTACTTCGACCCAGCTGGCCTGGCTCAAACTCAGGTGTAACCGGTTCGCCGTCGGCGCAGTCGCGGTTGCAGGCAAATCCGGCTTCGCTGCTGCATGCGACGCAGGAAACGGCGCCATCGATGCAATCAATGGAGCATTTTCCGTCTTCGGCTGTGTGGTAGCCGGCGGAGCAGACGTCACCGCTTGCATTATCGCCGTTGACGCGGGCGCCGTTGCCGCAGGCGGCGTATCCAATGGCGTGACGCGAGCAAGGTTCTGGTCGAATCCGGCGCGGGTGGCCAGCAACACGGCAGGCACCACAATTACTCCGGTTAGAATCAGGTACAGCGCGGAACCCGAGTAGCGCTCGAACAGATAACGGGGATGGGAAATCGTACCGTTCGTGGTCAGCGGCGGTGGTTCGGCGCGATCGTGCAGCACACGGTCGGCGAGCAGGTGTGGCAACTCGAGCATCTGCAGGTATTTGCACAGATAGCCGCGCAGATACACGCCGTAGCCAATGCGTTCGAACTGGTCGGCTTCCAGGTCACGCACGATCGAAATCGGCAGCTTCAGCGTGCGTGCCACGTCGTCGACGTTCCAGCCACGGGCTTCGCGCGCAGCGCGCAGCCGCTGGCCGAGCGATTCCTCGAGGCACACGCTCGTCGATTCCGGCGGCAGTTGCGTAACCGGGTTGTCCGCAGTTGCCGGTAGCTGTGCAACCGTTTCGCTCGCCGACTGGACAGGTGCGATTGTGGCGTCGATTGGAAGCATGACAGTTGATTCTGGTGCAGCGCATTCCGGCAGCGGCAATACCGGCTGACGCCCATCCGATGCACTTGCCGGATGGGCGTGGGAATGCGGATAGTGATGCCGGTGTTTGCGTTTGCTCATGGCTTTACTGCGGCGGTGGCGCGACGGCATCAAGCGAATGGGTCTGTTGCGAATCCGGAAAATCCTTGCGCAACCGCTGTGCATAATCGCGTGCAGCATCTGCATGGCCGAGTTTGACTTCGATATTGCGCGCGAGCAGCAAAGCGGCAGGATCGGGGTGGCCGAGCGCCTCAAAGCGCTGAACGAAGGCGCGCGCGTGGAAGTAATCGTTCTTCGAATACATCACTCTGGCCAGATAGAACAACGCAAGCGGGCTTTTCGGGTCTGCTTCCAGCGCGCGCCGGAAATCGGTTTCGGCCTCGTCCAGACGCAGACCTCCGCCGTGATCCACCAGGCACACGCCGGCATTTGCATAGACCACAGCAGGGGTTTTGTAGAACGGGTCGCGCATGGCCTGCGCGTAGTATTTCTGCGCCTCGTCGTACTTGCCTTTGGCGCACAGGAACTGACCGTAGTTGTTGTTGGTGTCGCCGGATTTCGGCGCAAGCTCGACCGCACGCGCGTAGTGTTCACCAGCTTGTTCGGTATTGCCGAGGCGCTCGTACAGCACGGCGATAACGGTATGCGCATCGACGTAATCATCGTCGTATTGCAGTGCTTTTTGCAGGTTTTCCAGCGCCAATTCGAGCTTGCCAAGCTGCATGTACTGCTGGCCAAGTTCCACACGAACGCGCGCGGCATCCTTGCGTTTATCGGCGGAGCTTTCGCTGACATGATCAACGGAACGGTTCACGTTGCCGCTGTTCATGGGGATCATCTTGTTACGACCGGTGGATGCACACGCGCCGATCATGCCGCACATTGCAATGGCAAGCGCCACGCGCTGAAATTCACGCCGCATGCTGTACTCCTTGCTCCAGACGCCGCTGGAAATCTGCCTGACGACGCGTGCGGTCAAGCACCTGTCCTTTCAACTGACCACAGGCGGCGTCAATGTCGTCACCGCGGGTGCGTCGCACCATCGTCAGTACTCCCGAGTCGAGCAGGGTCTTCTGAAATTCGCGAATGGTGAGTTCATCCGAGCGTTCGTATTGCGTGCCAGCAAAAGTATTGAACGGAATCAGGTTGACCTTGCTCGGCAAACGACGCATCAACTTGGTCAGCTGGCGCGCATGTTCGGGCTTGTCGTTGACGCCCTTGAGCATGGTGTATTCAAACGTGATCGATGTGCGTGCGCGCCGGGCCGCGTAACGCGCGCAGGCACCGAGCAACTCGTCGATTGGATATTTTTTGTTGAGCGGTACCAGTTGCGTGCGCAGCTCGTCGTTCGGTGCGTGCAACGACACGGCCAGCGACACATCGGTGACTTCACCGAGCTTGTCGATCATCGGCACGAGCCCCGCCGTCGACAGTGTCACGCGCTTGTTGGCGAGACCGAAACCCAGATCGTCGCGCATCACGTTCATTGCGCGCACGACGTTGTCGAAGTTGAGCAGCGGCTCGCCCATGCCCATCATGACGACATTTGTGAGCCGACGCTGTTGGTGCGGCACGTTGCCAAGATGCTTCGCCGCTACGAACACCTGCCCGATGATTTCCGCGGCAGACAGGTTGCGATTGAAACCCTGCGTCCCGGTCGAGCAGAACGTGCAATTCAGGCCGCAGCCGATCTGCGAGGACACGCACAATGTGCCGCGACTGGATTCGGGAATGAATACCGTCTCCACGGCATTGCCACCATCCATGCCGAGCAACCATTTGTAAGTTGCATCGGCTGCTTGCTTCTCGAAAAGCGTAATTGGTGGAATGATCTGCGCATGCTCGGCGAGTTTTGCGCACAGCGCCTTGCCGACATCGGTCATTTGCGAAAAATCGGTTACGTGGCGGTGGTAAATCCACTTCATAACCTGCTCGGCTCGATACGGTTTCTCGCCGAGCTGCACGAACAGTTCGCGCAGGCCCTGGCGATCGTAGTCGAGCAGATTGACTTTTGCCGTGGTCACGAATGCATGCTCAGTGCGGACAAAGCTCGGTGCCAGAAAAAAAGTACGCAATTTCCACTTTTGCAGTTTCCGGTGCATCCGATCCGTGCACCGCATTGGCGTCGATCGACTGCGCGAAATCCGCGCGGATGGTTCCAGGCGCGGCCTTTTTCGGATCGGTCGCGCCCATCAAGTCGCGGTTCTTGCCGATCGCACCCTCGCCTTCGAGCGCCTGAATCATTACCGGTCCGGAGATCATGAACTCGACCAGCGGCTTGAAGAACGGCCGCTCGCGATGCGCGGCATAAAAGCCTTCCGCCTCGGCGCGCGAGAGCTGTTTCATTTTCGCGGCGACGATTTTCAAGCCGCCTTTTTCGAAACGCGCATAGATTTCGCCGATCACGTTTTTCGCGACGGCATCAGGCTTGATGATGGACAGTGTGCGCTCCAGCGCCATGCGTTTCTCCGGAAACTGGCTGTAAAGAGACAAAAGTTTAACACCAAACTCGCGGAATTCCGAGGGCTTAGCTCACAAAACCGCGATGAATTCTATGTCGTTGCCGCGCCGACAAACGACAACCGCCCCGGCCCGAGCAAGCGGGTGCCATGCTAGGCTTGCGCGTTGACCGCGTTTGGCCGTCCGCTTACAATTCAAACGATCGTTCCATCGCAACCAAGAAGCGGCGGTGTCCTGAGGTTCGGGCGCGGGCCCGGGAACCGCTAAAACAGCGTCTTGTTCCGAGGATCATTTGAACGCTCCGCATTTCTCCACCAAGCAGCGCATCCTGGATTCGGCCGAATCCCTGTTTGCGCGGCATGGCTTTGCCGGCGCATCGCTGCGCCAGGTTACGGCCGCGGCCAAAGTCAATCTGGCGGCTGTCAATTACCACTTTGGCTCCAAGGAAAACCTCGTCAACGAGGTTTTTCGCCGGCGCCTGGACGTACTCAATGAAGAGCGTCTGGCAGCCTTGGCCGAGGCTATGCAACGGCCGAACTGCCGTCTGGAGGACGTGCTTGCCGCCTTCGTGCGTCCGGCCTTGGCGCTTTCGGCTGCGAACGAGGACGGTGCCGGATTCGTGCGCGTGCTGGCACGCGCCTACGCCGAGCACAACGAGAACCTACGCAAATTCCTGCACGACAACTACGGTCATGTACTCAAGCAGTTCGCGGTCGCGTTCTCCGCTGTGCTGCCACATCTGGACAAACAAGAACTTTACTGGCGCCTGGATATTGTCAGCGGCGCGCTGACGTATGCTATGGCCGATTTCGGCGTGATCAAGCGCCGTCCGGGCATGTCCGAGCAACAGCATCGGGATCTGGCGGCCGAACACCTGATCCAATTCGCGGCAGCAGGCCTGCGGGCGTAGCTTTGCGATCTTTCGTGATCGCGCAGCGCAGTAGGCGGGTATCAGTACCCGCAATTTTCAACACTTCATTGTCATTGCAGAGGTTTCCATGAGCGATTCGCGTTTGTTGATCCGCAAGGCGGCCGTGCTGGGCGCCGGTGTCATGGGTGCGCAGATCGCCGCGCATCTGACCAATGCCGGTGTCGAAACCGTTCTGTTCGACTTGACCGCGAAGGACGGCGACCCTAATGGCATCGTGCTCAAGGCGATCGATAACCTTAAAAAGCTCTCGCCCGCGCCGCTGGCAGACAAGGCCTTGGCCGGCGCGATCGTCCCGGCAAATTACGACCAGAATCTGGAACGGCTCAAGGGCTGCGATCTGATCATCGAAGCGATCGCCGAGAAGCTGGACTGGAAACGCGACCTGTACGCCAAAATCGCCCCGTTCGTCGGTCCGGATACGATTCTTGCCAGCAATACATCAGGCTTAAGTATCAATTCATTAGCAGACGTTCTTGATAAATCACTTCATCATCGATTTGCCGGTGTCCACTTCTTCAACCCGCCGCGATACATGCATCTGGTCGAGGTAATTCCCTGCGCGGCGACCGATGCGGCGGTGCAGGCGAACCTGGAAGCTTTTCTCACCACCACCTTGGGCAAGGGCGTGATCTTCGCGCGCGACACACCGAACTTCATCGGCAATCGCATCGGCGTGTTCTCGATGCTGGCGACGATGCATCATACCGACCAGTTCAAGCTGGGCTACGACGTAGCCGATGCGTTGACCGGTCCGGCTATCGGGCATCCGAAGAGTGCGACCTATCGCACCTCCGATGTCGTCGGCCTGGACACGATGGGCCATGTGATCAAGACCATGGACGACAACCTGCCCGGGGATCCATGGCACGCGTACTACAAGGTACCTGCCGTGGTGCAGGCGCTCGTCAGCAAGGGCGCGCTGGGCCAGAAGACCGGGGCCGGGTTCTTTCGCAAGGTCGGCAAGGACATCCTCGTCCTCGACCCGGCCAAGGCGGACTATGTGCCGCAAACCGGCAAAGTCAGCGACGAAGTGTCCGCAATTCTGCAGCTGAAAGCTCCCGCCGAACAGTTCGCCAAATTGCACGCGAGCAAGGACCCGCAGGCACGGTTCTTGTGGGCGATTCACCGCGATCTTTTCCACTACGCCGCGTATTTTCTCGGCGACATCGCAGCCAGCGCGCGCGACATCGATTTCGCGATGCGCTGGGGTTACGGCTGGAAGCTGGGCCCGTTCGAGACCTGGCAGGCTGCCGGCTGGGCCGATGTTGCCAAGTGGATTGCCGAAGATATCGCCGCCGGCACAGCGATGAGCAGCTCGCCCCTGCCCGCCTGGGCCAGCGACGCCAAGCGCACCGGGGTGCATGACGCGCAAGGCTCCTACTCCGCGGCAACCGGCAAGCAAGTGCCGCCCTCCCGCGCGCCCGTATACAAACGCCAATTGTTTCCGCAGATCGTACTCGGTACTCCAGCCGACAAAGGCAAGACCATCTTCGAGACCGACGACGTGCGTCTGTGGAATCTCGGCGGCGACGATATCGCGATCCTTTCGTTCAAGAGCAAGATGCACACCGTTGGCGCTGGCGTAATCGATGGCGTGCAACGTGCAGTGGACGAAGCCGAGCGCGGCTTCAAGGCGCTGGTGATCTGGCAGGATTCCGAGCCGTTCAGTGTCGGCGCCAATCTCAAGGAAGCCGGCGCACTGTTTCAAGCCGGCAAAGTTGCACAGTTCGAGGCCTTCATCGACCGTTTCCAGCAAACCAGCATGCGCATGAAACATGCGCTGGTGCCGGTGGTCGCGGCGGTGCGCGGTATCGCGCTGGGCGGTGGCTGCGAATTCCAGATGCACTCGGCGCGCACGGTCGCGGCGCTGGAAAGCTATATTGGTCTGGTCGAGGCTGGCGTGGGCCTGCTGCCGGCCGGTGGTGGTCTGAAAGAACTGGCCCTGCGCGCATCGCAGCACGCCTTCGGCGGCGACGTATTTACGGCGCTTAAAGGTTGTTTCGAAACCGTTGCGATGGCTAAAACCTCGGGCAGCGCGCTGGAAGCCAAGCAACTGGGCCTGCTGCGTCCCGACGACGTCATCGTCTATCACGCGGACGAATTGTTGTATGTCGCGAAAGTCGAAGCGAATGCCCTGGCCGAATCCGGCTATCGCCCGCCTCTGCCCGCACGTCAGATCACGGTTGCCGGCGACGTGGCTACAGCCACGTTCAAGGCGAATCTGGTCAATATGCTCGAGGGCCGCTTCATTTCCGAGCACGACATGGAAATCGCCAGCCGTATCGCCGATACCCTGTGCGGCGGCCAGATCGAACGCGGTTCGACGGTCGATGAACAATGGCTGCTGGATTTGGAACGCAAGCATTTCGTCGCGCTCGCGCAGATGCCGAAAACGCAGGAACGAATCACCTACACGATGAAGACCGGCAAGCCGCTGCGGAACTGACCATGCGATCGATTGGGCGTCCTGCCGCAACGATCGCGAACACGGCGCAGGCCAAGCCCGCGCACGTGTTCCACCGCTGGAAACAGTGTTCGGCGGTGGCGACACGTCCCTGTGTCGCGTCCATACCCTATTCTTCGGAGAAACCGAAATGAGCAAGCAAATCCAGGATGCTTACATCGTCGCCGTCAAGCGCACGCCGGTCGGCAAGGCCCCGCGCGGCGTGTTCCGCAACACGCGGCCGGACGACATGCTCGCCTTCGCCATCGACGCGACGCTGGCGCAATGTCCATCCGTCGACAAATCGAAGATCGCGGATGCCATCATCGGCTGCGCCATGCCCGAAGCCGAGCAAGGCATGAACGTGGCGCGCATCGCCGTGCTGCTCGCCGGCCTGCCGGACGGCGTGCCGGCGGTGACAGTGAACCGCTTCTGTTCATCCGGCCTGCAAGCCGTGGCGATGGCAGCGGATCGCATTCGCCTGGGCGAAGCGGATCTGATGCTCGCCGGCGGCACGGAAAGCATGAGCATGGTGCCGATGATGGGCTATCACCCGGTGTTCAATCCGCGCGTGTTCACCAACGAACACATCGGCATTGCCTACGGCATGGGCATCACCGCCGAGAAAGTCGCCGAGCAATGGACGGTTACGCGCGAGCAGCAGGATGCGTTCTCCGCCAACAGTCACGCCAAGGCGCTGGCTGGCATCGCCAACGGTGAATTCGCGGACGAGATCGCGCCGTACACGCTGGCCGACCATTACCCAGATCTGGACCAGCGCGGCATTACGGACGATGCGCGAGTGATCAAGAACGACGAAGGCCCGCGCGCCGGCACCACAATCGAGGTGCTGGCCAAGCTCAAGACCGTCTTTCGTGCCGGCGGCAGCGTCACGGCCGGTAACTCCTCGCAAATGTCCGACGGCGCCGGCGCCGTGCTGCTGGCGAGCGAACAGGCACTCAAGGACTACAACTTGAAACCGCTGGCGCGCTTCGTAGGCTTTTCCGTTGCCGGCGTGCCGCCGGAAATCATGGGTATCGGTCCGAAAGCCGCGATTCCCAAAGTATGTCAGCTCACCGGTATCAAGCAGGACGATCTGGACTGGATCGAACTCAACGAAGCCTTTGCCGCGCAATCGCTCGCGGTGATGAGGGACTTGAATCTCGATCCGGCCAAGGTGAATCCGCTCGGCGGCGCAATCGCGCTGGGACATCCGCTCGGCGCAACCGGCGCGGTGCGTGTCGCCACCCTGCTCCACGGTCTGCGCCGACGCAAACTCAAGTACGGCATGGTGACCATGTGCATCGGCACCGGCATGGGCGCGGCGGGGATTTTCGAAGCGGTGTAGGGTTATCGAATCACACCTGCTTCGGAAGTCTCCCACGCAGACTATCGGCATCATGCGGTCCGCGCTCGGCGATCAATTCACGCGCGGCATCGACCTGACCCCAGACGTTCCACAGCAGCACGCCGCGCACACGGCCGTCGTCGAGGTAATAGACGACGCCTTCGCGGTTGGGCTGGGTCCAGTCTTCGACAACGTCGAGGCGATCGTCGAGCCGACCGACCGCTTCGTAACCGAGATCGAACAGGTCAGAGTAAAAAAACGGCAGTGTGGTGTAGGGTTCGTTCGCGCCGGTCATCGCGCGACCGGCGTGATGACCCATGCTGATGGCTGCGTTTTCGTGCTCCACGCGCATGCGCGCATCCAGCGCGACATTGTGGAAGTTGGCGACGTCGCCCGCGGCAAAGATATCCGCGTCGTTCGTGCGCAAGTGATCGTCGACGACGATGCCATCGTCGACTTTTAATCCGGCCTGCTTGGCCAGATCGATATTCGGCGTCACGCCCAGGCCCGCCACCACGGCATCGAAGCGTAACGCGGTGTCATCCGACAAACCGATTTCGACACCGGTCGCGTCGGCCTTGCCGCCCGTAACCTTCACGTCAGTGCGCAATTCCACGCCATGTTCACGAAAATATCTGTTGAGGAATGCAGACAGTCGCGGCGGATAACGGCCCGCACCAATGGCCTCGCCCGGAAAAATCATCGTCGCCTTGCAACCATTTGCGGCCAGCGAAGCGGCCAATTCGCTGCCGATGAAGCCGCCACCGATCACACCGATGCGCGCGCCAGCCACGGCGAAACGGCGCAGCGCGAGGTAATCGTCCAGCGTGCGAAAAACAATCACGCGTTCGCCGCTGAATGACAATTTGCGCGGTGTCGCGCCAGTAGCGAGCAGCAGTTTGCGATAGCGATACGTGTCGCCGCGATCGTCGCGCGCGCTATGCGCCGAGCGATCCAGCGCGACGATGCGGCGGCCCGTGTGCAGTGTCGCACCCGACTTGATCGTGCCCAGGTCGATGGCTTCGACCGCTTTGTCTTTCCACAGGGCTTTCGAAAGTGGCGGCCGTTCGTAAGGCGGCTGCGTTTCGTCGCCGACAACCCCAATACGGCCTTTGGCGTCCGCTTCGCGGATCGCCTTGGTCGCTGCGTCCGCGGTCATGCCGCCGCCAATGATCAGGTAATCGTATTTGTGTTCCATCGAGGTACTGCCTGCGAAAGTCGGATAATGATCAAGTCAGGGTCAACGTCACGTCGACATTGCCGCGCGTGGCGTTGGAATACGGGCATACGATGTGCGCCTTGTCGACCAACGCTTTTGCCGCGGCGCGATCCATGCCGGGAAGGGAAATTTTCAATTCAACCTGAATGCCGAAACCATTCGGGATCGGGCCGATGCCGACCAGGCCGGTAATGCTGGCATCGGCTGGCATGACGATCGCGTCGCGTCCGGCGACGAATTTCATCGCGCCGAGAAAGCAGGCCGAATAACCGCAGGCAAACAATTGCTCGGGATTGGTGCCCTCGCCTTTGCCGCCCATTTCTACCGGCGGGTTGAGTTTCACGTCCACCTTGCCATCGGACGTGCGGGCGCGGCCGTCGCGGCCGCCAGTGGCGGTAGCTTGCGCGGTGTAGACGATTTTTTCGAGTTTCATTGACGGGTACCGGACAGTGGCGAACGCCAAGTATGCACCGGTACCAGGATAATTTCAGCCGTTGCTGTCGCGCTTCCGGCACTGCCGAATCAGGGCATTGGTGGAGCTGTCGTGCGCCAGCTTCGTGGCAGAGTCGGTCAGTTCCGGCACGATGCGCGCGGCGAGCTGCTTGCCCAATTCCACGCCCCATTGATCGAACGAATCGATATCCCAGATGCAACCTTGCACGAATACGCTGTGCTCGTACAGCGCGATCAATGCGCCGAGCGCGGCTGGCGTGAGGCGCTCGGCCAGCAACACATTGCTGACACGATTGCCATCGCAACACCGGTGCGGTACGAGCGCTTCCGGCGCGCCTTCCGCGCGCACTTCGTCCGCGGTCTTGCCGAACGCGAGCGCTTGCGCCTGCGCGATGAGATTGGCCAGCAGCAAGCTGTGCTGATCGCCGAGCGGATTCAGGCTTGTGCGGAAACCGATGAAATCGCATGCGACGCGGCGCGTACCTTGATGCAACAACTGAAAAAACGAATGCTGGGCGTTACTGCCCGGCTCACCCCAGACCAGTGGAGCGGTCGCGTAGTCCGCGCGCGCGCCCGACTGCGTAACCTGCTTGCCACCGCTTTCCATCACCAATTGCTGCAGGTAGGCCGGGAAGCGTTTCAGATACTGCTCGTAAGGCAGGATCGCCACGCTTTCCGCACCAAGGAAATTCGTGTTCCAGACCGTCAGCAATGCATGCAGCATCGGCAAGTTCTTTTCGAACGCTGCGCTGCGAAAGTGCGCGTCCATCGCGTGAAAGCCGCCGAGCATTGCACGAAACGCGTCTACGCCTATTGCCAGCATGGTGGACAGGCCAATGGCCGAATCCATTGAATAGCGCCCGCCAACCCAATCGCGAAAACCGAACCGATTGGCCGGATCGATGCCGAACTTTGCCACCTCCGACGCATTCGTCGATACCGCAACGAAATGCCGGCACACGGCGGATTCATTGCCAAGCGCCTGCATCAGCCATGCACGCGCGGCGCGTGCATTCGCAAGCGTTTCCTGGGTTGTGAAGGTTTTGGAGCAGACGATGAACAAGGTCTGTGCGGGATCCAGATCGCGCACCGCTTCGCAAAAATCCGTGCCGTCGACGTTGGATACGAAGCGCAGCGCCAGATCGCGTTTGCCGTAGTGACGCAACGCGTCGCAGGCCATCGCCGGACCGAGATCCGAGCCGCCGATGCCGATGTTGACCACGGCACGGATCGATTTCCCGGTATGCCCTTTCCACTCGCCGTCGCGAACGCGCGCCGCAAACGCCGCCATGCGCTCGAGCGTGGCGTGGACCTCCGGCACGACATCCTCGCCATCAACGAGGAATTTCTCGCCCGGCATGGCGCGCAATGCCACATGCAGCGCTGGGCGCTGCTCGGTGACATTGATTCGATCGCCACGCCACATCGCGTCGATGCATTCGCGCACGCCACATTCCTGCGCGAGCGCACCGAGCAAGCGCAAGGTTTCGTCACTGATGCGGTTTTTTGAATAATCCAGATACCAGCCGGCAGCTTCCACGCACAGGCGCTCGCCGCGCTCCGGATCGGCCGCGAACATCCCGCGCAAATCCGTATCGCCCAGCGCGGCGCGATGTGATGCCAAAGTTTTCCAGGCGGGTAATGCCGTGCGGCCGGACATGTGTTTCAGGCGCAGGCCGGCAAGACTAGCTGCGCCTGCAAAGTCGCGTGCGAATGCCCTTGCTCGGCCAGATATTCCAGCCAACGGTTGAGAAAGGTTGCCATGCGCATGCGACGCTGGAACACCGTTTTCGCGGGAGCGAACGGACCGAGTTCGCGCCATAGACGCTGGCCGGGATGGCAATGCGTGACTTCGGCCACGTACGCATCGCGGTACATGCGCAGCCACGCGGACGGTGCCGGACCGCCCGTGCGTGCATCGGTGATGCAATAGGTCAGATGCAATTCCAGCGTGTAGCGATGGCGCTCGATCACGTCCAGCCGCAGATCAAGATTGTCGTCCACGCAAGACACATAACTGCCGGTGTCCAGGTGATGCGGGTCGAACAGGCGCGCCAGCCGATGATAATTTTCCGCGTACAGGCCCATCAGGTACGCGAAGCGTCCCGGCAGTTTCAGGCTGGATTGATCGGCCACGATGGACATGGGCCGATCATAGCATTCGCCCAGCACGCAACCAGACTAGGCGCTGGCACGCACCGCGATTACAATGCCGATTCGCGTGTGTTCAATGCCGATGCACGCGATCGCCCTGCGGCGTGTCCGATCCCCGCGGCGCAACGGGCGTGCCAGGCAGGCTGCGTGGCGCCGCATCGTAGCCGCGACCGCGCCAATTGCCACCGCCGTGCCAACCGTGGCCACCGCGCCAGTGGCCGTAATAACCGCCGTAGAAATTCAGCCCGAACCACGGCCAGACACTGCCGTAACAGCACCACGGATCTGCGTAATAACCCGGCGCGTAGTAACCATACGCGTAGCCGGCTGTGGGCGCGTACGCCGCCGTGCCGTCGTCGTAGACAACGCCGGGGCGCTGATAATAGTCGGGGCCATACACACAACCGCCGAGCGAAAGAAGCGCCGCGGTTGCGAGCAGGATACCAAGGGGACGCTGCATGGCGGATCTCCACTACCGTGTTGGAGTCAGCCTACTCCCATGCAGTTGAATCGCTGCTGAGCGCTGTCAAACGCGTGTGCGTTCGATCCAGGCGGCAAAGGCGCGCAGATACTTGGCAAGGAACTCGCGCGTTGCGTCGGTGGCCAGCGCACCTTGGGCATCCAGCAGCTTTTCCGCTCCGCCGATATACGCTTCCGGCTGTTGCAGAGTCGGCATGTCGAGAAACACCAGCGACTGGCGCAAATGGTGATTGGCGCCGAAACCGCCGACCGCGCCCGGCGAGACGCTCACGATCGCCGCCGGTTTCCCGCTCCATACGCTGTGACCATAGGGCCGCGAGCCGACATCGATGGCGTTTTTCAATGCGCCCGGCACGGAACGATTGTATTCCGGCGTGACGAACAGCACTGCTTGTGCGCGTTGCATGCGTTCGCGGAAGACCACCCAGGCCGGCGGCGGCGCTGTTTCCAGATCGATGTTGTACAGCGGCAAGTCGCCGATTTCGACGATTTCGAGCCGCAAGGATGCGGGCGCGAGCCCACTCAGCACGCGCGCAAATTTGCGGTTGAGCGAATCCTTGCGCAGGCTGCCTACGAGTACGGCGACGTCGATGGTTGACATGTCGGTCTCGGATCAGGGAGTAAGTCGAAACGCCGGATGTGCAAGCTGGCT
>JBOHYL010000044.1:0-4501 GCA_050737915.1 Rudaea sp.
GATATGCGGTTGATGCGCTGAAGCTCGGCAATTGCCACGCTTTGCGCAGCCGCGCGTACTCCTTCTGCGGCAGCAATACGAACACCGGATGCTCGTCCGGCTTCAGCCACCCAAGCAGGCGATCCATCGTCGCGTCCGCCATCGCGGTGCAGGCGGTGGTGGTGGAGTCGGGCGATCCCCACAAATGCGCGAAGACGCAACTGCCGCCCATCTGCCGTTGCTGTGCGTTGTTTTCGATCACGAAGCCTTTGCGGTAGCGCTGGTCGCCGTGGTTGAAGATGTCCAGGCGCATGTGTTCGGTGGCGCCTTTTACCGCGGCGTCGCCGACCTTTCGCGCATCGACAATGCGGTTGTAATACGGCGAGCCGGAGACGTCGACGCACCAGCTGGTGGACTGCATCGGCTTGTACGTCAAGGCGGTGGCCAGGTTCGGCGCATAACCGAAGGCTTCGCCGATCGAGAACACGCCGGCCGGGCTGCGGCCGTCGCCTTCGCGCTTGATCGGACCATCGTCCTGCGGTGGACTCAAACCCAGGCCCCAGGCCGAGCCGGCGTGGCCGATCACCACCGGCGCCGCATACTCGACTTCATGCCAAGCGCCGTGCGCCCGATCAAAAGTTCGCAAAGTCCCGGTCGTTGCGTTCCAGTCCGGCACGATCACCAGGATCATCTGTCGCGCATCGCGCCAGTTTGCCGTCGGTTCAACTGTCGCCATGGCCGGGCTGACCGAGATTCCTATCAGTACGGCGATTGCCCAATTGCGCAACATGCGAATTGCTCCGAGGTCTAGCTGTCCAGAAACACGAGATCTATACAACTATTTGAGAGCGATTGAGAGCGTAGCGAGCGAAGGCAGGTTGCATGTCGGCGGCGCGCAGGAGGAGTGTACACGTCAGTACACGAGGATTCCGAGCACCGCCGGCGCGCGAGCTGCCGAGCACAGTAGTTTTCAATCGGCTTCAAACGCCAAATGCCCGATAGCACCACGAGATCAACGGCCCCCACGCCACACCAAGCACGAGCAGGGCGATGCCATTGATCGACAGCACCCAGCGCAGGGGCAGATCGCGCGGCAGCTCAAGCGCGGATTTGTCCGCTGGCGCGTCGAAATACATCACCTTGACCACGCGCAGGTAGTAGAAGCAGCCGACCACGGCGAACACGATCGCAATGATCGCCAGCCACAGGAAACCGGCGTCGATGGCGGCCTTGAGCACCAGCAGCTTGGCGAAGAATCCCCACAGCGGCGGTACGCCGGCGAGCGAGAACATTGCCAGCAGCATGACCAGGGCGTACCACGGATTGCGCTGGTTCAGGCCCTTGAAGTCGTCGATTTGCTCGGCTTCGAAACCCGCGCGCGCCAGCAACAGGATCACGCCGAAGGCCGCGGTGGTCATGATGGCATAGCAGATAGCGTAGAACATCGCCGCCGCGTAACCCGAAGGTGTCGCGTTGAGCAAACCGAGCAGCAAGAACCCCATGTGCGAGATCGTCGAATACGCGAGCATGCGCTTGATATTGGTTTGCGCTATCGCAACCACGTTACCCAGGATCAACGACAATGCCGCGAGCGCGGCCAGCATCTGGCTCCAGTGCGGCGCAAGGCCGCCGAGGCCGCTGTCGAGCAGGCGATAGGCCATCCCGAACGCGGCCAACTTCGGCGCCGAGCCAATAAAGATCGTAACCGCCGTGGGTGAGCCTTCGTAGACGTCCGGCAGCCACATGTGGAACGGCGCCGCTCCGAACTTGAAGGCAATACCGACCACCAGAAACACCAGACCAAACGCTAGCAGAGTCGGATGTTGCGACAGACCACCCACGCCGACGCCGCCAACCTGACGGATCGTGGCCAGATCCAGCGTGCCGGTGGCACCGTAGACCATCGACATGCCGTACAACAACAACCCGGAGGCGAGCGCACCAAGCACGAAATACTTCATTGCCGCCTCGGACGCCACGCCGGAGTCGCGGTGGATGGCTACGAGCGCATACGTGGACAGTGCGAATAATTCCAGCCCCAGATACACCATCACCAGGTTGCCCGCCGAAACCAGCAGCATCATGCCGAGCGTGGAAAACAGCGTCAGCAGATAGAACTCTCCGACGAACAGATTACGGTCGCGCAGATAGCCGCGCGCGAACACGAACACCACCGCCACGATGCCCAGGATGAACACCTTGAGCACCGCAGCCACGGCGTCGTGAATGAAGGCGCCGCCGAAGGCAGTCCCGGCCGGCTCGTGATTGGCCAGAATCAGCGCGATCGTGCCCAGCAACGCGGCGATCGACAGCCAGTGCGTGATCGCGCGGTGCGCCGGCTTCAGAAACAGGTCGATCAACAAGATCGCGCAAGTCGCCCCGAGCATGAAATCCTCGGGCAGCAGCAGAATCAGGTCGTGGAGGTTGAAGTTCATGGCCAATTCCAGATCAAATCTTCACGACCAGCAACTGATCGACGACGTGCTTGATTGATGCATCCATCAAATGCGTCAGCGGCGCCGGCCACACGCCGATGACGAGCACGCCGGCGGCGAAGATGCCAAGCACCAGGGCTTCGCGCGGATTGATGTCCTTGAGCTTGGCGACGCGTTCGTTGCCGACATCGCCGAAAATCAGGCGCTTGACCAACCACAAGGTATAACCCGCACCGATGATCAGGGTGAACGCGGCACCGGCGGCGACCCAAGGATTCATCGCAAAGCTGGCAAGGATCACCATGAATTCACCGACGAATCCGCTGGTGCCGGGCAGGCCGCAGTTGGCCATCGAAAACAGCACCCAGAACGCGGCGAACCACGGCATGGTGTTCACCACGCCGCCGTAGTCGGCGATCATGCGCGTGTGCATGCGTTCATAGAGCACGCCGATACATGTGAACATCGCGCCGGACACGAATCCGTGCGAGATCATCTGCACCATCGAGCCCTGCACGCCAAGGTACGCGGCACCCGCATTGCCGTCCACGCGCAGCAGTGCAAAGGCGATGAACAGCCCGAGCGTGACAAAGCCCATATGTGCGACGGAGGAATAGGCGATCAGTTTCTTCAGATCCGGTTGTACGAGCGCAACGTAGCCGATGTAGATGATTGCAACGATCGACACCACAATGATCAGCCAGGCGAATTGCTGGCTGGCATCCGGCACGATCGGCAGCGAGAAACGGATGAACCCATAGCCGCCGATCTTCAGCATGATCGCCGCCAGGATCACCGAGCCGCCGGTCGGCGCTTCGACGTGCGCGTCCGGCAACCAGGTGTGCACCGGCCACATCGGTACCTTGATCGCGAATCCAGCAAGGAAGGCGAAGAACAACCACGCTTGCTCGGTAGCATCCAGATGTAGCGCCGCCAGTTGCGACAATTCCCACGAATGCGCATGCAGGTACAGATAAATCAGTCCGATCAACATGAAGATCGAACCGAAAAATGTATACAAAAAGAATTTCAACGTGGCGTACACGCGCCGCGGACCACCCCAGACACCGATGATGACGAACATCGGGATCAGCATCGCCTCGAAAAACACATAGAACAGCAACGCGTCCATTGCCGCGAACACGCCGATCATCAGACCTTCGAGCACAAGGAACGAAGCCATGTACTGATTGACCTTATCGTGCACCGCATCCCACGCGCCGAGGATCACCAGCACGGTCATGAGCGTGGTCAACGCAATCAGCGCGACCGAGATGCCATCCGCACCGAGGTGATAGTTGGCATTGATCGCGCCGATCCAGACGTGGCTTTCCTGGAACTGCATCGTGCCCGCGCCGGCGTCGTAGCCGGTAAGCAGCGGAATGCTGACCGCGAACACGACAAGGGAAACTGCCAACGCCAGCCAGCGCGAGCGGTTCGCGTTTGCGCCGCCAGCCAGCGATACCAGCGCGCCGCCGGCGATGGGCAGCCAGATCAGGAGACTGAGCAGGTTGGAATTGAATGCCATGTCGTTCATCGTCCCGCTTAGACTCGTACCACCCACCACAACCCGCCGAGCAGAACCACCAGCCCGAGGATCATGGCAAAGGCATAGGTATACAAATACCCGGACTGCACCCAGCGCACCGTCGCGGCGATACGGCCGACGCTGATCGAGGTGCCGTCGATCAGCACATTGTCGATCACGCCGACGTCGCCGCCCTTCCACAGGCCGCGCCCCAGCGCAACACCGCCACGCGCGAACACGAACTGGTACAACTCATCGAACCAGTATTTGTGGTCCAGCAGACTCCACAGCGGATGCAGCGCTTTCTTCGCGCGATCGGCGAGCGCCGGATTGAACAAGTACACATAGGTTGCGACGGCAAACCCGGCGAACGCCAACCAGAACGGCGGCGCGGCGAATCCGGCCAGCGTCGTGGCGAACGATCCGGTGAAGACTTCGCCGCCGTGTTCCGCAGCGGAGCGGATTGCGCTGCCGAAATAGTCGCCGTGCAGGATCGGGCCGACCGTCAGCCAGCCGATGACCAGCGAAGGAATCGCCAGCAGGATCAGCGGCAGCGTCA
>JBOHYL010000045.1:0-16067 GCA_050737915.1 Rudaea sp.
TCGCTCTGGCGGCTGTCGCGGAACCAGCGCCACAGGCTTTTGCCCCCGCGCGTCTTGTTCACTTCACGCAGGCAACCCCACATCGAAAACGCCTCGGCGATGACGCCAAACACCAGCACGCCGACAGCGAGCCACGGCCAACGCAGCGGTTCGGGCGTGTGCAGTTTGTGAATGCCTTCATAGACCGAGAACACGCCGCCAACGCTGAACAGCAACAAAGCAACAAGGAACGACCAGAAATACACGACCATGCCGTAGCCGAGCGGATGATCCGGCGACGGTGCGCGCCGCGCCTGCCGCGCGCCGACGAGCAGCAATACCTGATTGCCGCAGTCGGCCAGCGAATGCACGGCCTCGGCCGCCATCGAGCTGGAGCCGGTAATCAGCGCCGCAAAAAGTTTGGCGATGAAGATCGCGAAGTTCGCGCCCAACGCGAAAAATATGGCCTTGTGCGAATCGGCGTGCGCGGACATGTCAGCTTTTGCCGCTGTCTGCAGTGCGTTTGCGCGCGCTGCGTTTTTTCGGTGCGGCGGCTTCGCGCTGCGCCAGCGCAGCCTGCTGGCGCCGGCTCAATCCGGCGCGCACGAGTTCGTAGGATCTTTGCACAAAAGCCTGCGTCTGTTCGACCGTATAGCGTTCCGGCTCGACAAGCGTTACCCAGAATGGCCGCGCGGCGTAATGCGCCGGCACGATACCTGCCTGCGCACCAAGCCCGACGAAGCGTTCGGCATCGACCCGGAACGACAGTCGCCCACGCTCCGGCCCAAACAGACACAGCGCAGCGAATGCATGACCGGCAACCGTGAGCACGAGCTCATCCTCGGCTTTGACGGTGCAGGCCACACCGGTCCAGGCATCACACCATGCTTGCAGTTGCGTCGAGTCCACGTTCGCGCCACCCCAAAGCGCGCACTCTAGCAAAAGTGCAGCGCGCGGGCGTGTCAACCTGCCTTGTCAACTCGACGCAGCAGGCGCCACACGCGCGCGCCGGCCCCGCATGCGCGTGAGCAGGCCGTCGAAGTACAGATAGATGACGGGAGTCAGGTACAGGGTCAACACCTGCGAGGTCAGCAGTCCGCCGACGACGGCCACGCCCAGCGGCCGCCGTGATTCGGCGCCGGCGCCCAGACCCAGCGCAATCGGCAGTGTGCCTACCAGCGCGGCGAAACTGGTCATCATGATCGGACGAAAGCGCACCAGACACGCGTCGAAGATCGCCTGCTGCGCCGGCTCGCCGGCGCGCTGCTTCTCCAGCGCGAAGTCGATCATCATGATCGCGTTCTTCTTGACGATTCCGATCAGCATGATCAACCCGACCGCCGAATACAGATTCAGGTCGATGCGGAAAATCATCAGAGTCAGCAACGCACCGAACGCCGCAGTCGGCAATCCGGAAAGGATCGTCAGAGGATGGATGAAGCTTTCATACAGGATGCCGAGCACAAGGTAGATCACGAAAATCGCGATCAGCAGCAGTACGCCCATGCCGGCAACGGAGGATTGAAACGCCTGTGCCGCACCCTGAAACGAGCCGGTGATCGTGTCCGGCACGTGCAGCTTGTCGACTTGCGCATCGATGCGTTGCACTGCCTGACTGAGCGACACCCCCGGTGCAAGATTGAACGACACCGTCACCGCCGGCACCTGACCCAGATGGCTGATCGACGCGGGGCCGACCGACTTGTCGAAATGCGCTACCGCCGACAATGGCACCAGCTTGCCACTGTCAGCGCGAATATACAGCTGCCCGAGCACGGCCGGATCGTTCTGTTTGGCCGGATCGACCTGCATCAGCACCCAGTATTGGTCGATCGATGTGTAGATGGTGGAGACCTGCTGCGGGCCGAACGCGGTGTACAGCGCGCTTTCGATCTGCGCCGCGCTCACCCCGACCGCCGCGGCCGCGTCGCGGTCGATGCGCACGTCGATCTGCGGAGTGGCGATCTGCAGGTCGCTGGTCACATCCTGGAATCCGGGCAGCTTGGCGATCGCCGCAACGAGTTTCGGCACGAACGCAAATAATTCTTTCGTGTTCACGTCCTGCAGGGTGTACTGGTACTCGGTCTTGGTCAGGTGCGCGCCGATGCGGATGATCGGGATGTTCTGCAAGTACACCTTGAAACCGGGAATACCCTGCAATTTCGGTCGCAGTTCCTGGATCACCTGCTCGGGCGTGCCGCGTTCTCCGGGCGGCTTGAGAGTAACCAGCATGCGACCGAGATTGAGCGTGGAACTCGATCCCGACACACCAATAAAGGCGAGCACGCCGGCGACATTGGGATCGGCACGGATGATGCGCGCGGCTTCGGAGTGCTTGCGCGCCATGTCGTCGAAGCCGACGTCTTGCGCGGCTTCCGTGAATACGAACAATTGCCCGGTATCGTCGCTGGGCAAAAAACCCTTCGGCACTTTCACGAACAGCACGACCGTTGCGATCAGGATCAGCCCGAAAGCGACCAGCACCGCACGTCGATGCGCAAGGCAGGCCGACAGCGTGCGCCGGTAAAAACCGGCCATCGCATCGAAACCGCGCTCGCACACGCGGTAGACGCGGCCGTGCCGCTCGCCCGCGTGCGGCTTGAGCATGCGGCTGCACAGCATCGGCGTCAGCGTCAGCGAAACAAAACCCGAAACCAGCACCGCGGCGACGATGGTCACCGCGAATTCATGCAGCAAGCGGCCAATGATGCCGCCCATGAACAGCACCGGGATGAATACTGCAGCGAGCGACAGCGTCATCGACACGATGGTAAAACCTATTTCGCGCGCGCCGTCCAGCGTGGCCTGCAATGGCGGCTTGCCCATTTCCAGATGGCGTGAGATGTTCTCCAGCATGACGATAGCGTCGTCGACCACGAAGCCCACGCACAAGGTCAGCGCCATCAACGACAGGTTGTCGAGGCTGTAGCCGAACGGATACATGATCGCGAACGTGCCCACAATCGACATCGGCAGCGCCAGCGACGGAATGATCGTCGCGCGCAAATTGCGCAAGAACAGGAAGATCACCAGCACAACCAGAATCAGCGCCAGAAACAGGCTGTACTGGACGTCGTCGACCGAGGCACGGATGCTCTGGGTACGGTCGTAGAACACCTGCAGTTTCGCGCCCGCCGGCAACTGTTTCTCGAACTCCGGCAGCACGGCGCGGATGCGTTCGACCACGGCGATGGTGTTCACACCCGGTTGTTTCTGCACTGCCAGCAGCACGCTGCGCTGGCCGTCGAACCAGGCAAGGTGCTTGTCGTTCTGGATGCCATCGTACACATGGCCGATGTCGCTCAGGCGCACGGGCGCACCGTTGGTGTAGCTGACGATCAGGTTCGCGAACGGTTTGGCCGCCTCGAACTGTCCGTTCACCATCACGTTATAGGTGCGATTGCCACCGTAGAGCGTGCCGGTGGGCAGATCGACGTTGCCGTTGGCAACGGCCGTCTGCACCTGGTCGATGCCGATGCCCCGCGCGGCCATCGCGGCCGGGTCCAGATCGATACGCACCGCGTATTTGGCCGAGCCGTACACATTGACCAGGGCCACCCCGTCGACCATCGACAGGCGTTGCGCGAGCAGTGATTCGGCGTACTCGTCCACCTTCGACAACGGCAGCGTCTTGCTGGTCATGCCGACATAGAAAATCGCCGCGTCGGCGGGGTTGACCTTGCGGAACGTCGGCGGCACCGTCATGGTCGCCGGCAATTGCCGCAGCGCCGCCGAGATCGCCGATTGCACGTCCAGTGCCGCGGCGTCGATGTTGCGATCGAGGCTGAATTGCAGCGTGATCTGGGTCTGACCAAGACCCGAATCGGAGGTCATCGAATCCAGCGAGGGGATCGACGAGAACTGCTTTTCCAGCGGCGTCGCCACCGCCGACGCCATCGTCTCCGGCGAAGCACCGGGCAGGCTGGCGGTGACCTGGATCGTCGGAAAATCCACGTTCGGCAAATCCGACACCGGCAACAGCCGGTAGGCGGCGATGCCGAACACCAGAATGCCGACCATGACCAGCGTGGTCATGATCGGGCGGCGCACGAATAGGGCGGAAACGCTCACGATCGCGGCTTCAGTGTGTGGCCGGCACGTTGCGAACCAGAGCGCCGTCGGTCAGACGCGACTGGCCATCCGTCACCACGGTCTCGCCAGCATTCAGGCCATGCCCGATCACGGCCTGATTTTCGACATCGCGCGCTACCGTCACGCCGCGCTGCTGGGCACGGCCGTCTGCGCCGATCACGAATACGTACTTGCCATCCGGCCCTTCCTTGACTGCGGCGGCGGGTATCACCAGCGCGTTTGCTTCGGTTGCGAGCGTCATCGACACATTGACGAACTGGCCCGGCCACAAGGCGCGATCGGCGTTGGCGAATTCGGCGCGTAGCTTCACCGTATCGGTGGCCGGATCCACCGCGTTGTCCACAAAGGCCAGTTTTCCACTGGTGCGTCCGGCGGCGTCCCCGATCCATGCCTGCACCGGCAGTGCAGCGTGCGCCTGTGCGGCACGGATGCTCTCGACCTCGCGGCCGGGCACCGCGAAACTGACATAGATCGGCGCGATGCGGTTGATGACGAGCAGCGAATTGACGTCGTTGGCTTTCACCAGATTGCCGGCCTGCACCAGGATACGACCGGCACGGCCGTCGATCGGCGCGTGGATCTGCGTGTAGCTCAAGGTCAATTGCGCGGCGACCACGTTGGCCTGATCGACCTTCACGCTCGCGGCTGCCGCGCTCAACGCCGTGCGGTATTGCTGCATCTGATCGGCGGAAATGTATCCCTGCTTGGCTACCGGCGCATAGCGCTCGACCTGCGCATGTGCCAGATCGCGCGCGGCTTCGTCCTTCGCCAATGCCGCGTTTGCCTGCGCCAGTGTGGCCTGTGCGGGACGCGGATCGATGCGGAACAGCAACTGGCCACGCTTGACGTCGTCGCCATCCTTGACTGCGCATTCGAGCAATTGTCCATCGACCAGCGACTTCACCGCCACGCTGTCGATCGCCTCGACCGTGCCCACGGCCTGCACGAGCTCGGGCATCGCCTTGCGCAGGGCCTGCGCGGTTTCCACGGGTACCGGTGCCGTGGCCGGCGGCGGCGCCTTGCCAGAACACGCGGCGAGCGCCGCAAAAACAACGTATGCACCGATGCGATGAACCCGATTGAACATGCCAAGCCTGCGGCGAATCCGACGGAACCGCGATTATCGCCCGACAGCGGGCACTGTGGCGTAAAGACTTGTGAACCTGCATGCACACACCGGTGCCCGGCGCGTTACACTGCGCGGCCTTGCGCTGGGCACTCCGTGCTCCGGCGCCGGGCTTGTTCACACATAGCCACCGAATGACCGTACTGAATCCTCCATTGCCGCGCGATCCCAATCAGCGCGCGTATTGGCGTCCGCCGCACGGCAGCGCGCAGGCGCTGGCCATCGCAGAAGCGGCACGTGCGCACACCGGCATCGTCGTCGCGGTGATGCGCGACACGCATGCCGCGCACGCCCTGGAAGCGGATCTGCGCATATTCGCCGGTGCGGATCTTGAGGTACTGCATTTTCCCGACTGGGAGACCTTGCCCTACGATCTGTTTGCGCCGCATCCACAGATCGTGTCGCAACGCATCGCCACGCTGTACCGGTTGCCGGCGGCCACGCGCGGCGTACTCGTGGTGCCGGCCGCCACGCTGATGCAACGCTTGGCGCCACGTCACTTTGTCGCCGGCTCGAGCCTGGTGCTGGAACGCGGGCAACGGCTTGAACTCGCATCCGAGCAGTTGCGCCTGCAGGCAGCCGGCTACCGCAATGTGCCACAGGTTTCCGAGCCGGGCGAATTCGCCGTGCGCGGTTCGCTGCTCGACATCTTTCCGATGGGCAGCGCCGAACCCTATCGCATCGAATTGCTCGACCGCGAAATCGAATCGATCCGAGGTTTCGATCCGGAAACGCAGCGCTCACGACACAAGGTGGACAAGGTGCACCTGCTGCCGGCACGCGAATTTCCGCTGACGGAAGAATCCATCAAGGCATTCCGCAATGTATTGCGCGAACGCTTTCCGATCGACCCGCGGCATTGTCCGATCTACCAGGACCTGAAGGAAGGCACGACCCCTGCCGGCATCGAATACTACTTGCCGCTGTTTTTCGACCGCTGCGAAACCCTGTTCGACTACTTGGGCGCACACACGCTGTTCGTGCTTGGTGAACATGCGCTCGATGCGGCCGATGCATTCTGGCAGCAGGCGCAAACACGCTACGACAGCCGTGCGCATGATCTCGAGCGGCCGATCCTGCCGGTCGCCGAACTGTATTTGCCGCCCGATCGCCTGCGCGAGCAGTTGAACCTGCGTTTGCGTGTGGAAATTGGCGTGGCCAATGCGGATGCCATCGACCTGGGTACACAACCGGCACCGATGTTGCCAATCAACCAGCGTGGCGAGGCGCCCGCCGCGGAACTCAAGCGCTTTCTCGCGGACTACGCCGGTCGCGTCCTGATCTGTGTCGATACGGCCGGGCGTCGCGAGGCGCTGATCGAACAGTTGGCGGCGGTGCAGCTGCGACCAAACATTGTTGCGTCGTGGCATGACTTCGTCGCCGGCGTCGAGCGCTGCCACGGCGACGCACCAACGGCGACAGTTGATACGGCCGCAACCCTGACGGATAACACGTACATCTCCGTCGCACCGCTCGACGATGGTTTCACACTGGCCGCACCCGGCCTTACCGTTCTCACGGAACGCCAGCTACTCGGCGAACGCGCACAACAGACACGGCGACGCACACCGGTCGCGCGCGATCCGGAAGCAGTGCTGCGCGATCTGTCGGAACTGGCCGTCGGCGCACCGATCGTGCACGTGGATCACGGCGTCGGCCGTTATCAAGGCCTGCTCAAACTCGACGTCGGCAGCGGCGGCGAATTCCTTGCCATCGAATATGCCAAAGGCGACAAACTCTATGTGCCGGTGGCGCAGTTGCACCTGGTGTCGCGTTACTCCGGCACCGCGCCGGAGCTGGCGCCGCTGCATTCGCTCGGTGGCGACGCTTGGGAACGCGCCAAGCGCAAGGCAGCGCAGAAAGTGCGCGATGCGGCTGCCGAACTGCTCGCGCTGTATGCGCAGCGCGAGGCTCGCCACGGTCATGCCTTCGTCTACGACCGCGCGTTGTACGAGCAATTCGCCGCCGCGTTTCCATTCGAGGAAACACCGGACCAATTGCGCGCGATCGAAGCCGTGATCGCCGATCTTGCCTCCGGCAAGGCGATGGATCGCGTGGTCTGCGGCGATGTCGGTTTTGGCAAGACCGAAGTCGCGTTGCGTGCGGCCTTCGTCGCCACGACCGCGGGCAAGCAGATCGCCGTGCTGGTGCCGACCACGTTGTTGGCGCAACAGCATTGGCAGAACTTCCGTGACCGTCTCGCCGACTGGCCGGTGCGCGTGGACGTGATTTCGCGTTTCCGTTCGAAGAAGGAGACCGGCACGGTGCTGGCGAAGCTGCGCGACGGCGCCATCGACGTGTTGATCGGTACGCACCGCCTGCTGCAAGCCGATGTCAAGTTCAAGGATCTGGGCCTGGTCATCGTCGACGAAGAACACCGCTTCGGCGTGCGCCACAAGGAAACACTGAAGAAACTGCGCGCCGAAGTGGACCTGCTCACGCTCACCGCCACGCCAATTCCCCGCACGCTGAACATGGCGATGGCCGGGCTGCGCGATCTGTCCATCATCGCCACACCGCCGGAACACCGGCTCGCGGTGAAGACCTTCGTCGCACCCTACGATCCGGCGCTGGTGCGCGAAGCGTTCCAGCGCGAGCTCGGTCGCGGCGGCCAGGTATACTTTTTGCACAACGAGGTCGACAGCATCGAAAAAACAGCGCGTGAACTGGGCGAACTGGTGCCCGATGCGCGCATCCGCATCGCCCACGGCCAGATGCCCGAGCGCGAACTCGAACAGGTCATGCTGGATTTCTACCGGCAGCGCTTCAATGTGCTGGTGTGCACGACGATCATCGAATCGGGCATCGACGTGCCGAGCGCGAACACGATCCTGATCAATCGTGCGGATCGTTTCGGGCTGGCCCAGTTGCACCAGTTGCGCGGCCGCGTCGGCCGTTCCCATCATCGCGCCTACGCGTACCTGATCGTACCCGAGCGCCGCGCGATGACGGCGGATGCGGAAAAACGCCTCGACGCGATTGCGTCGATGGAAGAACTCGGCGCCGGTTTTACTCTGGCCACTCACGATCTGGAAATCCGCGGCGCCGGCGAACTGCTTGGCGAGGAACAGAGCGGCCAGATCGAGGAAATTGGATTCGCGCTGTATGCCGACCTGCTCGACCGCGCCGTGCGTGCGCTCAAGAGCGGCATCGTGCCGGATTTCGACCTGGTCAGCGAACACGACGCCGAAGTGGAACTGCACCTGCCGGCGCTGATCCCGGACGATTACCTTGCCGACGTACACACACGCCTGACCTTGTACAAACGCATCGCCAGCGCGCGCGACACGGATGCGCTGCGCGAATTGCAGGTGGAGATGATCGATAGATTCGGGTTACTTCCGGATAGCGTCAAGAACCTGTTCGCAATTGCGGCGCTCAAGCTCGGCGCCAACGCACTCGGTATCCGCAAGCTCGAACTCGGCGAAAACGGCGGTCGCGTGCGCTTCCAGCCCGACCCGCCGATTGAGCCGATGACCATCATCCGTCTGATCCAGATGCAACCCAAGACGTACGCGCTGGATGGTCAGGACAAACTGCGCATCCGCATGCCGCTGCCTGGCACGGCCGAGCGCCTGGGCGCGGCGCAGAATCTGCTGCGCACACTCAGCGCCAAGCCATGAAGATGCTGTCGGTAAAGGTCAAACCGAATGCGCGCGCTAGTTCCTTGCAACAAGCCGCCGACGGCAGCTGGCTGGCCCAGCTCAAATCCGCTCCGGTCGACGGCAAGGCAAATGCGGAACTGATCGGCCTGATCGCGCAAGCATTCGGCTGCCGCAAGACGCAGGTTTCGATCAAGACCGGCGTCGGCGCACGCACAAAGCGGGTGCGGATCGAAGTCTGAGGGAAGCTCAGGTTTCACCTGCCAACTGCCCCATGAACTGCCGGTAGTACCGCAATTCTTCTATCGAATCGCGCACGTCGCTGAGCGCCGTGTGCGTGGATTCCTTGGTGAAACCCTTGGCCAAATCCGGCGCCCAGCGCCGCGCCAGTTCCTTGACCGTGGACACGTCCAGATGTCGGTAGTGGAAGAACCGCTCCAGCCGCGGCATCAGGCGGTGCAAAAAACGTCGGTCCTGGCAGATGGAATTGCCGCACATGGGCGATTTGCCGGCGGGCACCCAGCGCGTCAGAAAATCCATCGTCCGCGCCTCGGCACCGGGCAAATCCAGCGTTGAATCCAGCACCCGTTGCCAGAGTCCGGATTTGCGGTGCTGGCTGCGGTTCCAGTCGTCCATTGCCTCCAGCCGCGCGGTTTCGTGATGAATGGCGAATTCCGGTCCTTCTTCCAATATATTCAAATACTTATCAGTAATAACGGTTGCTATCTCTATGATCGAATCTGAATCGGTATCCAGACCTGTCATCTCCAGGTCGATCCAGATCAGATTGTCTTCATGCGGCTGTGGATGATTCATTTTTGAGGCCCCTCGACGCTGGGCGGCACCATACCATTCACGCGCCACGCCTGCCCAGAGGCACGGGATTTGCAGCATGGACTGTGCCTGTCTACACTTGAATGGTTGTGTCTGGAGTTTTCTAGGGGACGCTGCGTGGATCGCATACTGCTCGTGGAACCCTCGGCGACTCGCCGGCGCGCAATGCATGCGCTGCTGGCTGCGCACGGCTTTGCCGTGAGCGAGTTGTCGGACTACGCGCAAGCTCTGCCCCTGATCGAGCGCCTGGGCAGTACAACGCTTGGCTTCCGCGGCATCGTCCTCGGCTGGCCCGAGCACAATGACGCGCAGGCCGAGCAGGTTTTTGGCCTGCTGCGCCATGACGAATTCGAACACTTCGCCGTATTGCTTCTGGCCGACACCAACGACGGCGCCGCGGTGAACTGGATGATGCGGCGTCCGAGCACCGGCTTGCTGCTGTGGAGCGACTACAGTGAGTGCGCCGAGGCGATGGCAAAACTGCTCAACCCGCCATCCGCGGTTTCGCAGGATCTGGACATCGGCGGGCAATCGCATCTGCGCGTGCTGTTCGTGGATGATTCGGCTACCGTACGCATCGCATTCAGGCGCCTGCTGATGAAGCACGGCTACCTGGTGGAGACCGCCGAGGATGTCGAGGACGGCTGGCGCAAGGCGCAGGCGACCGCGTTCGACCTCGCCATCATCGATTACTTCATGCCCGGCGATCCGGGCACCGTGCTGGTGCAGCGACTGCGCAACGACCCGCGCACGGCCAACGTGCTGACCGCGGTCATCACCGGCACCTATTCGGATCGCGTCATCAACGAGTCGCTCGCCGCCGGCGCACTGGAATGCCTGTTCAAGAGCGAGGCCCGCGAATTGTTCCTCGCGCGGTTGGGCTCGCTCGCGCGCACGGTGCAGGATCGCAAATCCGTGGATGCCGAACGGCTGCGTCTGCAAAGCATCTTGAGTTCCGTCGGCGATGGCGTGTACGGCGTCGATCGCCGCGGCATGATCCAGTTCGTCAATCCGGCCGCGATGGAGATGCTCGGTTACGACGAAGCCGGCGAGTTGGTCGGCGAATCGGCCTACGAGCGTTTCCATCACAGCTATGAGGACGGCAACCCAGTACCACGCAACGCGTGCTTTTTGTCGCAATGCTACGCCCAAGGCAGCCAGGTGCCGGGCTGGCAAACTGTGTTCTGGAGCCGCGCCAAGCACGCACTGCCAGTGGAATGCACCGTCTTCCCGATGCAGGTCGACGGTCGTCGCGAGGGTTCGGTCGTCGCGTTTCGCGATATTTCGGCGCGGCGCATGCTCGAGGAAGAGCTGCGTTGGCAGGCCAATCACGATGCCCTGACCAAACTGCACAACCGCGCCTGGTTCGAAACCCAGCTCGAACAGGAAGTCGTGCGCTTGAAGCGCACTGATCTGGTGTCGCTGCTGCTGTTTATCGATCTGGACCGTTTCAAGTACATCAACGATACCGCCGGGCATACCGCGGGCGATCAATTGCTGGTAGAGATCGGCCATCGCCTTGCTGCGCGCTTGCGCGCCAGCGACCACATTGCACGCATGGGCGGCGACGAATACGCGGTGATCCTGCGCAACGTCAAAAAGGCCGACATTGCGCATATCGCTGACGAGTTCCGCAAATCGATCGGCGCGTTGCCGTTCACCTACGGCGGCAAAAGTTACCGTGTCGGCACTTCCATCGGCGTGGCCCGGCTGGATCAAAACACGCCCTCGCGCAGCGAAGTGATGGCAGCCGCCGACGTCGCCCTGCACCTGGCCAAGCGCAATGGCCGCAATCAGATTCACGTATTCTCGGCGGATACCGACCAGCGCGCACGCATGGACATGGAACTGGGCTGGTCGGCGCGTCTGGAAGCGGCTCTGAAAAACGACGGCTTCGCACTCCATTTCCAACCGATCCTGCCGCTGGCACAACTCGATAGCGAACAACTGCCCGAACAGCACGGCGCCCTGTGGACGCGCCATCTGCGCCAGCATGTCGGGCAGCAGCGCCTGTTTTACGAAATCCTCGTACGTCTGCGCGCACCCGACGGTTCGCTGGTCGCGCCAAACGCGTTTTTGCCGGCGGCTGAGCGCTTCAGCATGATCGGCGACATCGATCGCTGGGTGATCCGCCACGCATTCGCCGCATTGCGCGATCACGCACGCAACGATCTGCCGGCGGGCCTGTCCATCAATCTCTCTGCGCAATCGGTCACGCAAGGCAATCTCGGCAGTTACATCACCGATTGTCTGGTCGAATTCGGTATCGATCCGCGCGCGGTGATTTTCGAAATCACCGAATTCGGCGCCTTGCAGCATCTGGAGGCGGTGCGTCAACTCATTGCTGTGCTGAAGCCGTTCGGCTGCCGCTTCGCGCTGGACGATTTCGGCATCGGCTTTTCCTCGTTCGCGCATCTGAAGCATCTGGATGTGGATTTCCTCAAGATCGACGGCTCCTTCGTCCGCGAACTGCTCAACGATCCGGTTGACCTGGCGGTGATCGGTGCGATCACCTCAATCGCACACTCGATCGGCAAGATCACCATCGCCGAACAGGTGGATCGTCCGGAAATCCTGCGCGCCCTGCGTGCCTGCGGCGTGGATCAAGCCCAGGGTTACTACATCGGGCGGCCGCAACCCAGTCTGCGTGCAGCGAATGGTCAACTCGAAATCGTACAGGGCAGCGAAAACTTCGGCGACGCGAGCCAAGCCTGACGTGTAAACTGCACGGATGCGCGCAGCGAGTTTCTTCTGGCACGATTACGAAACCACCGGCACCGATCCACGCCGCGACCGTCCTGCACAATTCGCCGGCCAGCGCACGACGCTCGACCTGGAACCGGTCGACGATCCGGTCTCGCTATACTGCCGACCCGCGCCGGATGTGTTGCCGATTCCGCAGGCGTGTCTGATCACCGGCATCACGCCGCAAATTGCGGAACGCGAAGGCGTGATCGAAGCCGAATTCGCCGCACAGATGCACGAGCAACTGGCTGCTCCCGGCACCTGCGGCGTGGGCTACAACTCGATCCGTTTCGACGACGAGTTCACCCGCAATCTGCTGTACCGGAACTTTTACGATCCGTACGAACGGGAG
Organism: Rudaea sp.; assembly: GCA_050737915.1. Lineage (GTDB taxonomy): Bacteria > Pseudomonadota > Gammaproteobacteria > Xanthomonadales > Rhodanobacteraceae > Rudaea. The sequence goes on from JBOHYL010000045.1 coordinate 12,731, forward strand.
TGGAAGGACGGCAATTCGCGCTGGGACATCATCGATCTGGCGCGCATGTGCTATGCGCTACGGCCCGCTGGCATCGAATGGCCACTACGCGACGACGGCATGCCGAGTTTCCGGCTGCAAGACCTCGCCGTAGCGAACCACCTGACACACACACACGCGCATGATGCGCTGTCCGACGTGCAGGCGACGATCGCACTCGCGCGTCTGCTCAAGCGCACGCAGCCACGCCTGTGGGATTTCCATCTCGGTTTGCGCCGCAAAGCCGAAGCGTTCCGCTATCTGGATTACGTCCATCGCACTCCGGTACTGCACGTCTCGGTGCGCTTTCCGGCCGAACGCGGTTGTCTGGCGATGGTCGTACCGCTGGCCTTGCATCCCCAGCAACCGAACAAGGTCATCGTCTACGACCTGGATGCCGATCCGGCACCGCTGCTGGAACTTGCTGCCGAAGAAATCGCGGATCGCGTATTCACCCCGCGTGCCGATCTGCCTGAAAACATCGCGCGGATTCCGCTCAAGGCGGTGGCGGCGAACAAGTCCCCGGCGTTGGCGCCGTTATCCGTGCTCAAGGGCGTCAACGTGCAGCGCATCCATCTCGACGTCGCGCGTTGCGAGACGCACCTCGAGCGGCTGCGCAGCGCGCCGAACCTGGCGGACAAGCTGCGCGCGGTATTCGCCACGCAAGATGGCGTGGCCGCAGCGACTGATCCGGAACTGGCGATCTACGACGGTTTTGCCAGCGATGTCGACAAGCGCTTGTTCAACGAAGTGCGGCGCACACCGCCGGCACAACTGGGAACACGGAATTTCGGCTTCCGCGATGCACGTTTTACCGAGCTGTTGTTCCGCTACCGCGCGCGCAATTTTCCGGCCACACTCAGCGCCGGCGAACGCACACGGTGGGACGATTTCCGTCGCACGCGCCTGACCCAATCCACTCCGCTGACGATCCTGACGCTGGATCAATACCTCGCCGAAATCGCCACGCTGCGCGCCGAACCGGCTATGACCGGAGCGCAACAGATCGTACTCGACCAGCTCGAGGCCTGGGACCACAAAATCACCAACGAGATCGCCGATACAGCATCTGCACCATGAGCAAAACCTATTTTTCCAAAAATACGTTCACCTTTTTGCGTGCACTCGCCCGCAACAACAATCGGCCCTGGTTCCATGCGCATCAGGCCGACTACGAACGGCATGTGCGCGAGCCGTTCCTGCAATTGGTCGCCGATCTGCAATCGCCGCTGGCGAAGATCAGCACTCACATGCGCGCCGATCCGCGCAAGACTGGCGGTTCGCTGTTTCGCATTCATCGCGACACGCGCTTCGCCAACGACAAGACGCCGTACAAAGCCTGGGCCGGCGCGCGCCTGTTTCACGAGCGTCGCCGCGAAGTCGCGGCACCCTCGTTTTATCTGCACATAGCGCCGCGTGATTGCTTCGCTGGCGGTGGCATCTGGCATCCGGAGCCACCCACACTCCAGCGCATCCGCGACTTTCTCACCGATAATCCGGCGGCATGGAAAAAGGTGACGCGCAGCAAGACGTTCCGCGAGCTCTTCCGCTTCTGGGGCGAAAGTCTGACGCGCCCGCCGCGCGGGTATCCGCCCGATCACGAATTGATCGAGGATCTGAAACGCAAAAGCTTTGCCGCCGGCGCAGAATTTTCCGAAGCGCTGGCCTGCTCGTCGGACTTGCTGCCGACAGCCATCGCTACATTCAAGTGTCTGGCACCGTCGATTGATTACCTGTGCGCGGCGCTGGAACTGGAGTTCTGAAGATGACCGGGTGCGGCTCGCGGCGGGCACTCAATTCTCGAATCCGTTCACGAAAATTGCCCCGTACAGAAACCAGACGCCGGCAATGTCGTCCGGCTCGAGTCGGCGCTTGATGATCGGGTAACAAGGCGGATAGGGATACATCACCGGACAGGTTCCATCGTTAGACGGCGGATGCTCCAGCCCGACCGCATGACCCAGCTCGTGCAGCATCAGACTCTGAAAGTCATTCGGGGCGTAAAAGGTATCGTATGTGCTGCCTTCGGGAAGATCGTAGTCCTGATAATACGAATTGGCGTCGAAAAGGATGTCGCCCGCACCGGTTCCGCCGTTCGGTGGCGGTGAGTAACCCACGCCGCCACCGCCGCTGGCGAACGCGAACACACCGATGCGAATCTGTCCGGTTGCCGGCGGCACGGCAAGCGGATCGTTGATTGGCACGCCGCTGTCGGAAGGAAGTTTCACGAACTGAATGCCGCTGTAGCTCGCCCATTGCGCCATCATGGTTTCGATCTCGGGTTCAAGATCCGACAGTTTCTTCGGGTCGAATCCACCGCCGGGAGAAATCTCGATGTTGATCGCATCCAGGCTGCTGCCGGGACAGGCGTCCGCGCAATAGGCTGCATTGCCCGGCGTGCCGGCAGGCATGAACGACCAATACACGATGCCGCCCGGCGTGCCCGCGTGATTGTCGTCGCCCCATTTGAGATACAACGTCTCGTCGCCGCTGGGATAGGAGTTGACGACATAGGCATGCGCCGCTGGCGCGGCGGCCGACAAGGCGAAGACGAAAAACCACAAACGGGTATTCATCGATCCGACCTCAACGTAGCGCGGCAAGTATACCTCTCACGCTTCAGCGAAGGGAAAAGCCAACACGTCGCGAATATCGTCTGTCCCCGTCATCGCCATCAACAGGCGTTCGATACCCAGCGCGACCCCGGCGCAATCGGGCATACCGCTTCCGAGCGCCGCGAGAAAATGTTCATCGAGCGGCAATTCCGGCAAGCCGCGCTCGCGACGGCGCCCATTGTCGCGCTCGAAACGCATGCGCTGCTCAGTCGCGTCGGTAAGTTCGTGATAGCCGTTGGCCAATTCCTGCGTGCCAAGATACAACTCAAAGCGTTCGGCTACCGGCGGATCGCCGTCGCGGATTCTCGCCAATGCGCATTGCGTGACCGGATAGTCAAATACCACTGTGATGCGATCCCGCGGTAATTGCGGCTGGATGCGATGGGTAAGCAACAGGTCCAGCCAGTCGTCACGGGTCAATCCAGTCGGTTCGATGCGAACTTCGCCCAGCGCAAGGTGTAGTTGCTCAGCGTCTGCCGAAAACGGATCGAGCGCGAGTGCGTCAAGGAACAGATCACGATAGCTGGTTATGTGTACTTGCGCTTTGCGCTCGACCAGGCGCAACGCCGCTTGCACCAGTTCGACGACTTCGTCGGTCAGGCGTCGATGAACCCAGCCGATGCGGTACCACTCGAGCATCGTGAACTCGGGATTATGCCTGTGCCCTGCCTCGCCGTTGCGGAAAACACGGCCCAATTCGAAAT
>JBOHYL010000046.1:0-4174 GCA_050737915.1 Rudaea sp.
GAACACGGCCGTATCGTTGAGCGCGGCAACCATGCCGGTCTGCTCGCACTGGGCGGCCGTTATGCCGCGCTTTGGGAGCTGCAGCAGCGCACCCGCGCCACCGCGGAGGCGGCCGCAGTGGCTGGCGTCAACGCGTCCTGAACGCGCACAGACGGTCGATTTTGAAGTACACTAGACGCGCTTTGCGGGCATTGCAGGAACCGGCCAGTGGCCACCGAAAAATACCTTGCTGTAATCGGCCTAAGTGAAGAGGAAACCGCACACCTGCGCCTGTTGCTGCGCAAGATTTCCGGCGAGCTGGAGCAGAACTGGCGCTGGGGCACCGAAGAGAACGCCGACCTTGTCGTTGTCAATCCGGCTGAACTCGCCGGACAGATCGCGCGCAATCGCGCCTTCAGCGGCGGCAGGCGCTGTGCCGTATTCGACAATGAGGAAGCACTGCGCAGCGGCGAAATACACCTGCTCAAGCCGCTCAAGGCCGCCGGCCTGCTGGCGGCGCTCACCGATACCGGGGCTTCGAGTGCGGATATGGGCGAGTCCCTGCTGCGCATGACCGACGATTTCTATGCGAGCGAACGGCTCGACCGGGATTTCCAGGTCGAGGACGACCAGATCGCCAGCGCCCGCGTGCAGCGCGATTCTGCGCCGGCAATGGGCCTGGACGAATTGCTCAAGCCGGACAGCGAAGCGTCCAAGCCGCAGTTCGCCGTGCCGCAACAGCTCGACACCGAAACGCGAATCGAGCGCGGCAGCCGCACGGTATCGGCGCGCAGCGATCGGCGTATCGCGGAATCGATCGAAGGTATGCGCGGATCCACGCAAAAACTCGAAGGCATCAATATCGCCGACGACGGCGAAGCGCAAAACACGGCGTCCAAGCATCCTTTGCGCGACTATTTGCGCCTGCAACTGCTCGGTGGGCCGGCGCGGGCCGCTCTACAAGGCGCGCCGGAACTGGTGCTCGATCCGAAGGAAAAGACCTTTCACGCGCAGCGCGGATTGTCCGCATTGGTACCTTACTGCCATGCCGAGCTGGCGCGTTCGTCATGGCGGCCGGTGACTTCGCAGGATCTGGCACGTCTGCGCACGCAGCAACCGGCCAGACCCTACGCGCACCTGGTGTGGCTCGACGCCTACGTTCACGCTGGCGGTCGATTGTCGCGGCACCTAGACCCCGGCGGGCGCTTTCGGCTCTCCGGTGCTGCGCTGGAGGCTGTCGACATTGCCCACCATGCACGCGTCGTCGCAGCGCTCGTCCATCCGGCCAAACTCAACGAAATCGCTGCTATCAGTGGTGTGCCGATGGCAGCTGTGTTCGATCTCGTCAGCGCATACGATGCGATCGGACGCATCGAAGTCGAAGGCCGCAAACCGCGGCATACGCCACCGCCCGAAACGGGCTTGTTTGCCCGTTTGCGCAAACCGTTTTTCAAACGCTGAATCCGCATCCACGCTTGACCCGGCGGTGAAATCGCGGACAATCCTGAGACTTGCCGTGGCGCTGCCGCGTTTTCGGAACATTCCACATCGGGGGGAATCATGGCCAGACGGCTGGCGATACAGGGCGCAAGCGACGACGACGTGGCACTGCTGCGCAATTTGCTCAACCAGGCTGCACCGAAACTGAATTCTGCATGGCGCCTGCATGTCGGCGACGATGCCGAACTGCTCGTTATCGACGTCGACACCGTCTACGGCCACATGGATTGGCTGCGTGCGCACAACTCACGCGTCGTGGCCGTGCTGACCGGACATCCGCTGGAAGACGAATACGAGCGGGTGTTGCGCAAGCCGGTGAGCATCGCCAATCTCGTCGATGTGCTGGACAGCGCCGCAGGTCTCACCCCGGATCATCACGAATCCGCACACGCGCCAGCCCCACCCATAGCGCGCGCGCCGGTCAAGATCCATGCGGCACCAGCACCAGCGCCAGCGCCCGAACCGCTGCCTGCACCGGCGGTGTCGCCGAAGGAACGCCGCCTGCACGACTGGCTGGCCGAACACGCACTCGCAGCCGCCGTGCGGATCCGCAGTGCGGATGCACCGGACCTGGTACTCGATCCCGGTCACCAAACCTATTACGCCGAAGGCACGTTGCGCGCACTCGCTCCGCATTGCGGGCGCATCGTCGCACCCGAAGAATTGCACGAGGTCAACCCGGTCGAGCTGGCGCGGATGCAGGCCTCGGGCAAGGGCCAGCCGTTGACGCGTTTGCTCTGGCTCAGCCACGCGCTCGGCTCCGCCGGCCATCTGGCGCCGGGTATGGACATCAACGCGAAGTACAAGCTGGGCCGCTGGCCGCAGATCGAACGCGAATTTCCCAAGCACTTTCGCATCGCCACCGTAATGATGAAGCAGCCGGCAACGCTGAACGAAGTGGCCGAACAAAGCGGCGCCACGCTGGCCGACGTGATCGATTTCACCAATGCCTACTATGCCGCAGGCTACATGGAGGTCGATGGCGCCCCCGTCGCGACCGAACCGGCCGCGCAACGCGATACCAGCCGCGGCGCGATCCTGTCGCGCCTGCGCAATCCGTTCGGCGGCGGCACCTGACGCAGGACACGCGCGGCAAGCCATGAACGGCCACCTCCCCGTGTTGTTCGTCGGCCACGGTTCGCCGATGAACGCACTGGAGAACAACGCCTTCACGCGCGGCTGGCAGGACGTGGCGCGGCGCATCCCGCGGCCGCGCGCGATCGTGTGCGTTTCGGCACACTGGGAAACGCGCGGGGTGTACGTCGGCGGCGCGCCGGCACCGGAAACCATTCACGACTTCTACGGCTTTCCAAAGGCGCTTTTCGACGTGAGTTATGCGGCGCCTGGCGATCCGGAACTCGCACAATACATCGCGCAGTTGGCCACAAGCGTGAGCATGCGCATCGATCCAGGACGCGGCCTCGATCATGGTGTCTGGAGCGTGCTGCGCATCATGTACCCGCGCGCCGACATCCCGGTCTTGCAACTGAGTCTGGACAGCGCGCAACCCGGCGCTTTCCATTACCGCCTGGGGCAGGAACTGGCTCCGCTGCGCGACGCAGGCGTGCTCGTTGTCGGCAGCGGCAATATCGTGCATAACCTGCGTCTGTTCGATTTCAACGCCACGTCGGCAGCGGACTGGGCCGCGCGCGCCGACGCGGCGATCCGCGCGCGCATCGAGGCTGGTGACCATGCAGCGTTGATCGACCGGGAATCCCTCGGCGCGGATGTGGCGATGGGCATTCCCACTCCGGAGCATTACCTGCCGCTGTTGTACGCGCTCGCACTGCAGCGCCAGGGTGAAGCGATCCGCCTTTTCAACACGACGGTGATCAGCGCCATTTCGATGACCTGCGTGCAGGTCGGTTGAGCGCTACAGCCGCGCCTCACGCAACCTGAGCGCGTTCGTCACCACCGACAGCGACGACAGGCTCATGGCCAACGCGGCGACCATCGGCGAGAGCATCACACCGGTGAGCGGATACAGCGCACCCGCCGCAATGGGCACGCCGAGGGAGTTGTAGGCGAAAGCGAAAAACAGGTTCTGATGGATATTGCGCACCGTTGCCCGCGACAGCGCACGGGCGCGCAGGATTCCGGTCAGATCGCCCTTCACCAGCGTGACCTGCGCGCTCTGAATGGCAACGTCGGTGCCGCTGCCCATGGCGATGCCGACATCGGCTGCGGCCAACGCGGGCGCGTCGTTGATGCCATCGCCGGCCATCGCCACACGGCGACCTTCGCGCTTGAATTTCTCGATCGCCGCCGCCTTGCCCGCCGGCGAGACGTCGGCGTGTACCTCATCGATACCAAGCGTGCGCGCGACTGCCTGCGCGGTGGTGGCGTTGTCGCCGGTCAACATCACGATGCGCAGGCCCGCCTCGTGCAGGCGACGGATCACCTCGGGCGTACTCGGCTTGATGCGGTCGGCCACCACAAGCAGAGCGGCCAGCGTGCGCTCGACCGCGAGAAACATCACCGTCGCACCTTCACCGCGCAGCGCGTCGGCGCGTTCACGCACGGCTTCGTCGGCGGGCGTGCCAAGCTCGTCGAGCAGCCGCGCGTTGCCCAGCGCGACATCGCGTCCGCCGACGCGTCCGCGCACGCCGCGGCCGGTCAGTGCGGCGAAGTCCTCGGCGTTGGGGATGGCGATGCCGCGTTCTTCGGCACCAACGACAATTGCGCGCGCCAGTGG
>JBOHYL010000047.1:0-6705 GCA_050737915.1 Rudaea sp.
GCGCAGGAGTTCCTGCGCGCGCTGAGCACCATGATCGCGCGCACGCAGGCGGCGCAATCCGCGAAAGCCGCAAGCACTTCGGCACCAGCGGCCGCCGGCAAGGATTCTCCTCGCTTCACGATTTGCGTGCTGCCTTTCACCAACATGAGCGGCGATCCGGAGCAGGAATACTTCAGCGACGGCATTACCGAGGACATCATTACTGACTTGAGCAAGGTATCCGCGCTGGCAGTGACGTCGAGCAATACCGCATTCCGTTACAAGGGCAAGCACGCGGAAATTGCCAAAGTCGCGCGCGAACTCAAGGTCAGCCACGTGCTCGAAGGCAGCGTGCGCAAGGCTGGTGGCAGGATACGCATCAACGCGCAATTGATCGATGCCGCGAGCGATAACCACGTCTGGGCAGAACGTTATGACCGTGAGTCCAGTGACATTTTTGCCTTGCAGGACGAGATTTCCGAGGCGATCGTTAAGGCGCTGAAATTGAGACTGCTGCCGGAGGAGAAGAAGGCCATCGTGCGGCGCGGCACTGAAAATGCCGACGCGCACAACCTCTATCTGATGGCACGGCAGACCTATGTAACCAGCCAAGAGGGCGATGCCCGATCGGCGGAAGCGATCGTTCGGCTATGTATCCGCGCCACCGAAATCGACCCACACTACGCTCAGGCGTGGGCGCTGATGGCCGTCGGATACTTCAGGTCGCGCTGGATGCAAGGCAAGGGTTCCGAGGACGGCATGGCGGCTGCGGAACGGGCACTGGCTTTTGATCCCAAGCTTGCCGAGGCACACGCGATCAAGGCCCAGCTTCTACTACAAGATGGGGATGCCGATAACGCTGCCGCTGAAGTTGCCATTGCGCTGGAGCTCGATTCGGAATCCTACGAAGTCAATCGCTCGGCAGGGCGCCTGAACTACCAACTGCACCGCTACGAAGACGCCGCTCGGTTTTACGACCGAGCAGTAGTACTGATGGATGCAGATATTAATTCGTCGAACATGTTGATGAGCTGTTATACCGCTTTGGGTGATCGCGAGGCGACCCGCCGCGCTGCACACCTTACGGTCAAACGTACCGACGTCGTCCTTGCACATGATCCGAACAACGCCGATGTCACGGCTTACAGTGCCTATGCGCTCGCCGTACTCGGGGAGACAGAGCGGTGCAAGGCGCGAATGGAACGCACTCTCTTGATCGACCCGAACAGCTTCACTATGCGCTACAACTTTGCATGCGCGCTGAGCGCTCACCTGAAAGACAAGCAGGGGGCATTGGACATGCTCGCGCCGGTGTTTGAATCGGTCACGAATACTTTCCTGCCTTACGCCAAAGCCGATCCCGATCTGGACATGCTCCGTGACGATCCGCGTTACAAGGCCATGGTTGCGGCGGCTGAGGCGCGGCTCGAGAAAGAGGCGAAGTCAGCGGCGATCAACACGGCTTGATCGCCCATCACTCCGTAATGTCTGATTCCCGGTTAGTATCATCAAAACCTGGAATCCCATGAACGCCGCAGTCCTGACCGATCGACCGCGCAAGTTCTTCGGCCAGCCGATCGCGCTGGCGTATCTGTCTTTCACCGAGGCATGGGAACGGTTTTCCTACTACGGCATGACCTCGATCCTGGTGCTGTACATGAGCCAGGCGCTGCTGCTGCCGGGCCATGTCGAGCATATCGCCGGATTCTCCGCATTCCGTGCCACGCTCGAATCCGTGTTCGGGCCAATGACGACGCTGGCACTCGCGTCGCAGATCATGGGGTTTTACACGGGTCTGGTGTATTTCACGCCGGTGCTGGGCGGTTGGGTCGCGGATCGGTTCACCGGTCGTCGCTTGGCGGTGATGATCGGCGCGGTGATGATGAGCGCGGGGCATCTGGCGATGGCGTTCGACGCCTCGTTTCTTCTCGCGCTCTTTCTGCTGATCACCGGCTGCGGATTATTGAAGGGCAATATTTCGACGCAGGTGGGCGAACTGTATGCCGAAACGGATGGCGAAGCCCGCACTCGTGCATTCGCGATCTTCTCGATCGGCATCAATGTCGGCGCAGTAGTCGGCCCGTTGGCAGTCGGATTGCTGGCGCAGCTGTATGGCTGGCACGCGGGTTTCGGGCTGGCCGGCGCTTTGATGCTGATCGGGCTGTTCACCTACATCGCCGGTTTTCGCTATCTGCCGGCGGATCGACCACGCGCGAACATCGTGCGCGAAACAACATCGCTGGATCGCCGCCAGTGGCGCATTATCGCTGCGATCGCCGTGGTGTCGGCAATCACCATCTTCCAGAGCATCGGCTATTACCAGAACACCAACGTCAATCTGATCTGGATCGACCGCAGCGTGGATCTGAATCTGCTCGGGTTCCAGGTGCCAGTCGCGTGGTTCAGCTCGATCGATCCACTGGCCAGCATCCTTGGCGTGCCAGTGCTGTTCGCGCTGTGGCGCTGGCAGGCCACACGTCGCAGCGAGCCGGATGATCTGGGAAAGATCGCCACGGGCGCCTGGATCACCGCGTTCGCCAACCTGCTGCTGGTGATTGCTTGTCTGTTCAGCTCGCGCACCAATGCCATCGTACCGATCGCCTACGACGTACTTCTCGGCATTGGGTTCCTCTATTACTGGCCGACCTTGCTCGCGCTGGTGTCGCGCGCCGCGCCGGAAACCGTGAAGGCGACGATGATGGGCGCGGTGTTCCTCAGCCTGTTCGTCGCCAACACACTCATCGGCTGGCTGGGCGGCTTCTACGAACACATGACACCGGCTGGTTTCTGGGCAATGCACGCTGGCATTGCCGCGACCGGTGGTGTGCTGGCGTTTGGATTGCGGCGCCCATTGAAGCGTGCGCTGGCGATTGAATGATGCGAACCGTGTTGGGCACCGCACTCGGCCCGCGAGTTGATGATTGAAGAACGTGTGCGATATTTGGCACTTTACGCTGCACCCAACCGATATCGCGCTAACCGCTCGTAAAACGGCCGGCACTCCTCTGCAAGCTTTTGCTGAAACGCGGTCAACTTGGCCTCATGTGGTTTGTATGGCGCAAACCCGGTCGAACGTTCCACCGCCGCGTACCAATGTGGTGCCCATACGCCGTCGCTTGCGCGTCGACCGCGGGGCCAGTACAGCATTCGTTCGCTGAAGGCGATTCCGAGTTTCGCGCATAACTTGTCCAGCGTTCCGCGCGGATTCTTCAACACGTCCGCGGCGTCTATCACTGGTGGCGCATGACCAACTTGGTTGCACACGTGGTCGAACAAGCGCGCCTGTTGCTCGAAGCCGAGTTCCCATGCAGCGGCATCGGGCCGCTGGATGGTGAAGGAGGCGACTACGGCTTCGGGCTCCCGAATCAGGAAGCAGTTAGTGACCTGGTCGAGCCAATCGAGCGACATGTCCGGCAGCATGTGCTGGGTCATGTGTTTTTGATACCAGATCGGTTTGGCGTTTGGAATCGGCCCGGTAAGTACCGCCGCGACTTGCGCCGCATCGGTGCTTTGCGCAGCAATTACCGCATCGCGTCCCGGATGTTGCACGCCGGTCGCTTTCAAGTAATGCGCGTAAAACGGTTCGTCGATAACGGCCGTGTCGTTGCGGTTCTCCCAGGCGCGCATCATCGCGGTAGAGATGTTGCGCGGACCCGACCACATGGCGATGCGCAGCGGCGCAGTCACACGCGCGGACCTTTTGTGCTGGCGTCCTTCACGAGTTGCATGTAGAGTTTTTGCAGACGCGCGACCATCGCACCGCGAGCGCCGTCACCCATCGTGCGACCGTCGATCTCGCACACCGGAACCACGCCGGCGAAGGTGCCGGTGACGAATGCTTCCTCGGCGCCGTAGACGTCGGTGAGACTGAAATTCTTCTCGAACACCGGGATAGCGTTGGCACGACACAGACCAATCACATTGGCGCGGGTAATGCCGCCAAGGCAATAGTTGCCGGTGGACGTCCAAACCACGCCCTTGCGTACGATGAAGAAGTGCGTTGAGTTGCAGGTGGCCACGAAGCCATGCGGATCCAGCATCAGTGCTTCGTCATAACCAGCCTTCTGCGCCTGAATGCAGGCGAGGATGCAGTTGAGTTTGGAATGGCTGTTCAGTTTCGGGTCCTGCACATCCGGCGCGCCACGGCGCACGTGCACGGTAAACAGACGGATGCCATGCGCTACGGTGGCCGGCAATGGTTGCTTGTATTCGGGGATGATGACGATGGTGGCCGCGCCGATCACGAAACGCGGGTCCTGATGCGGCGTGGCCTTGATCCCGCGCGTCACCATCAGCCGGATATGCACGTCGCTGCGCATCGCATTCGCGCGCAGTGTATCGACAATGCGCCGGGTCAATTGCTCGCGTGTCAGGCCGATATCCAGATCGATCGCACGCGCGCCTTCGTACAATCGATCCAGATGCTGATCGAGAAAGGGCAGGCCGCCGTCGTGCAGACGCAGGCCTTCCCAGACACCATCGCCGAGCACAAAGCCGGAGTCGAACACCGACACGCGCGCTTCGTCACGGGCGAAAAGGGTGCCGTTGACGTCGATCCGGATCGACGCGTTGCGCGGATCGTCCGTGTAGTCGTGGCTGCCTTTGCTCACTGTTTTGTCGCTGCGGCGTCCGTTATGCGGCTTTGGCTTCCTGCTTTAGTGTCGCCATGTCGATCACGAAACGGTATTTCACGTCGCTCTTGAGCATGCGTTCGTAGGCGACGTTGATGTCGCGCATGGCAATCATCTCGATGTCGCTGACGATGTCGCGTTCAGCGCAGAAATCCAGCATCTCCTGGGTTTCGCGGATGCCGCCGATCAACGAGCCGGCAAGCTGGCGACGCTTGAAGATCAGGTTGAACACCTGCGGCGAGGGATGTGGTGTCGCCGGTGCTCCGACCAGGCACATGGTGCCGTCGCGCTTGAGCAGATTCAGGAACGCGTCCAGGTTATGCGGCGCGGCCACGGTGTTGAGGATAAAGTCGAAACTGTTGGCGTGCCTGGTCATTTGGCCGGAGTCTTTGGACATCACCACCTCGTTCGCGCCCAGCCGCTTGGCGTCAGCCTGCTTGCCCGCAGAGGTGGTAAACAGCACGACGTGCGCGCCCATCGCGTGGGCGATCTTGACGCCCATGTGGCCGAGGCCGCCCAAACCCACGATGCCGACCTTGCTGCCCGGCCCGACATTCCAGTGGCGCAGCGGCGAATACGTGGTGATCCCGGCGCACAGCAGCGGTGCGACCGCGGCGAGGTTGTCCTTGTGGCGGATGTGGAGGACGAATTTCTCGTCGACGACGATACCGGTGAAATAGCCGCCGAACGTGTGTCCGCCTTCGACCGCGGGGCCGTTGTAGGTGCCGACGAAACCATTCTCGCAGTAGTTTTCCTCGCCGTCCTTGCACGAGTTGCAGTGGCCGCAACTGCCCACCAGGCAGCCAACACCGACGGCATCGCCGACCTTGAAGCCTTTGACCGCAGCGCCAACCGCGGTCACGGTGCCGACGATTTCGTGGCCGGGCACGCAGGGATAGAGAGTGCCGCCCCATTCGCCGCGTGCGGTGTGCAAGTCGGAATGGCACACGCCGCAGTAGCGGATATCGATCTGCACGTCGTGCGCGCCGGGTGCGCGGCGCGTGATGGTGTGGGGGGCGAGCGGCTTGTCGGCGGCCTGGGCGGCGTAGGCGGGGGTTTGCATGGGGGATCTCCGTGATCGGAAAAGGCAGTTCCGCGCTACGATACCACTGTGACGGAATCCGATCTCGACAATCCCTTCTGGCCCTCGTTGCGCAGCCGGCATCGCCATTTGGCTCAGTGCAACGGCGATGCCGCTCGTTACCCGGCGGACTACGCGCCATTTCTTGGCGTCGCGCATGCGGCTGTGAGCGCGGATTCAGCGATCGCACCATTGCTCGCTGCCGATGAGACTGTGTTGCTGCTGGGCGTGGCGCCGCGGACGTCGAACGCGTGGATTCTGCACTCGTTTGACGATCTCGCACAAATGATGTGCACCGAGCCGATTGCGGTGATCGACGGGCCGCAAGTCGTGGAGTTGAACGCAATGCACCGCGCCGACGTACTGGCACTCACGGCATTGGTCTATCCGCATTATTTCCGTCCGCGTACGATGGAATTGGGCCGGTATTTCGGTATCTACCTGCCGGACAAGAACGGCCGCAGTCGGCTGGCCGCAATGATCGGCGAGCGGCTTGGCATGGACAAGTACACCGAGCTGAGCGCGATCTGCACGCATCCGGATTTTGCCGGCCGCGGCTATGCGCGGCGGCTGACCGCGTTGCTGACCAACGATACGCTTGCACGCGGGTGTACCCCGTTCCTGCACGTAAGCTACGAAAACACCCACGCCAAGCAGTTGTATGAGCGTATCGGCTATCGCCTGCGCCGGGATATTCCGTTCTGGTCGCTGCAGCTGCAGCGCGCCTGGCGCGGTGATACGATTCCACTACCCATAACCCAATGAGGAGGGTGTGTCATGAGCAAAGGCATGAACCAGAAAAAAGACGACAAGAAGAAACCGGCCAAGACACTCAAGGAAAAACGCGCCGAAAAGCACGCCAAGAAACAGTCCAGAGGATAACCGCGCCCGCCCCGGATGGCGCGCGTCGTTCTGGCGTCGGCATTGTCGCGTTGGCTGCCTGCGACGGCGGGCAAGTTGTCGCAGGACATCACGCTGGATGTTCCCGGTACACAGCTGGACGAAGTGCTCGCC
>JBOHYL010000048.1:0-10582 GCA_050737915.1 Rudaea sp.
TTTATTCCAACCCCCGTCCTCGCGACGGGGGTTTTTTGTTGGGGAAATCCCGCGGGGATTTCCGCGTACGCGAAAAATTTCCTACACAGGTCGATATACTCGCGCTTGCCGATACCCACCAGTTGCCGAGAATGATGCCGAAAAAACGATTGCCGATTTCGCACACTGCACGATCGACTCTCGTCTGGTTCGGCATCGCCGTTGCCGCCTTCGCGGTAGCTATATATTTCCAGGGTGCGCCGGCGTTTGCCGCCTTGCTGATTGCCGAAGCGGCCAGCATGCAAGTTGTCGTGCGCCTGGCCAGACCGCGCCCTGGATCGAGTCTGCGCCGCGACGCAGGCAATGCCGTCGTCTACCTGTCCATGCTTGCCGTCTATTCCGGGTTCGGCGCGGCCGTTATCGGTTATCCGTTCGCGTGGTTGCGCAGCGAGGCATCGCTCGGCGCCGCGTTAGCGGTTTCCGCCGCCGTTGTCCTGTCATTGTTGGCATTGTGGCGGGTATGGCCGGCATTCGCCGCGGTCGCTGTGCGGCGTACGGCGTCGCAGTCGAATGCCTTCAGCGGCCGCCTGCGCGCAGCCTGGCGCTTGACCGCGGACAACGAGGTATTTTTTAGTCACGGTTTGCTCGTGGCGCTTGCCTTGCTCGCGCTGACACAAGGTGCACTCTGGATCTCCGGTGTTGCCACCACCGCCGCGCGCGACCCATGGCGCGCAACCACTGTGGGCATATTTGCCGGAGCTGTTCCGGTATTGAGCTGGCTGATTTTCCAACGTAGCGTCAGCGCGTGGCTGCTTGATCGCCGCCGTACGCGGACGGGCAGCATGCCAGAACCTGCGATGACAATGCCCGACACACCGGTGGAAGCGCCTGCGGAGCAGACGCTGGCGACGAGTGCATCGGGCTTGAGTGAAACCGATCTGAATGCCATGCTGCTGCGCTGCGTGCGCGCGGGACAGACGCAATTGGCACTGGCCGCGCTCGAACATGGCGCGGATCCCGACAGCGCCCCACCGCCGCTGGATCGCGACCAGCGCGCAGCGCTGATACTGGCGGTACTCAATCCGGATCTGCGTCTGCTGCGTGGATTCATCGCACGCGGTGCCGATTTGGAGCGCGCTCACGCCGGTTTGCCAGCGCTCATCGCGGCCACGCGCGACAGCCGCGAAGGCCGGCCCGAGGCCGTGATGACCTTGCTGACCAACGGCGCGCGCGCCGATTGCGCGGATGCCGATGGCCACACGCCGCTGCATTTTGCGGCGCTTTCCGCGCGCCCGATCGTGGCCGCACTGCTATGCGATGCGGGTGCGCGGCTGGATGCGATCAATCGCGACGGCCAGACGCCGCTGGCAGTGGCCTGCGCGGCGTCGAATTGGGATCTGGTGCGCTTTCTGCTCGAGCGCGGAGCGGCAACCGAACCGGCACAGGCGCAGCCCGCGATCATCGCTGCCGCCGCGACTGCCGAGGACGACGCTCAGGGTGTGCAACTGCTGCTCAAGCGCCGCGCGCGCGTGGATGCGCGTGACACGTTGCACCGCACCGCACTGATTACGGCCGCCCTGAACGGCCACGTTGCGATCGTGCGCGTCCTGCTCGATGCCGGTGCGCGTGTCGATGCCGCCGACGCACACGGGACCACGGCATTAATGGAGGCCGCACGCGCTGATGCGTACGCAGTACTCGATACGCTCGCGCCATTCCGGCCGTCGCCGGATGCAGTTGATCACGCCGGTCGCACGGCCTTGACGATCGCCGCACAATCGCTGCGCACCGGTGAGGAAAGCGTGCGCCGCCTGCTGACTCTGGGCATTTCACGGCAGCTGCCAGCCAGGGATGGGCGTCGCGCGGTCGATTTCGCCGCCGCTGGCGGACGCTGGAACATCGTCGCGCTACTCGACCCGGAGTATCCGCGACCAGCGAATCTGGGCGACGGCTCTCCGGCCGCAGCGTATGCCGAAGATTCGGCAGAACATCTGCTTGACGCATTGCGTTTTGCCAATTGGCACGTTGTGGAAAAATTCGGCGGAGCGGTCCGCGGCTGGCCGCAAGCCGTGTGCGCGCGTCTGTATCTTGCATTGGCAAGGCAGGCAGACGCCACCGCCGCACGCAGCTGGTTGCTCGATCGCGGACTCGACCCCAATGCCTGTGACGAAGTCGGCGTACCTCTGCTGCAGGCCGCCCTTGCACAATTACCGGATACGCTCACCGCCGCGAATCAATTGTTCGAGACCGGCGCACAACCGGCAGGCTGCGGAGTGCTGGCGCAAATCTGCGCCGCGTGCGTGCCTGCGAATGCTCCGCGCGCGGAATTGGAGCACTTCGCACTGCGCTTGATCGAGCGCGGCGCGGACCTGTTTGGCGCAGATGCCGAGGCACGCACGCCGCTCGCACACGCGGTGGCACAGGGTTGCACCGAGTTATGCGCGGCCTTGCTGGCACGTGGTGTCGATCCGAATACAACCGATCGCAAGGGCCGCACGCCTTTGTTCTCGGCTCTGACTACGTCGCCCGCCGTTGCCGAGGGGTTGGTGAAGATGCTGTTGCGCGCTGGTGCCGATCCGGAGGTGCGCGCGGCGAACAACGAAACACCGCTTGGATTGGAGCTAGCGCGCGCGCAACCGGTGTTGCAGCAATGGCTGAACTGGCCGGGCTGGAAGCCGCCACGACGCGTCTTGCGCGCCGATGATCTTATCGCTGCGGCGGGCGCCGGCGATGCGACTGCTGTGGACAAGCTGTTGGCGCTGGGATTGGCAGTCGATGCGGTCGACGTATATGGCGCCAGCGCGTTGCTGCACGCGGCGGCGCACAATCAGATTGACGTCGCCGCGCAGCTTATCGATCGTGGTGCGAATACCGCGCACACCGCTGCAGACAACACCACCGCGCTGAGCGTGGCTGTCGCCGCGCGACACGCGAGCATGATCGATTTGCTGGTCAGTCGCGGTGCCGATGCGAATCAGCGTCTGGCCGGTGGCGGCACCGCATTGATGATCGCGGCCGCGCACGGCGACCCGGAAACGGCAGCCCAGCTGCTTGCGCGTGGCGCACGCGCCGACGCGGCGGACGAACACGGTATGACGGCCTTGCACATGGCCGCGCAGTTCGCGTTCGCGCGCGCGGATGCTGCGCGCGCACGGCATTTGTTCGCCGCCCTGCTCGATGCCGGCGCCGCGGTGGATGCACGCAATGTCGATGGCCAGACGGCGTTGCTGGTCCTGCTCGGCGCGCGTGCGCAGCCGCGCAGCGGCACCGATCAGAAAGTGCTGCTCGAGTTGCTCGGTGTGCTGCGTGCGCGCGGCGCCGCCATCGACCGGCAGGACGAACGTGGCGTGGGCGTGCTGCACGCCTGTGCCATGCACGGTCTGCTGCTGCCGGCACGCACGCTGCTCGCCGCCGGCGCGGATCCGGATTGCCGCGATTTGCTTGAGCGCATGCCGCGTGACGTGGCGCATGTGCTCGGTTTCATCGACGTCGCGGCGGAGTTGGGCAGCGAAAGCCGGCGCGTGATCTGAAGGCCCCCCCCAAACGCATCACTGCGGTGCCTGAGTTTCCTGCGCGATGTCGGCCTCGAACAGGCGCTGCAGGTCGTCGAGCGCCTCGCGGGTCGATTGTCGCAGTGCGACTTCATCGTCGTAGACCAGGTATTGCGTCTTCAGCAGGTTCGCGTCGTGCACGCGGAATTTCTCGACGTGGCTGTGCGCAAGCACGGGGTCCACACCCAGATCCTCCAGCACCAGACGCGACATTTCCAGACTCGAATGCAGGGTTTCGCGCACGACGGCATTGATATCCATGTCCATCAGCCGGAATGCGTGCTGGCGGTTGCGTGCGCGCGCGACGATTTTCAGATGTGGGTACAGGCGCTTGATGATGCGGGCGGTGCGAATGTTGGCTTCCGGATCGTCGGTGGCCAGCACAAACACTTCGGCATTGCCGACGCCAGCTGCACGCAGCAGTTCCGGCCTACTTGGATCGCCGAAATAGATCTTGCTGCCGAACTGGCGTGAGAATTCGACCTGTTCGATGGATGCTTCCAGCGCGGTGAACGGAATATGTTGCGCGCGCAAGATGCGCGCCACGATCTGGCCAACGCGGCCGTAGCCGGCGATGATCACGCGCGGATGATCGTCGACAATGTCGTCGAATGCCGGCTTCGGGGCGGCCGCGCGATTGACCAACCAGTGCGCAATCGCGATCACCGCCAGTGGCGTGAGCGCCATCGACAAGGTGACGGCAACGATGAGCTGATCGTGCGCAGCCGCATCGAGCAGGGAATGCTGCCAGGCCAGATTGAACACGACGAATGCAAATTCACCGCCGCCGGCGAGAATCACCGCCAGGCGCAGCATCTGTGCGAAATCGAGCTTGCCCGACAGCCGCCCGAGCGCGAGCAGCACCAGCGACTTGAGCGCCAGCATCGCCGCCACGATCGCGGCGATCGTGAGCGGCTCGCGGCGTACCAGGTCCAGATCCAGCGACACGCCGACGCTGAGAAAGAACAGGCCGAGCAAGAGTCCCTTGAATGGCTCGATCTGCGATTCGATCTCGTGGCGGTATTCCGAGTCGGCGAGCAGCATGCCTGCAAGAAACGCACCCAACGACATCTGCATGCCGACCAATTGCATCAACCAGGCGGTGCCGAGCACGACCAGCAGCGCGGTCGCCGTGAACACTTCGGCGATCTGCGTGCGCGCCACCGCACGCAATACCGGCCGCAACAGCCAGCGCCCGCCGATCACAACCACGCCGATGACCGCGGCGACCTTGGCGACGGCGGCGGCATCCGATGCGCCGCTGGCAACCGCTGCGTGCACACCGAGCAGCGGAATCAGAGCCAGTATCGGAATTGCGGCGACGTCCTGGAACAGCAGGATGGCGAAGGCGAGGCGTCCGTGCGGCGTGCCCAGCTCCTTGCGTTCTGCCAATGTTTGCAATCCGATCGCGGTCGACGACAGCGCCAGCCCTAGACCGATGATGAGCGCGGTTTTCCAGCCCAGTGCGCAGGCGAGCGCGGCGGCACCGAGCAACAGCGCCGATACAGCGACTTGCAACGCGCCGATGCCAAACACGGCGCGGCGCATCACCCACAGGCGTTGCGGCGAGAGCTCCAGGCCAATGACGAACAGCAGCAAGATCACACCCAGTTCGGAGAACTCGGTGGTGCGGCTCATGTCTGGCGTGAGATTCAGAAGATGCGGACCGATCAACGCGCCGGCGGCAAGGTAACCGAGCACGGCGCCCAGGCCCGCGCGCCGCGACGCCGCCACCGCCACCACGGCGGCGGCGAGGAACATCACGGCGTATTGCAGAAAGTGCGAAGTTTCCACAGCCCATTCCAAAGGTGTGGCCGCAAGTATAGACGAGCGCGCTTTCTCAATCCGTGAGACCGGCACGCGCCAGACTGGCCGTGTTCCCGCTACGGAGATTCCCCATGCTGCGTTCGTCCGCACTGGTTTTGCGTCGTGATCCGGTTGCGCCGGTACTGTGGCTGTGGCTTTGCGCCGGTCTCGCCGCCTGCGTGTGTTTCCCGGCGCTACGCACGCACGATCCCGTTTTCGGCTGGCAGCCGTTCTGGCTGGTCGCCGCGCCCCTGCTCGATCTGGTCCTGTTGCATCGCTTGCGTTTGCTGGCGGTGTCGCGCGCCTTCCTCGTCGGTGCGCGTCTCGTCCGTGCGCGGCGTCGCCGCCGGCGCGCGCCACAAGCGCGGCGCGTGCAAGGCTGGCACAGTCTGCGTACGACCGGCACGGTCAGGCATCGGCACGCTCCCGCCTGATGCTGCGGCGCTGCGGTGTCAGTGGGAACCGGAAGCCTTCACGTCGCCGGTGGTGGTTTTGGTCAGCACTGCGAAGCGCGGATCGCCACGCAGCGGATCCCAGGTCGGATCCAGCCGCAACACGGCGGGCGTGATGCCAACCGGCACGGTCAGCGACTTCGCCAGCGTGGCAATCGCCGCGTCGTGATCGCCAGTCACCATCTGCACTTCGGCTAACCCGAGTTCCGCCAATGGCCGGTCGATCCCGTCGTCGGCGTACAGCTGCACGGCCTGTTGCGCCTGATCCAGCGCCGCCTGCTTGCGGCCGGCATGCGCATACGCCACACCCAGGCTCACTGGCAGCAGCGAATCGTCCCGTTGTTTCGCCATCGGTTCGATCTGTGCGATCAAATGTTCGTACGTTGCCTGCGCCTGGGCAGGTTGGCCGGCCGTCTGCTGCGCGAGCGCGAGATAGAGCCGTAGTTGCGGAGCATAGCCGTTGAGCGAGGTTTCCGGCTGCGCCAGCACTGGCTGCAGTTCGTCGATGACGGCAGTGAAATGGTGTTCCAGCAGGCGTTGATAGGCGCGCCAATAAGCAAGTGTTGGATCCAGATTCAACTGCGGAACCGAATCCAGGACACTCGCTGCGTCTTCGAGCCGACCTTGGTATTGATAAGTGGCTGCCTTGTAGCCGATTTCCAGGGTGTCGTTGGGTGCGATGGCCAGCGCCCGATCCAGCCATACACGCGCCTCATCGTAACGGTGCATGTTCGCAAGCGTCTCGCCGCCGATCGTGGTCAGCAACCCTGCGTTGCGTGGATCCAGCGCGGCCGCCTGTTCCAGATGCGCCAGCGCCAACTCCCACTGGCCTTGGCGGCGTTCGACCAAACCCAAGTACTGCAGCGCCGCCACGTTGTTTGGCGACTGCTTGAGCATGCCTTCAAACACAGTCTGTGCGCCGGCGAAATCGCGCTGGATGCGGTAGCGATAAATGCCCTGCGCCAGTTGTGCCTCGCTCAGCTCCGGCTGCAATTGAAATGCTGTATCCATCGCCTGTTTGATGTACTGCGGTGTGTATTTGTTGGTGTCGACATTGTTGAAATACAGGTAGGCCGTGACCTCGGCAAGATTGGCCCAGGCCAAGGCGAACTTCGGATCCAGTTGCACGGCTTGCGCATACGCGGCAATAACTTTGCGCGTGTTGGCGTAGCCATAACCCGTGACAGTCAACGCGCGACCGCGCAGATAGGCATCATACGCGGCAAGGTTATCAGTCGGTTTTTTCGTTACTGCCGCGTGTTCGGCGCCGGTGAGCTTTGCGCTCAACGCGTTCGCAATCGCGCCGGCCACATCGGCTTCGACGGCGAAGATATCGTCGAGCTTGCGGTTGTAGACCTCGGCCCACAGATGCGTATCGGACGCCGCGTGAATCAGCTGCACGTTGATATGCACGGCATCGCCGGCGCGTTGCACGCTGCCTTCCAGAATATTGGCGACGCCCAGTTGCTTGGCAATCTCGGGCAAATTGTCCGGGCTGCTCGCATAGTGCTGGGTCGAGGTGCGCGAGATCACTTTCAGCGCGCCGATCTTGGCCAGCCGGGTCAGGATTTCGTCCTGGATGCCATCGGCGAAATAACCGTTGGCTTTTTCGTCGGACAGATTCTCGAACGGCAAAACGGCGATGGATTTATCCGATGTTGCAGCTGGCACATCGGTCGCCCTGGATGGCAACCAGTAGCGCTGCGCCAACAAGAAAACTACGGCCAGTCCAAGGATGCCGCTGATGATCCAGTTGAGTTTCTGTCCGGTGTGATGCGTGATCGACCGATCCGGTGCGACATTGGCGGTGCGCGCGATGCCGTCCGGCGTCAGCTCGTAGATCCACGACAACACCAGCGCGACCGGAAAGCCGGCGATGATGAGCAACACGATGACGCGTTGCGCCAGCGCCGACACATTGAAGATCGGCAGCACCTGGGTGGCGATCTGCACCACCAACCAGCCGCCGACCACATACATCGCACCGATCTTGTATACATTGCGGCGTTGCAGTTCCTGGAAAAACGACCGCATTGGCATCCCCTTCGCGATGGTGCGCCGCCAAGGCGGCAACACGACTGCGCGATGATAGTCCATCTACAAGCCGGATCGGCGATTCAGTCGGTGATCCCCAGACGCTTGCGCTCCATCCGGCGCAGGAACTCCTCCATGATACGGCGATACAGGTCCTCGCCCAGATACGCATCCTCGACGCCGGCGTCGATGGACGGATTGTCGTTCATCTCGATCACCACGACGCGGTCGCCGACCTGCTTCAGATCCACGCCGTACAGGCCGTCGCCGATCGGCGCAGTCGCCTTGAGCGCGAGTTTGACCACCTCGTTGGGCGCATCGCGCACGGGTAACGTCTTGAAGCCGCCGGAGCGCTGGATTCCATTGCCTCCGTTGTGGTTGTAGATCTGCCAGTGGCCGCGCGACATGAAGTACTGGCAGGCATACAGCGCCTGCCCGTCGAGTATGCCAATGCGCCAGTCGAAGTCGGTGAACAGGAATTCCTGCGCCAGCACCAGCGCGGTGTGCTGGAACAAATCGTCGACGGCGGCTTTCAATTGCTCCGCACTCTCCACCTTGACGATGCCGCGCGAGAACGAGCCATCCGGAATCTTCAGCACGATCGGGAAACCGAGCAGTTCCGGCAATTCGGCCAGGCGTTTGTTGTCGTCGCGGTAGACGATTTCGGTTTTCGGTGTCGGTAGCTTGCGCGACTTGAGCAGGTCGTGCAGATAAATCTTGTTCGTGCACTTCAGGATCGAGCCGGGATCGTCGATCACCACCATGCCTTCTTTCTCCGCCTTGTTGGCGAAGCGGTAGGTGTGATTGTCCAGCGCCGTGGTTTCGCGGATGAACAAGCCGTCGTATTCGGCCAGGCGCGGGTAATCGTTGCGGCCGATGCATTCGACCTCGATGCCGATCTCCTTGCCAGCCTCGATGAATTGCTTGAGCGCGCGCTTGTTCGACGGTGGCATCGCCTCGTTCGGATCGGCGAGCATGGCGATGTCGTAACGGAACTGGCGGCGCGTGCGCGGCCGCCGCCAGAGTTTTTTCGAGAATTTGTCCAGCGCCTGGGCGAAGGAATCCTCTTGCGGGTCGGCCAGCGTATGCAGGCTCGACGGCTTGATCGCGCTGATCTGCCAGACTTTCTCGCGTTCGAATTCCAGGCGCAGGATCGGGCAGGGAAATGTCTCGAACACCTGCCGCGCCAGGTCCGCCAGCGGTGCGTAGCTGGTTTCGCCGAAGTACACGAGCACGCCGAAATCCGTGGTGTCGCCGCTGCCCTCGGGCAGAAACTTGGTCAGCTTCTGATTGAGGTCCTCGATGTCCAGTCCGTACAACGCGCGCTTGCGCAGATCGTTGATCGTGCGCACCGACGGGATCACCTTGTGTCCGCGCGCCTCGGCCAGCAGCGAGACGTAATAGCCCACGCCCAGATACTTGTAGCTGCGGCACAGGTTGATGACCTGCACGCGCTCGTCGTCGACGCCGATGGCTTCCTTGAGGTAATCCTGTGCTGCGACGACGTTATCGGACGGATAATACGAACCCCAGTCCGAGGCTTTTTCCACCACGATGACAAGACGGCTCATGGCATCGGTACTGGAACAAGTATATTTGTGGACAGACTCGGAGGCTCGGACATCGGCATCGGCCAAGATTCAAGGGTGTTAGTTTGACACAGCCGCGAGAGCGCGCAAGCGCGACAACCGTTACGTTCAGCATTGCCTCTGATGCCGCGGTGCACTAGGCTCGCGGTGCATGCCCACCCCGTTCCGTATCCGCCGAGCCAGGCCCGTCGATCTGCCAGCGCTCGTTGCACTGGAGCGGCGTGAGATCAATCGAGTCTGACCCCATTGATACTCTGCGCCAGGCTTTTATACGCCCATACTGACCATCGTCGACAGCAACAACAACGAATACACGGCAACCATGTGAGTCATCGTGCAGGATTTGGTGCAGCAACGCGCGATGCTTCGCGATATCTACGGCTACCTCAAGGATCGACTTAATCAAGCCGACGCTGCAGGGGCCGCACTCGCGTTTCAGCCTTCGGTACAAAGCGAATATCAATCGTTCTTTACCAGCATAGGATCAAATATGCCATCGATTGTGCCTACGCTCGGTGTGATAGCAAATGGAATCATCGATAGTAGCTATTCGCAGCTGATCGTGGTGCGAGATGAAGCGAACCAGACGCACACGGGCTTTCCGCTGAAAATGACGCGGGATGCGAACGGCGTTTGGCGGATCGGGGCAATGTAGTGCAGTGCTTCGCAACGATACCGTGAAGGCACATCCTGTTCGAAGTCGCAGTAGTCTTCGGCGCTCAGGACCTATAAGAAAGGGGCTCGCCTCATGACGCTGGTCAAAAAAACAATGAAGGCAGCGATGCTGTTGCTGTTCCTGCTCCTTGTGAGCTCGATGCTCTACGCGCCGATTAAGAATATCGATGCGTTTCTGCCCCGATACAGCAGAATTGTCGACGCGAACACTGGCGCAGGTCTCGCGCACGTACCGGTTATCGCGATTGCCACTATCGGTGGACAATCCGGCTGGGGTCCAAGTGGGTACGGGACTTTGTATCGAACCATAACCTACACAAACACCGATGGATATTATTACGTCTCGGCCAAGTGGGGTTCCATGCCCTTGGAGATAAAGTCAAATGTGGTGTATGGACCGTCTGAGGCATTTGGTTTTCAGGCGGCGAGTTTCTGCTGAACCGATGGATCGTCTTGCACCGGTTCGCCGTCTTTGAACGCAATGCCGTTCAACAAC
>JBOHYL010000049.1:0-19190 GCA_050737915.1 Rudaea sp.
ACGCCGCGCCGATCGCGCCGGCGATAAAGCCGATCACGCCGTACATGATCGGCAGGATGATCAGCATGGCAATGCCGCCGAGCATGCCGGCCGCTCCAGCGCTTTGGCCGAACATGCTGCCGATCAGCGATCCAAAAAACATGAACAGCAAGGCGAAAATGACGCCCATCGCCACGCCGAAGCACGCCTGAAAAACGGCGAGCCGAAGCACGCCGAAACGTTTGATGACCATCACGATCTCCCCGTTGAGATAGGTCCGCCGAAACCGCGGGCGCATCGACGCTAACCCAGGTCCGTGCCCGACGCAAGCGCTTCTGGCACCATGCGCGCATGGCCGCAACGCTGATCGCCCAACTGCAAGCAAGCCTGGACACCCTGCCGCCCGGTGCCCTGACTGTGGCATTCAGCGGCGGCATGGATTCTTGCGTGCTGCTGCATGCATTGGCGCAGCTCCCGGCCGCGCGCACGCGAGGACTGGATGCACTCCACATCGATCACGATCTGCATGCCGACAGCGCGGAGTGGGCGCGACAATGTCGTGAATTCGCCGATCGGCTCTGTGTGCCGTTCGCGAGCATCGCGGTCACAGTGGAACGCGATTCCGGCAGCGGCCCGGAAGGCGCCGCGCGCCGCGCGCGTCTCGCCGCCCTGACCGCGCGGCTGGCGCCGGGCGCAATCCTCGTACTTGCTCAGCATCGCGGCGATCAGGCCGAAACCGTGCTGCTCAAACTGCTGCGCGGTGCCGGGCCGGAAGGTCTCGGTGCCATGCGCACAGTGCGGCAATGTGGAGATGGATACCTGTGGCGACCCTTGCTTGACATGCCACGCGCAGCGCTGCGCGACTATGCGCAATTGCACGCACTGCGCTGGATCGAGGATCCGAGCAACGCCGACACGCGCCTGCGCCGCAATTTTCTGCGTAAAGAGATTCTCCCGCGCCTCGCGCGGCGCTGGCCGGATGCCGAAACAGCGTTGGCGCACAGCGCGGCGTGGGCGCGTGCCGCGGCAGACTTCATCAACGCGCAAGCGCAATGCGCATTGGCGCAACTGCGCGGCAAAGCCCCGGCGACCTTGTTGTGGCAGGGTTGGCAGGCGCTGCCGGATGCGCTGCGCGATCCGGTACTGCGGCTTTGGTTGCGCGAGCTCGGCATGGACGAGCCGGCGCACTTTCACGTTGTCGAACTGGAGCGGCAACTGCGAGCGGCCCACGACCGCACGCCGTGTGTCGCGTTTGCACATACCGAACTGCGCCGCTACCGCGACACACTGTACGCGTTACATCCCTTGCCGCCGTTTCCACAGGACTGGCAGATCATTTGGGATGGCGCACCGCTGGCCCTGCCCGGCGGCGGTACGCTGACCCTCGAGGGCACGCGTCCTGCCGGAACGACGCTCACGGTACGCTACCGTCGCGGCGGCGAGCGCATCCGGCCCGCTGGCTCGGTGCACACGCGCGAGTTGCGCCTGATCCTGCAAGCAGCAGGCATTCCGCCATGGCAACGTGCGCGTCTGCCGCTGGTGTACGCAGACGAGGAACTGATTGCCGTTGGCGACATTCACTCCGCTTCCGCGCAAGCACTGGGCATGCAAGTCTTTCGGCGCATGGATTGATTCCGTCGCCCGCCTGCGGTAGCGTGCGCGCCATGGCCAAAGCCGATCCCAAACCCGCTGAATCCGGCCAGATCGCCGAATTCGAAAAATCGTTGGAAGAACTCGAAAAACTCGTCGCCAAAATGGAACAGGGCGACCAGAGTCTTGACGATTCGCTCAAATCCTACGAGCGCGGCATCGCCCTGTACCGCAATTGCCAGGGCGCGCTGGAACAGGCCGAACTGCGCGTGAAACTGTTGTCCGACCCGCAAGACCCCGATGGCGCCGAACCGTTTGAACCCGAAGCGCCCTGAGATACCCGAAGTCTTGACTCGTTACAGTGCGCGCGCCGACGCCGCGCTGGAGCGGGTATTGCCGCCCGAGGACCAGCCGCCACGCGACCTGCACCGCGCCATGCGTTACGCCGTGCTCGGCGGCGGCAAACGCCTGCGCCCCGTGCTGGTACATGCCGCCGGCAGCGCGCTTGGCGCGCCATCGGACGGGCTGGATGCCGCGGCGTGCGCGGTCGAGATTATCCACGCCTATTCTCTGGTGCACGACGACCTGCCGGCGATGGACAATGATGATTTGCGCCGCGGCCGGCCGACCTGCCATGTCGTTTTCGGCGAGGCGATGGCAATCCTGGCCGGCGATGCGCTGCAGGCGCTCGCATTCCAGGTACTGGCGGCCGACCGTCGCCACGACGCAAGCGTGCACGCCGATATGCTGGACACGCTTGCCGCTGCCTGCGGAGCGCACGGCATGGCTGGCGGCCAGGCACTGGATCTCGCCGCGGTCGGCAAGACGCTCACCGCGGACGCGCTCGACCACATGCACGAACACAAGACCGGCGCGCTGATTTGCGCCTGCGTGCGGCTCGGCGCACTGGCTGCCGGTTGCCGCGATGCGGCGGTGCTGGCGACACTCGATCAGTACGCCCATTGCATTGGTCTGGCCTTCCAGATCCGCGACGATATTCTGGATGTCGAAGGCGACAGCAGCGTTATTGGCAAGACCGCCGGCAAGGATGCCGCCAACGCCAAGCCCACCTATCCCGGCATTCTCGGCATGCAGGCATCGCACGCACGACTGGCGCAATTGACCACCGAGGCGATCGCTGCGCTCGCACCGCTCGGTGCGCGCAGCACCGAACTTGCGGAACTGGCAAGCTACGTCGCCGAACGCCAGAGCTGATTCAGGATCCAGCAACAGTCATCCGCTCGACAAGGATCGAGCCGGTGAGAATGTGCGAACGCGGGTCTACATCGGCGCCGATCGCTACGATACCGGCGAACAGGTCGCGCAGATTCGCGGCGATGGTGATTTCCTCGACAGGATAGGCGATCGCGCCACTCTCGACCCAGAAGCCCGAGGCACCGCGCGAATAATCGCCGGTGACGATGGACACGCCCTGCCCCATCACTTCGGTGACGAGTAAGCCGGTATCGAGCTTCTTCAGCATGCCGGCAAAATCGTCTGCGCCCGAATTCACCACCAGATTGTGGATACCACCGGCATTGCCGGTACTTTGCAAACCAAGCTTGCGCGCGGAATAACTGCCCAGCACGTAGCGTTGCAGCGCACCGCCGGCCACCAGCGTATTGTCCGCCGTGGCGACGCCTTCGCTGTCGAACGCTGCCGAGCCTTGGCCGCGTGGCAGATGCGGACGTTCAACAATTTCCACAAAGTGTGGAAATATACTCTTGCCGGCGTGATCGAGCAGGAAACTCGCCTTGCGGTACAGCGCACCACCGCTGACCGCGGAGACCAAGTGCCCGATCAGGCCGCGTGCCACCTCTGGCGCGAACAACACCGGACACTGGCGCGTGGCAAGATTGTGTGCACCCAGCCGCGCCAGCGTGCGCTTGGCGGCCTTGTGGCCGATCGACGCCGCTTCTGGAAAATCCGCCGTCGAACGCACCCTCTCATACCAGTAGTCGCGCTGCATGCCGGCTGCATCCTGCGCGATCAGCGCGCACGAGAGCATGTGGCGCGTACCTCGTTCGCGGCCGACGAATCCCTGCGAGGTCGCATACACCGACAGCGTTGCGCCGGCCTGTACCGAGGCGCCTTCCGAGTTGGAAATGCCGGCCGTGCCACGTCCCGCATCTTCGATGTCGATGCCGAGTTGAATCGCCGCTTGCGCATCGAGATCCCACGGATGCCAAAGGTCCAGATCAGGAAACCGCATCGCCAGTCGCGTCGGATCGGCCAGTCCGGCACACGGGTCCGGCTCGGTGTAACGCGCGATCGCGCAGGCCTGTTCGATGGTCTTGGTGATGGATTCGGCGTGCAGATCGGCGGTACTCGCCGAACCCTTGCGTTGACCGAAGTACACAGTGACGCCGAAGGAGCGGTCGCGGGTGTGTTCCACGGTTTCCACCTCACCCAGACGCACGTTCACGGACAGGCCGGTATCGACGCTTGCGCCAACCTCGGCTGTGCTGGCACCGGCGGCGCGGCAACGACCGATGACGTCCTGCGCAAGGTTCGCAAGCGTGTCGAGCTGGGCAAGGGATTGGTCGGATTGTGCGATGATGGCGTTCACTGAATTGGCGTACCTTGCTCGATTGATGACAGACGAATCCGCTCAGGATGATACCCGCGAACCCAGCCGCAGCCAGCGCCGCCGCGAGGCGCTGGATGTGCTCAAGCTCGCCCAGGCGCTTGCCGCGCTGTCCGACTCGCAGCTTTCCCGGCTGCCGCTCGACGACGACCTGCACTCTGAAATCTTGCGCACACGCGCCGTTAGTCAGCAGATCGCGCGCAAGCGCGCCGAACAATTCCTCGCGAAGCAACTGCGCAAGCTCGACGACACACAACTGGTCCCGCTACGCGCCGCACTCGACCACGACCGCGACCACGCGCGCCGCGAAGCGGCCGAACAACACCGTATCGAATACTGGCGCGAGCGTCTGATCGAACAAGGCGACGACGCGCTGACCGAATTTTTGCAGAATTTCCCGCACGTCGATCACCAGCATTTGCGTCAACTTGCGCGCCATGCCCGCAGCGAGCGCGATACCGGCAAACCGCCGCATGCGCAACGTGAATTGTTCCGCGTGTTGCGTGAAACAATGGGAATCGGGAATGCGGAATAAGGAATCGAATGAAGCCGGCGTCATCGATGCGGGCGCGCCAAAGTACCATTCCTGACTCCCTGTTCCCGGCGGTCAAGCCGCCGTTCCACCAACCGTCATCGCATCGATCTTGAGCGTCGGCTGACCCACGCCCACCGGCACGCTCTGGCCTTCCTTGCCGCACACGCCCACGCCTTCGTCCAGTTTCAGATCGTTGCCGACCATCGACACGCGTGTGAGCACTTCCGGACCGGAACCGATCAGGGTCGCGCCCTTCACCGGACGCGTGACCTTGCCATTTTCGATCAGATACGCCTCGCTCGCGGAGAATACGAACTTGCCATTGGTGATATCGACCTGACCACCACCAAAATTCACGGCATACAAGCCGCGTGGCACCGAAGCGATGATCTCGGCCGGATCGCTTTCGCCCGGCAGCATGTAGGTGTTGGTCATGCGCGGCATCGGCAGGTGTGCGAACGATTCGCGCCGGCCGTTGCCGGTGGAGGCCACGCCCATCAGGCGCGCGTTGAGCTTGTCCTGCATGTAGCCTTTGAGTACACCGTTCTCGACCAGCGTTGTGCATTGGCCGGGTACGCCCTCGTCGTCGATCGACAGCGAACCGCGCCGGTTCGGCAAGCTGCCATCGTCGACGACCGTACACAGATTGGATGCGACTTTCTCGCCCATGCACCCGGCAAACGCGGACGTACCCTTGCGGTTGAAATCGCCCTCGAAACCGTGGCCGATGGCCTCGTGCAACAGCACGCCCGGCCAGCCCGGCCCAAGCACCACCGTCATCGAGCCGGCCGGTGCGGGCACGGAATCCAGATTGACGATCGCCTGCCGCACCGCCTCGCGCGCGAACGTATGCGCGCGGCCGTTGGCGAGCAACTCGCGGTAGCCGTAGCGGCCGCCACCACCGGCGCTGCCCGATTCGCGACGGCCGTTGCGCTCGGCGATCACACTGACGTTCAGACGCACCAGCGGACGTACGTCGGCGGCGAGTGTTCCGTCGGACGCGGCGACAAGCACGGTGTCGAGCGTGGCGGCGAGGCTGACGATCACCTGGTTCACGCACGGATCGAGCGCACGTGCGAATTTATCCACCTCGCGCAGCAGTGCAATCTTGTCTTCGTTGGCCAGCGATTCGACCGGATCGACCGGCGCATACAGCGCACGCACGTCGCGTGCGGCCAATGCGTGGCCATGTCTGCTGTTGCCGGATTGCGCAATGGCGCGCGCCGACTGCGCGGCGGCGAGCAGTTGCGGCAAGACGATTTCGTCGGAATAGGCGAAACCGGTTTTCTCGCCGCTCATCGCGCGCACGCCGACACCCTGCTCGATGGAATGGTTGCCATCCTTGACGATGCCGTCTTCGAGCAGCCATGACTCGCTGCGCGAGTGCTGAAAATACAGATCCGCCGCGTCGATCGATGGCCCCATCAATTGTGTGAACACGCGCTCCAGATCGGCGCTGGAGAATCCACCGGGCTGCAGCAATTGGTGTTCGGCCTGGGCAAGCAAGGTCATGCGGGAGTCCCGTGAATGGCTAGTGAAGAATGTGGGTAAACATGCGCGTTACAAGCCCTTGCCGTTTGCCTTGACCTCGGGTGCGGCAGCGTCTTTCGGCGCCCGGGCTGCCTTTACGGTTTCCTTGGCAATCTCGGTAATGACCGGTTTTTCCCAACTGCCGGTAACGCTGTACCGCACGCGGGTGACATTGTTGAGCGCTTTCTTGAAAACCCCCTGCAGTACTGCGCCGGCCGCTGCGCCGACCGGCCCGCCGACGACCGCGCCGCCGATCATGAAAGCGCCGCCGACATGCGGAGTGACCACCATGGTCTGGTCGTAATCGTGCGCCTTCAGGCCGGCACGGCCCTCGATTACGATGTCGGCGGCAGGCCCCTTTACCTGCAATCCCTGTGTCCGGGCATTGCCGTCCTTGAGCGTGAACGTACCGTCGATGGAATCGAAACTGAAACCGGATTTGAAGAAATCGCCAAAATCCAGGCTCAGGCGGCGCGGAATCGCGCTCAGGTTGAACAGGCCGAAGATCCGCCCGGCGCCGGGATCGGCATCGGGAATACGACCTTCCTGTACCGAAACCTTCAGCGTTCCGTCCAGTCTCGCCAGCGCAAAGGTCGATGGCGAGCCGGGCCAACTACCCTGGATGTGCGCCACCGTGGCGCCGCCGTCGACTACTCCAGCGTAGCCGAACGTATCGAGCATGCGGCCGAGATTTTGTGCGGAGAAATCCACCGAAAATGTGGAAACATCGCTGCCAGGACGACCGGTCCAGTCGCCGTGTGCGCGCATCTCCACGTTCTTGGAATGAGTCGTGACCTGTTCGAAATGGGTGCCGCCGGCGACCGGATAACTTTCGACCGTGGTGTTGCCGAAGTGCGAATCGCCGAGGCGGAAATCGCCGATGCGGATATGCAGCGGCGGCACGTTGGCCGGGTTTTCGCCAGCCATCGCACTGGTTTCGGTCTCGCCGACTTCCGGCCAGTAGAGTTTGTCGAATTGCGCTGTGACGCCGCGCCGATGCAGGTCGTCCAACGGAACTTCCAACGCACCGTTCACGTTCACGCCATGGAAGCCAAGATCCAGTTCTGTTTTCGACGGTTTCAGGGTGAATTGCGCTGAGCCGAAATCGCGATCCCACAAACGCAGATTCCCGGTCTGCAGGTCCACGGCGGAAATCAGGTCGCCACTGCCGCCGGTGCTGGACGTGGCGAAATCCATCCAGCCGGACAGATCCAGCTGCGGCACGGTGCCGGCGATGGCGAAACCCGCTGCGGGCAGAGGTGCCATCGCGTCGCCGCCGAAATCCACCTGCGCGGCAAGCATCTGCGTCAACGTGGGCATGCGCCCACGCAAACTCAGCAACGAGCCCAATTGCAAGTCGATCGAACCGCCAACGATCGGCAGACCAAGAGTGAGGGTCAACGGCAATTTGGCGTCCGCGGGCTTGGCCAGCGGCACGGGTAACGTGATCGCCACGCCAGCCAGATCGGATGTCACCGTCACGCGCTGACCGGTGTTGGGCACATCATCGTGATCGGCGTTGAAGCCGATATCCCAATCAGCATCGCCACTGATGCGGTCGGCCCATGGCGCGAGCATCGGCGCGTACGCCAGCAGATCGCCGACTGGCAGGTGCGCACGCAGGTGCGCCTCGACGGCATGTCGAGAATTCGCCGTAAATTCGCCGACGGTCAGGCGGAACGTCGCCGGCTTGCCGTCGCGTGTTACCTCCAAGTCGCCGGTATCGAACCCGTGCTGGGAAAATCGCAGCGTACCGTTCGCGCCACGTAGTTGTAGCGCGTATTGCGCGTCGGCAAGATCGGCCTTGCTCAGGACCGCGGTACCCGCCAGATCGAGGTTTTCGGTTTGCTTGAGCGGCAGGTGCAGATGAAACTTCACCTTGCCGGTGCCGCCTACGCTGACACCGAGCAACTGCGCCGCATAGCGCGCGCCGATCGGCGTGGCCTTTACGAAATCGAACAGGGTCTTGCCGCTTCCGGAACCCGCCACGTCCAGTTCAAGTACGGCCTCGCCCAAATCGGCGAACGCTGCGCTGACGCTATCGATGCGGTTACCCAGCGCCTGCGCGGCGTCGGCGTCCACGCGCAAGCTGTTATTGACGAAATCGGCGACCGCACGCACATGCTCGGCGGCAGGCCAGTCCGGAAGGTAATCCAGTCGGGTATCTTCCAACTCGGCACGCGCTTCGAAACGACCAGCAAAATTGGTGAATGGCCAATCCGCCAGGTCGCCGTGGAACACCGCGCGACCCGCGCCGATGCGGCCGGATACAAGGGCCCGGTCGAGCCAGGTCACCGTGTCCGGCGGCATGATGTTGATCGGCCAGAACAGCTTCGCGGCAGTTACTTCGCCGTGATCGATCACGGCATACGCAGCCAGCGCGGGGCGTGAGCCGTCGTCGTGCAAGCGCAGCGTGCCGCGTAATTGCCCGGCATATCCTGCGCCATCGAAATCCAGCGCATCGCTGCCGATGCGCCAGCCGTCGTCGCCACGCCACGCGGCGATGTCGCCGGTGAATCGGGAAAATTCCAGCGGCTGGCGGAACACATGCGGTTCATCGAAACCGAACGGCGTGTCTGCCGGCAGATGCAGGTCGAATCCATCGGCATCGCCGCGCAGGCTGCCGGTGACTGCGGTCGCGCCGGGCAACGCGTCCACCGCATGCCAGGCCGCGCTGGTGAAATCGGCGGCCAGATCAAAGTCGCCGCTGCCGGTGTAGCGTAGCGTGGCCGAACGCACCGTGCCGACCGGATCTGCCATATACAACCAACGCCGCCACGCGCCCGACAAGGCATCGCCAAGCATGGCCACACTGGCCGGTGGCGCCAGGTTCACGTCGTCAAGCTGCAATCTCCATTCCGTCGACGGCGCATCCGGATCATGCCGTTTTTCCACATGTATACTCGCTGGTGCAGCGGCCACACCCTGCTGCGCGAGGACCAGATCGGCCACGTCGGCGCTCCAGCCGTTGTCGCCGTGTTGCCAGCGCGCAGCGAACGCGAGGCGGTCGAAGCCCACGCGCGGAACGATGCTGCGTTTCGGGTCGAGCACGATCGGTGTAGCCGCGGTGAGCACGACGTCGGTCAGATCGAATTCCGCGCGAGCGCGCTGCAGGCGGTCGCGTTGCCACCAGGTCCACAACTGTGCGCTGCCACCACCGCGTTCGATGCGCAGGCCCTTCCATGCATAACCGTGCGCGATCGCGGCCACATCCAGAGCGTGCCCGCCCAAATACATCTGCCCGCCGCGCGTGGAACTGTCGTAATCGATCACGACATCCACGGGTGCCGTGCTCGCATTGCCGGCGCAGTGCACCAGCGCCAGCACGCGATGGCTGCTGCCGGAGTTGACCAGACGCACTTCGTCAGCTCTCAGCTCGATGGGTGTCGCGCCGGGTGCGCTGGCTATGCTAAGGCGCAGATCGCGCAACACCAGCGCGCCCAGGTCGAACAGTACCGAATCGCTGCCGCTGTGATCGCGCGCGTCGCCGGTGTCGATTCCGCGCAACTGCCATTGCCCGGTCGCGTCACGCGCCAGATGCAAATTCAGTCCGACCAGACGAAACTCGTTCCAGGCCTGATTGCGATGCAGAAAGGAAAAGAAATTGATCTTCAGCTCGGCACGCGGGATCGTGCTCACGGGTGCGTCGGGCGTCGCGCCGGCAATGTGCACGCCGCGCAGGATCAGCAGCGGGCCGTCGCGTTCCCACAGCCCCTGCACGCCATCGAGAGTCACTGCACGATGCAGGCGTCCGCTCAGGAATGCACTGATCCGCTGCGGGTGGCTGGCGATCCACGGTAGCGCGATCTGGGCCAAGCCCACACCCAGCGCGAGCGTGATGACGACCGCGGCGAACAACGCCTGAAGCCACAGACGCGCGCGATGGATACGTCGCTTCCAGATCATTGCGGACTACAGCAGAACGACATCGTACTGCTCCTGCGCGTAGTGCTCCTCGGGCTGAAAACGGATGGTCTTGCCGATGAACTCCTCCAACTCGGCGACTGCCGCAGACTCCTCGTCGAGGATGCGCGCGACCACCTTCGGCGCGGCCAGCACCAGCAGCTTCTTGGCCTCGAACTGGCGAACGGCACGCGTAATTTCACGGAAGATCTCGTAAGTGACGGTTTCCACAGTCTTGATGCTGCCGCGTCCCTCGCAGGCCGGGCACGGCTCGCACAATTGTCGTTCCAGACTTTCCACCGTGCGCTTGCGCGTCATCTGCACGAGACCCAGCTGGGTCATCTCGTACACCGTGGTCTTGGCATGATCGTGGGCGAGGGATTTTTCCAGCGTACGCAACACCTGGCGCTTGTGTTCCTCGTCGGTCATGTCGATGAAGTCGATGATGATGATGCCGCCCAGGTTGCGCAAACGCAGTTGGCGCGCAGCCGCCTGCGCAGCCTCGAGGTTGGTCTTGTACACCGTCTCTTCGAGATTGCGATGGCCGAGAAACGCGCCAGTATTGACATCGATCGTGGTCATGGCTTCGGTCTGGTCGATCACAAGATACCCGCCAGACTTCAGTGGCACCTGCTTCTTGAGCGCACGCTGAATCTCGTCTTCGATGCCGTACAGGTCAAAGATCGGCCGTTCGCCGGGGTAGTGTTCGATGCGTTCGGCCAGCTCCGGCATGAATTGTCCGGCGAAGCGCTGCATGCGCTCGAGTGTTTCGCGCGAGTCCACGCGTACCTTTTCCACATCGCGCCGCATGAGGTCGCGCAGCGCGCGCAGCGGCAGCGACAAATCCTCGTACACGCGCGTAGCGGCGCCTGCTGCAGCGATGGACTCGCGCAAGGATTGCCACAGCTTGCCCAGATAATCGACGTCTTCGGCGAGTGCCTCGGCATTCTGGCCATCGGCATTGGTGCGCACGATGTACCCGTGCCCGCTTTCCGCGGCGCGCACTTGCAGGATTTCCTTCAGACGCGCGCGCTCGGTTTCGTCCTCGATGCGCACCGAAACACCGATCGCGCGGGCCAGCGGCAACAGCACCAGATAACGCGACGGCACGGAAATGTTCGTGGTCAGACGCGCGCCCTTGCTGCCGATCGGATCCTTGATCACCTGGACCAGCATCTCCTGGCCCTCGCGTACCAGCTCGCCGATCGGCTGCGTAGCTGGCGATCCGCCGTTGTCTTGGCCGTCGGCGGCCAGGGGCGGAAGAGTGCGCAGGATGTCGGATGCGTGCAGGAACGCAGCACGGTCCAGACCGATCTCGACGAACGCCGCCTGCATGCCCGGCATTACCCGGCTGACGCGGCCCTTGTAGATATTGCCGACATAGCCGCGGCGCAGCGCACGTTCGACGTGCACTTCCTGCAACATGCCGTTCTCGACCACCGCGGCGCGAGTTTCGCGCGGAGTCACATTGATCAGGATTTCTTCGGACACGACAACCACTTGGCAATGCTTTCTAACACGGTTTATAGCCCGGCACGGGCAGGTTGTCGATGAAAAACGACTTGCAGCCTAGGCCCAGATGCCGAATCGCCCCAGCAACGCCGCCGTTTCGTGCAATGGCAGACCCATCACGCCGGAGTAGCTGCCGGACAGGTGCGCAATAAAGGCGGCCGCCCGACCCTGAATCGCGTACGCGCCCGCCTTGCCTTGCCACTCCCCGAGCGCGAGGTATTGCGCGATCCGGGACTGGCTCAATGGCGCGAATTCTACCTCGCTGATGCTGAACGCTTGCTCTTCACGACCGCAATCCACGCACCAGACCGCCGAAAGCACCCGATGCGTGCGTCCGGATAACCGGCGCAGCATGTCGGCCGAGTGCTCTGCATCCGTCGGTTTGCCGAACACCTCGTCGTCGAGCACGACTTCGGTATCCGCACCCAGCACCACCGCGCCGGCGACGTCGGACACCTTCAACAGACCCGCACCCGCTTTCTCACGTGCAACGCGGCTGACGTAATCTTCCGGCGGTTCACCCGCCGCGCGCACCTCGGGCACGTTTACGTCGAGCGTGCCAAAGCGAACTCCAATTTGCTCGAGCAGTTGGCGGCGGCGCGGGGATTGCGAGGCGAGATAAAGCATTGGCCTTCAGCCCCGATGATACGGATGATTGCCGAGTTGGCTTACGGCGCGATACAGCTGCTCGGCGACAACGATGCGTACCAGCGGATGCGGCAGTGTCGCCGGACCCAGCGACCAGCATTGATCGGCACGATCCAGCACCGCTGGCGCAAAACCATCCGCGCCACCGATCACGAACGCGAGATCCTTGCCCTGCATGCGCCAGCGCGTGAGTTGTTGCGCCAGTTCCTCGCTGGACCAGGCTTTGCCGCGTCCGTCCACCGCGACGACGTGGGCGTCCTTCGGAATCGCGGCCAGCATCGCTGCACCCTCGTCGGCAACGGCACGCCCCGGGTCGCGCGACTTTGTGGATATTTCCACAAGTTGCAACGGCAACTCGCGCGACAAACGCTTGACGTATTCGGCGTAGCCTTGCTGCACCCACGCCGGCATTCGGTCACCGACGGCGATCAGCCACGCACGCATAACGCTCGATTTTTGATGAATCTGTGCAGAACCATCGCGAGCGAAGGCAGGTCGCGTACCGCCGGAGCGCAGGAAGCGGAGTGTACACGCCAGTACATGAGCATTCCGAGCACCGCCGGCACGCGACATACCGAGCGCAGCAGGTTATGCACAGATTCACTCCGCGTTCGCCGCCGCCGGCATCTCATCGCCCACCGTCCACAATCGCTCCAGTCCGTAGAACTCGCGGATGCGCGGCAGCATTACGTGCACGATGATGTCGCCAAGATCCACCAGCACCCACTCGGCCTCGCGCTGGCCTTCTACGCCGAGCGGCATCATTCCCGCCTTCTTGACGAACCTGACCACTTCGTCGGCCAGCGATTTGACATGCCGTGTCGAGGTCCCGCTGGCGATGATCAGAATATCGGCGATCGAGGTCTTGCCGCGCACGTCGATCTCGTGCACGTCGCGGGCCTTGAGTTCATCCAGCGCACTGAGTACGTGCTTGCGCAGGATTTCGACCGGATCGGATTTGACCGGAGCGGATTTTGCCGGCCGGGATTTTTTCGGTGGCGATTTCGCCGAAGCGGATTTCGCAGAAGACGATTTGGCCGAAGCGGCCCTGGAAGCAGAACGGGGTTTGCGTGCGGTTTTCTTTGCAGTAGCCAAGCGGCGGAATCCTCGTTGGGGAACGACTCAATCTGGGTTTGTTCAGTATAAGATGATTTTCAGTGTTCGTCGCGATAGACCTTTAGCACAGCCGGTTTAGCCAGCAAGGCATCCGGCAACAACCAGCGCGGATCGCGGCCCGAGGCCAGCAAGGCGCGCACGACGCTCGCCGAAACCTCCAGCGGCGTGACCGCCAGATCGAAGACCCGACCCGCCGGCGCAGCGCGCAAATCCGCGGCAAAATGCGCGCGCCGGGATGCGACAACGCCGGCCAGTTCCGTCGGCAAAGGCGCCGCATGTCCGGGCCGGGTCAAGACGGCGACATGCGCAAGCTGGAACAATTCCTGCCAGCGATTCCAGGTCGGCAAGCCGGCAAACGCATCCGTACCGAGCAGCAGGATCAGCGATCGTGCAGCACCGAATTCGGCACGCATATCGCGCAAGGTGTCGACCGTGTAGGACGGATCGGCGCGATCGAGTTCGCGCGTGTCCAGCAGCAGACGGTTCTGGCCGGCCAAGGCCAGCTTCAGCATGCGCACTCGCGCAGCCGCACACGCTACCGGCGGCGGCCGGTGCGGCGGCACATGCGCCGGCATCAGGCGCACTTGCGCGCCGAGCGCCTCGGCCGCTTCCCACGCCACGCGCAGGTGACCGATGTGCACCGGATCAAAGGTGCCGCCGAGGATGGCGATGGGTTCAGTCATGTGCCGCACCCGCTCGCGTCGAATATGGCAACACATCCTTCACTGCGCCAGCCTGGAGTAACGCGAGACGCTTGAGTTCGGGAATGAAGGCCATGTCAGTGCTTTGCCCCGCAGAGTTGGGCGTAGTGCGGATCGGTCGTCTTGATCTTCGTTACCAATGCGGCGAATTCGGGATCGCAGTGCAACTGGCCGAGCGCGGGCATCATCACTGCCCATTCGGACTGCCCGGCTACGTCCGCGTAAGCCCACGCTTGCAGATTCGTTATCGCCAACTTGGGTTCGCCCAACTGAACCAGCAGCGAGGGGATGACATATGCCCCGAACGCGTTGCCGCTGTTCGGATCGTAAATACTTTGCGGCATGAACGCAGCAAGTCGAACGGCGATGGCGTGACGATCTCCCTGCCCTTGCAAGGCGTCGAAGACTTGCGTTACTTCACCCTGAGCGCCGGGATTGACCACGGCGGCGTAACGGGTGTTCCAGATGCGGGCCCGGTTGAAATCGCCGGATTCGAGCGTCGCAATCGACATCAACTCCAGGCATGTCTGATTGTCCGGGTCGGCCTTCAGGAACGGTGCGCACAAATTTTCGGCGTCAACGAAGCGACCCATCGCGATCAGGACCATGCCGTGATTGTTGGCGATGATCGACGAGCGCGGATCGAGAGCGGAAGCGCGCCGGAGCATTGCCTCGCCCTGTTCCAGCTTTCCGCCGCTCCACAACGAATTGCCGAGCCACTGGTATGCCGTCGCATACGAAGGTCGCAGTGCAATCGCGCGTCGGTACAGTGCTTGTGCGGTCTCGCGACGGCGATCGCCATCGGCGAGATACCCGAGCGCTACGTAGGCTTCCGGCAAGGATGGATCGAGGCTCAAGGCGCGCTCGGCGTTGTCGCGAGCCAACGCAAAGGCATCACGGTAGGCGATGCGCACGCTCCAATCGGGAAGAATCACATAGGCCAGCGCCAGCCCCGCATAGGGTTGCGCAAACTTCAGATCGGCGCGTGAGGATTGCTCAAACTGCTTGACTGCCTCCCATAAGTTGTTCTCTCCTCGCTTTTGCCAAAGCGCCAGCCCGCGCAGGTACGCATCGTAGGCTTCGATATTCTTCCTGCCTGCGTTGGAAACGGTCGATCTCGGCAAATCGGCCAGTTTCACCTGCAGTTCGTTCGCGACCGATTTCGCGATTTCATCCTGGATCGCGAAGATGTCTTTGAGATCGCGATCGTAAATTTGCGACCAGACGTGGAAGCCCTTGCTGGCATCGATCAACTGCGCGGTAATGCGCACCCGCTCGCCCTGCTTGCGCACGCTGCCTTCGAGCACCATGCGCACGTGCAACTCCTTCGCTATCTCCGGAACTTCCTTGTGCTCGCCCTTGAACGAAAACGACGACGTGCGCGCAGCGACCTGCAACTTCGGAATCTGCGCAAGGACGTTGAGGATTTCCTCGCTGATGCCGTCGGAGAAATACTCGTTGGCCTTGTCGCCGGACATGTTGATGAAAGGCAGCACGGCGATCGAATTCGGATTGATCTTCGACTTCTCCGCACTGATTTCGGCGGCGACCTGCGTGGTCGTCTGCGTCACCAGCGCCGCCTCGCGGCGTGGCGCGAGTACGAACTTGTCGAATGCAAAATACGCGACCGCGATAATCGCGACGATCAGGATCAGGCGATCCATGCGGCGTGCGGTTTGCGGCGCGATCGAGTCCTGCGGCGCCACATCCTCGTCACGCTTGAGGCCGGACGGAGTCAACTCGAACACCCAGGCGATAACCACGGCCGGCAGGAAACCGATCGCCAGCAGGATCACCAGGCTGCGAGCGATCCACTCCGGCGCGCCGAACATCGGCAGCACGGTTCCGGCCACCTGCACCAACAGCCACGCGCCGACCAGGTACAGCCCGGCTGCGCGAATCACGTTGCGGCGCTGGAGTTCGGCGAGCAGGTTCATGGCGTAGATGCCTTGGTGGCATCGAGTCCGCATTCGAAATCCGTGTCGCCGAGCGCGCGGCAGCCGGTCGGCCAACCCTTCTCACGCCAATAGGCAACGAAGCCGTACTCGATCAGTTTCGCTTTGACGCGCGGACCGCGCAGCATGGCCCAACCCGAAGGCTTGCTGCGATGAAGGTAGACGAAATAATACGACTGCGTGATCGCACCGCCATGTTCAAATAGATCGTTGTATGCAGCGATGTCCTGCCTCGCCACGAGATAGACGACGGCCTGCAATTGGGGGGCGGCAACGAGGGTGTCGCGCAGACTGATCGTGTCGATTTCCTTTTCATGCAGCGCCCAGGGAAGCAACTCTTGCGCAAACGCCGATTTTTCCGGCCAGCGTCTGGCGACATCAGCGAGCGCTGCACGCGCTTCATCGATGCGTCCGTAGGCCAACGCATAGTCGATCGCCGCATACGTTCCGTTAGGGTTATTCGGTGCGTTGGACTGCAATTGACTCGCTGCTCGCATGACCTCCGCGCGCGCATCAAGAGAGATCGCAGCGAACAACAGCTGCACCCAGCCAATGCTGAAAAATGGATCAAGCGTCACCAGTCGCCGCGCGGCATGCAACGCATCCGCTTCACGGCCGACTTCATTGAGCATCTCGGCGTAGTCTTCGCGGACATCCGGATATCCCGGATCAATCTGCATCGACCGCAGGTAGTGCCCCTCGGCGTCGGCGTAACGAAATTGCGCCCGTGCGACGTTTGCCAGCGCGTGTTCGGTGGCCGCCGCGCCGGGGTCCGCGGTCGCGGCACGCTCGGCGGCGTCGGCGGCGTGCACCAGCGCGGCACGTTTTTCATCCTCATTCATGGCAATCCACCATGAACTTACATCGTAGGCCAGCGACAGCGACGACCAACCCGCGCCAAATTCAGGGGCCTTGGCAACCGCCGCCTTGAAATGTTCGATCGCGCCGGACAGGCCGCTGCGACTGCGCAGCAACGCACGACCCTTGAGGTACTCATCGTACGCTCCCGGATCCACCGGCGTACGCGCCGCGATGGGTGCAACGACGCCGAGCGATTGCTTGAGCGCTTCGCCAACGTGATGAGCAATGTCGTCCTGCAGTGCGAACACGCCTTCGAGTTTGCGATCGTAGGTATCCGACCAGACGTGAAAACCGTCGGACACGCGCACCAACTGCGCAGTCACCCGCACTTCGTCGCCATCGCGGCGCACGCTGCCTTCGACGATGTTGGCCACGCCCAGCTTGCGGCCGATCTCGCGCACGTCTTCGCCCTTGCCCTTGAACGCGAACACCGAAGTGCGTGCCACCACTTTGAGTTGCGGCACTTTGGCCAGCACGTCCAGCAATTGCTCGGTCATGCCGTCGGAAAAATAATCCTGCTTCGGA
Organism: Rudaea sp.; assembly: GCA_050737915.1. Taxonomy (GTDB): domain Bacteria; phylum Pseudomonadota; class Gammaproteobacteria; order Xanthomonadales; family Rhodanobacteraceae; genus Rudaea. Next base: position 17,443 of record JBOHYL010000049.1, read on the forward strand.
TCGCCGCTCATGTTGTCGAACGGCAGCACCGCGATTGTGTTCGGATCCGATGTAGTCGGCGTTGCGACATCGCCCTTGCGAAACGTCGGCTGACCGTAGAAATACCAACCCAGCGCGAGCACGGCGAGCAGAACAGCGATTGCGTAGATGCGCTTGCTGCCGCGCACGTCCGGATCAAACTTCACGCCTTGGGGCGTGGCGTCGAACATCCAGGCCATCACCAAGGTGACCGGGAATCCGAGCAGGCTGACCAGGATGAAAACCCGCAACACCCACGGCGGCGTATCGAACGCCGGGAATGCGATCGACACTGCCTGAATCACCAACCACGCCACCACCACGTAGGCTGCGCCCACCTTGAACACCTTGCGGCGCTTGAGTTCGGCGAGCAGGTTCACGGTGTCGAGTCCTTGCCGGTTGAATCGGAGCCGTCGAGCAGTTTCTGAAAGCGTGGATCCTTGCGCAGCGGATCCCACACCGGGTCGAGCTTGAGCCGCGTGATGCTCATTGATTGGCCGGCCGGAATTGCCAGCAATTGCCGGATCAGCTTGAGCGCTTCGTCTGGCGCATCGGCATGGGCGTCGATCTCGGCCAGCCCTTCCAGTTGAAACGTACCAAAGTACGAATCCTTGCTGAGCGGCAACACGTCGGCGGCATGGCGCGCAGCAGCGATCGCGTCCGCTTTGCGACCCAGGCAGACATCCACCCAACTCGACTGTTGCAACGCGCTGAGCGAGTCCGGATGCTTCCCCAGTTCCTCGTCAAGCAAAGTTTTGACATTCTCTCACTCGGGTTGTATTGTCGCCTGCCGGCCGGCGATCACCTGGATCGCTACCCGTGCAGCGCGTTGGGTGAGGTGTTCTTCGGCGGTATCAGTCGGCGCCGAATCCCAGTCGGTCAGCGCCGCATCGAAATGGCGATCGAACAAATCCGGGTATGCGCGCGGATTGACCAGGTTGAACAGGTCGCCAGCGCGGTTGTTTTCGGATGCGAACAGCCATCCTTGCTGCAATTGCATGACAGTACGCGCGGCGCGTACATCCCCAGTTCCAAACAGGTGAGCGCGCACCAGAAAATCCCTGCCGTCGGTGTACGCGGGATCTACTGCAAGGGAACGTGACAGCTGCTGAACTGCCTGCGGATAGTCACGCAATATCTCGTATGTAACGCCGTACTCGGCCAGTACAACGCGATCCCGTGGCGCAAGCGACACGGCTTTTTTGAGAGCAGTCAGTGCCTGCTCAAATTGACCCGTGCGACGGTCGATGAAAGCGAGACCAGCGATCGCGCTGAGACTGTTGGGGGCCAGTTGCAAGGCACGCTGGAACTGCGGCACCGCCTCGTGGTAGTTGCGGAAGCCCCAGTAATAGTAATCGCCGAGCGCCAGATGCGCCTCGGGTAGATCGGGAGCCAGCGTCAAGGCTCGATCGGCCGATGCCTTGACGTGAGCCAGTTCCGGCGCGGACAGACGCAGCGCAAACCAGTGACCGTTCATCCGATTCACTACCCGCTGCGCATAGGCCAGCGCGAAATGCGGGTCCAGTGCGATGGCGTGGCCATACGCAGCATCTGCAATCAGGTAATCCGGTTGTTGCTGCGAATCCTTGGCTTTGAAAGCCAGAGATTCAGCTTGCAGGAACGCGTCCCAGGCTTGTGGGTTGTGGGTCGGAATCGCGACGACATTCTGTTGTTCGTTGCGTGTGAGCTTCGCGTTCAGTGCGTCGGCGACCTTCTGCGCGACTTCGCCC
>JBOHYL010000050.1:0-20135 GCA_050737915.1 Rudaea sp.
CGCGGCGATCCAGCACGTCAGCGAGATCACCTCGGCGACGAAACCACGCATCAGGCCGAACAGCACCGAAAGCGCGAGCAAGGCGAGAATGACGATGTCGGCGATGTTCATTCTGAGCGGCCTGTAAAGCTGCTGAGCTCGGCCTGATTCAAGACAATACGTGGCGCGCCGGCGGTGCTCGGGACAGAATCCGAGCAAGCAACCATCCTTGGTGTTTCTCCCGATCGGCATCCCTGCCTCACCCTCAGCCTTTGCATGCGATGCCATTCAAGGCATCGCATAATCGCAAAGGCCTCGACCTCCGCTCCGGCGGCGCGCAATCCGCCTTCGCTCGCTACGATTTCAAGATGGGTTTTGGGCACTCGCAAATATGAAATTTGTTGATGAAGCAGAAATCACCGTCCACGCCGGCAACGGCGGCAACGGTTGCGTGAGTTTCCGCCGCGAGAAATTCATTCCGCTCGGCGGTCCCGATGGCGGCCATGGTGGCGATGGTGGCGACGTGTGGCTTGCTGCGGACGAAGGGCTCAACACGCTGATCGACTTCCGCCACGAACGCGACTTTCGCGCCCAGCGCGGGGAAAACGGCATGGGCCGGCAAATGGCCGGCAAGCGCGGAGAGGATTGCGTCATTCGAGTACCGGTCGGTACCGCTGTGGTCAATGTCGATACCGACGAGGTCATTGGTGATCTGACCGCACACGGTCAGCGCCTGAAAGTTGCCTTGGGCGGCCACGGTGGCGCCGGCAATACCGCATTCAAAAGTTCAACCAACCGTTCGCCGCGTAAAGCGATTCCGGGTACTGATGGTGACACGCGCGAGCTGCGACTCGAGCTCAAAGTGCTTGCCGATGTCGGTTTGCTCGGCTTTCCGAATGCGGGCAAATCCACGTTCATCCGTGCTGTGTCGGCGGCCACGCCACGGGTGGCGGATTATCCATTCACCACCTTGCAGCCGCATCTGGGTGTGGTGCGCATCGGCACCGAGCAGAGCTTCGTCATCGCCGATATTCCCGGTTTGATCGAAGGCGCGGCGGAGGGAGCGGGACTGGGCATTCAGTTCCTCAAGCATGTTGCGCGCACTCGTCTGCTTCTGCATCTGGTCGATATGGCGCCATTGGACGATGCCATCGATGCGGTCGAACAGGTGCGCGCGATCGAGGCGGAGCTGGAGAAATTCGATCCGCTGTTGCTCGAACGCCCGCGCTGGCTGGTGTTGAACAAGGCCGACTTGCTCGACGCCAAAGAACGAGACTTACGCGCCAAGGCGCTGGTACGCAAACTCAAATGGAAGGCGCCGTGGTTCGTGGTTTCGGCGATCGCGCGCGAAGGTACCTGGCCGGTGTGCCTGAAGGTTCAGGATTTCTTCGACCGGCTTAAGGTGGAGGCGGCAGAGGAAATGCGGAGTAGTGACGCTTGAGCAACAATTGCCCCCTTCCGCCCCTGCGGGGCACCTTCCCCCGCTGCGCGGGGGAAGGGTCGCTGAGCGAGGCGGCATGGATTTTCCCTTCCCCTGCGCAGCGGTGGAATGTGGCGCAAAGCGCCGGATGGGGGCACTTCTTCGCTCGAACAAAAAAGCCGGCTTGCGCCGGCTTGGATCTGTTTCTGCTGTCTTCCTTGTCCGCATTTTCCGGACGATCAACCCAGCGCCTTGATGTGGGCGCTCAGGCGAGCTTTGTGGCGCGAAGCCTTGTTCTTGTGGATCAGGCCGCGGCTGGAGTAGCGGTCCATGATCGGCTCGGCGGTCTTGTAGGCGGTTTCGGCGCCAGCTTTGTCCTTTGCGGCGATCGCATTGACTACTTTCTTGATTGCGGTACGCAGCATCGAGCGCGAGCTGGCGTTGCGGGCGTTGCGTTTGATCGCCTGACGCGCGCGTTTTTTGGCGGATTTGATGTTGGCCAAGAGAAGGCTCCGGTAGCGGTAACTGGGGATGGAAAAAGACCGACGATTGTAGGTCGTAGCGGTAGCACAGTCAATGATTTGCGGGCTTCGCGCCCATGAAGACCCCAACGTTGTTGCGCTCGATGTTCTCGTTCAGCGCGATGACCATGATCTCGCGCGTACTCGGGCTTGCGCGCGACGTTGCCATGAGCCACGTGTTCGGCGCCAGCGCAGCGACCGACGCGTTCGTGATCGCGTTTCGCATTCCCAATTTCCTGCGCCGCATGTTCGCTGAAGGCTCGTTTGCCACGGCCTTCGTGCCGGTGTTCACGCAAGTCAAACAAACCCGCAGCCAAGCCGAACTGGCGGAATTGACCGCGCGTGTCGCCGGCACGCTCGGCGGCGTGCTGCTGGTGATCACTGCGTTGGGCCTGTTGTGTGCGCCGCAACTGGCATTGGTTTTCGCGCCCGGCGCACTGGACGAGCCGTACAAACTCGCCCTCACAGTCGATCTGCTGCGGTTGACCTTTCCGTATCTGTTGTTCGTGTCGCTGACCGCGCTGTGCGGCGGGGTACTCAACAGTTTTCACCGGTTTGCGCTGCCCGCGTTGGCGCCGGTGATCCTCAACCTGTGCATGATTGTCGGCGCGTTATGGCTGGCGCCGCGCCTGCAGGTGCCGATTCTGGCACTGGGCTGGGCGGTGCTCGCAGCCGGCGTGCTGCAATTGCTGTTCTTGCTGCCGGCGCTGCACGGATTGAATCTGCTGAGCATGCCGCGCTGGGGCTGGAATCATCCGCAGGTGCGCCGAATCCTGCGCCTGATGCTGCCAACTCTGTTCGGCTCGTCCATCGCCCAGCTCAATCTGTTGCTGGATACGATCGTGATTTCGCTGCTCATCACGGGTTCGCAGACCTGGATGTATCAGGCCACCCGCTTTCTGGAACTGCCGCTGGGTGTGTTCGGCGTAGCGCTCGGCACGGTGATTCTGCCGGCCTTGTCGCGCCATCATGTCGCCAGCGACCGCGCCGGCTTTTCGTCCGCGCTGGATTGGGGTCTGCGCCTGACCTTGCTGATCGCGGTACCGGCCATGTTCGGACTGGCGCTGCTGGCTGAGCCGCTGGTCGCCACGTTTTTCCAGAACGGCCAGTACACAGCGCACGACACGCACATGACCGCGATCGCGATCATGGCGCTCGCCTCTGGTGTGCCGGCGATTGCGCTGACCCGCACCTTGTTGCCGGCGTTTTATTCGCGCCAGGACACGAAAACGCCGGTACGCGCGGGTGTGGTGGCCTTGATCGCGAACATGCTGTTCAATTTCCTGCTGATCGCGCTGTTGTTTGCATGCTGGGCGACGCCTGACTTGCAACGTCTGCCGTGGCTGGACGGCATCGCGCGGGTGCCGGGCCTGCACCTCGGGCTTGCTAGTGCGAGTTCCTTGTCGAATTACCTGCAACTGGTGCTGTTGTGGCGGTACCTCAAGCGCGCCGGTGTGTACGATCGCCAACCCGGTTGGACGCGGCACTGGCTGCGTCTTGGCATCGCCTGTGCGGCGCTGATCGTGGTGCTGCTGATCGGATTGTGGTTATGGCCGGAGTGGATGACGGTGCGGATTGCAACCCGGGCTTGGCATCTCACCGCACTGGTGATTGCCGGCGGCGCTGCGTATCTGGCCGTGCTGTTCGCGGCGGGGTTGCGTATGCGCGAATTGCGCGCCGTCTGACCTTTGTGCATTGCAGCGCAACCGCTATACTCGCGCGATGAATCGGTTGTATCGGGACGTCGCCGGGCCCAGCCTTGCGCCGCGCGGAAGTGCGGTCTGCATTGGCGCGTTCGATGGCGTGCATCGCGGCCATCAAGCGGTGCTCGCCTGCGCGCACGAGCGCGCGCGCGCGGCGGGAGTGGCGCCGATCGCGGTAAGTTTCTCGCCGATCCCGCGGGTGTTTTTCGCGCGCGACCAGGCGGTGCCCCAATTGAGTTCCGTGCGCGAGAAGGTCGCCGCGCTGCTCGCTGCTGGCATGCAGCACGTGTTGCTGTTGCGTTTCAATGCTGCGCTGGCGGCGATCTCTGCCGGGGATTTTGTCGCACAGGTACTGGTTGCGCGTTTGCATGCGCGGGAAGTGTGGGTGGGCGAGGGCTTTCGTTTCGGGCACGGGCGCGAAGGCGACGTCGATCTGCTGCGCCGGCACGGTCGCACGCACGGCTTCGACGTCGAGGTCGCGCCGACATTTGCGCTGGATGGCGAGCGTGTTTCCAGTTCGCGTATCCGTGTGCTGTTGGCGACCGGCAATTTCGATGTGGTCGCGCGCCTGCTCGGGCGTCGCTTTGCGATCGGCGGCCACGTTGTGCGCGGGGCGCAGCTCGGGCGCAAGCTCGGCTATCCAACCGCGAATCTGCGCTTGGGCACGCGCGCGGCACCGGTTGGCGGGGTATTCGCGGTGCACGTGCATGGGGTTGGCGCGCAGGCGATGCCGGGCGTGGCGAGTCTGGGCGTGCGTCCAACCGTGAATGGCACCGAGCCGTTGCTTGAGGCGCATTTGTTCGATTTTGACGGCGATCTGTATGGCCGGCGTATAGAAGTGGAATTTGTGCAAAAGTTGCGCGACGAGGAAAAATTCGACAGCCTCGACGCGATGGTCAGGCAGATCGACCGCGATGCGGCGGCTGCGAGGGACATTTTGTGTTGCGGCACGACGGCTGCAACCGGAGCACCGATGTGAGCCACGATTACAAGAATACAATCTACTTGCCGCAGACACAGTTCCCGATGCGCGGCGATTTACCCAAGCGCGAACCTGGCGAGCTCGCCAAGTGGGAAAATTGCTCTCGCTATGCGCAGATCCAGCAGCGCACCGCTGCGCGCGAACATGCGTTCATCCTGCACGACGGTCCGCCCTATGCGAACGGCGTGATTCATCTGGGCCACGCCGTCAACAAGATCCTCAAGGACATCGTGGTCAAGTCGAAACTGCTGGCCGGATTTCGTTCGCCGTACGTGCCGGGCTGGGACTGCCACGGCTTGCCGATCGAGGTGGCGGTCGAGAAGAAGGTCGGCAAGGTAGGCGTCAAGGTCGACGCCGCGCAGTTCCGTACGCTGTGCCGTGAATACGCGGAAAAACAGATCGACCTGCAACGCGCCGATTTCAAGCGCCTCGGCGTGCTCGGCGAATGGGGAAACCCGTATCGCACGATGGATTTCCGCTACGAGGCCGACATCCTGCGCGCCCTAGGCAGAATTTTCGCCAATGGCCATGTGCTGCGCGGTTTCAAGCCGGTGCATTGGTGTTTCGATTGCGCCTCGGCGCTGGCCGAAGCCGAGATCGAATATCAGGACAAAACCTCCCCGGCGATCGACGTAGCCTACGACGCGATCGATCCGAAAGCGCTGGCGGCCAGGTTCGGCGCCACAATCGGCGACGACACGATCGTGGCCGTGCCGATCTGGACCACGACACCGTGGACATTGCCGGCCAGCGTGGCGGTGACGCTGGGGCCGGAATTGGATTATGTGCTGATCGAAGGTCCGCAGCGCAACGGCAAGCGCGTGTCGCTAGTGGTCGCCGAGGCACTGCTAGAAAAAGTGTCGCGACGTTACCATGTGGAAAATGCCGCAATCCTCGGACGTGCAAAAGGCGCAGCACTTGCTTCCCTTCCCCCGCGTGCGGGGGACATTTTAACTTCCCTTCCCCCGCAAGCGGGGGAAGGTGCCCGAAGGGCGGAAGGGGGTGTTTTGCGCCATCCTTTCTACGATCGCGAAATCCCGATCATCCTCGGCGAACATGTGTCCGCCGAAGAAGGCACCGGCGCCGTGCACACTGCGCCCGGCCACGGTGCGGACGACTTCGTTGTCGGCCAGAAATATGGACTTGTGGACAAATATTCCCCCGCCGAATTGAACCCGGTCGGGCCCAATGGCGTGTATCTGCCGGAAACGCCGATCGTTGCCGGCCAGTTTATCTTCAAGGCGAACGACACCATCATCGAGCTGCTGCGCCAGCGTGGCGTGCTGCTGGCGTCGGAAAAGATCAACCACAGTTATCCGCACTGCTGGCGCCATCGCACGCCGGTCGCGTTCCGCACCACGCCGCAATGGTTCATCGGCATGGATCACGCCGGATTGCGTGTCGCCGCGCTTGAATCCATTCGCAACGACGTGAAGTGGTTTCCAGGCTGGGGCGAGGAGCGCATCGCCGGCATGGTCGCTGGTCGGCCGGACTGGTGCATCTCGCGCCAGCGCACCTGGGGCGTGCCGATTGCGTTATTTGTGCACAAATCCACAAAGCAACCGCATCCGCGCAGCGTCGAGTTGCTGGAGCAGGTCGCGCAGCGCGTCGAGCACGATGGCGCCGATGCCTGGTATGCCATGGACGCGCGCGAACTGCTCGGCGCCGAGGCGGATGAATACGAAAAAGTCACCGATATCCTGGATGTCTGGTTCGATTCCGGCGTTTCGCACTTCTGCGTGCTGGATCAGCGCCTGGAACTGGCGCGCAAGGCCGGCGACAAGGTTATCTATCTGGAAGGCTCCGACCAGCACCGCGGCTGGTTCAATTCCTCGCTGGTGACCGCATGCGCCATGCAGGGTCATGCGCCGTTCGACGAGGTGCTCACGCACGGATTCACGGTCGATGCGCAGGGCCGCAAGATGTCCAAGTCGCTTGGCAACGGCATCGAACCGCAGGACGTGATCAAGAATCACGGCGCGGATATTTTGCGCCTGTGGATCGCGTCGGCGGATTACCGCAACGAGATGGCGCTATCCGACACGATCCTCAAGCGCGTCGCCGATTCCTACCGACGCATCCGCAACACCGCGCGCTTTCTGCTCGGCAACCTGCACGGCTTCGATCCCGCGCAGCATCTGTTGCCGGTTGCGGATTCCTTGTTGCTCGATCAATGGGCGGTGCAACAGGCACATGAAACGCAGCAGGCGGTGATCGCTGCGTACACACATTACGATTTTCCGGAAGTCGTGCAGCGCATCCAGAATTTCTGCACGAACGAGCTCGGCTCGCTGTACCTGGACATCACCAAGGATCGTCTGTACACGATGCAGGAAAACAGCCGCGGTCGACGCAGCGCGCAGAGCGCGATGTACCGCATTCTCGAGGCACTGGTGCGCTGGATGGCGCCGATCCTGGCGTTTACGGGCGAGGAAATCTGGCAGCACATTCCCGGCGCCCGCGGCGAGTCTGTGCTGTTCGAGACGTGGTATGGCGGGCTGGATGCGCCTCTGCCCGCTGCGCATCAGCGCCGCTTCTGGAATGATCTGCTGACGATCCGCTCTGGCGTGGCGAAGCGGCTCGAAGGCATGCGCAACGCCGGTGAGATCGGTGCCGCGCTGGATGCGGAAATCACGTTGTGCGTCGACGACGCGCTACGCACACGCCTGGCGCCCGTGGCGGAGGAGTTGCGTTTCTTCTTCATTGTTTCGGAGTTTGGATTGGAAAACGCCGCTGCCGTGCCGGACTCTGCGCAAACGGTCGCGATCGAGGGGGGCGTGGCGCACATCGCTGCGCGCGTCAGCATACGCGCCAAATGTATCCGCTGTTGGCAGCATCGCGCGGATGTCGGTGTGCATGATGAGCATCCCGAAATCTGCGGCCGCTGCGTCGAAAATCTGCCCAACGGGTCGGGCGAGGATCGGCGGTATTTCTGATGGACGAAACCGTACCGTTGCGACGAACCGCACTCCCGTGGCTTGCGCTGTCGGCGCTTGTTATCGCGTTGGACCAACTCACCAAGATCATCGTCTTGCACGCGCTCGATCCCTACGTGCCACACACGGTGATTTCCGGCTTTCTGAACTGGACCCTGGCGTTCAATACCGGCGCGGCGTTCAGTTTTCTTGCCGGCCACGCGCAATTCGCGCGCTGGCTGTTCTCGATCGCCGCACTCGTGGTCAGCGCCGTGCTCGTGCGTTGGTTGGCGCACACACCACGTTCGGACTGGCGCACCGCGTTGCCGCTGGCGCTGGTAATTGGTGGCGCGCTTGGCAACTTCATCGATCGCGCGCACACGGGACAGGTCACCGATTTTATCCAGGTATACATTGGCGCATGGCCGTTTCCTGCGTTCAATATCGCGGATTCGGCGATCAGCATCGGCGCGGTATTGCTGGTGATATTCGGCCTGCTCATGCCCACGCCCGAGCGCAAGCGGTAAAATAGCGGCATGGATATCCTGCTCGCCAATCCCCGCGGTTTCTGCGCCGGCGTCGATCGCGCCATCGAAATCGTCGAACGTGCGCTGGAAGCGTTCGGTGCGCCGATCTATGTGCGCCATGAAGTCGTGCACAATCGCTTCGTCGTCGACGGCTTGCGTGCGCGCGGCGCGGTGTTTGTGGACGAACTGGATGAAGTACCCGACGGCGCCACCGTCATTTTCAGCGCCCACGGCGTCTCACAGTCCGTGCGTGCACAAGCAGCAGCGCGACATCTGCGCGTGTTCGATGCCACCTGTCCACTGGTCACCAAGGTGCACATCGAAGTGGCGCGTCACGCCAAGGCGGGCAGGGATGTGGTGTTGATCGGCCATGCCGGCCATCCCGAAGTCGAAGGCACGCTCGGTCAGTGGAATCGCGCACAGGCGCTAGGCGAGATCTATCTGGTGGAAACTCCCGCTGACGTTGCCAGACTCGAACCCGTGCATCCACACAATATTGCCTATTCCACGCAGACCACGCTATCCATCGATGACACCCGCGCAGTGATCGATGCCTTGCGCATGAAGTTTCCCGGCATTCTTGGCCCGCGTCACGACGACATCTGCTATGCCACGCAAAACCGCCAGGACGCCGTGCGCAAGCTCGGTCAGCAATGCGATCTGGTGCTGGTGGTCGGCTCGCCGAACAGTTCCAATTCGAACCGCCTGCGTGAACTGGCCGAAAAGCAGGGTGTGACGGCGCATCTGATCGATGGCGCCCGGGATATCCGTCGCGAATGGCTCGAGGGCAAGTCGCGCATCGGCGTCACCGCTGGCGCTTCGGCCCCGGAAAGCCTGGTGCAGGGCGTCATTGCACGCTTGCGTGAATGGGGCGCCGCCAATGTGCGCGAACTCGACGGCGACGCCGAAAACGTCACCTTTGCGCTGCCCAAGGAATTGCGCGCGGTACTGATGGATTGAGCCGGCTACCCCGGTTCGGCGCCGTTCATCCGGCGTTTGCTACCTCGCGACCGTGCATCGTTGAGCCTGATCGCGCGTCCGGCTAGGCTGCACCGCGTCAAGAACCGCATCGACATTGGTTGGGGCAAACATGTCCGACGTTCACGGCAATTATTCGTATCGCAGCGCTGCATCCGCGCACGGATTCACGCTGATCGAGTTGATGATCACGATTTTCGTCGCCTTCATCCTGCTCGCGCTGGCGTTGCCGAGTTTTCGCGATACGATCATGAGCAATCATGTCACCGAGACCACCAACGCGCTGATCACCGATCTGAATCTGGCACGCTCCGAAGCCGTGCATCGCGGCACTTTGGTGGCGGTAGTCAGCGACAGCGGCAGCAACGACTGGAGTGGCGGCTGGAAAGTGATCGCCGACAGCGCATTCAAGAACGACGGCACGTTCACCGACGCCACCGACGCGATCCTGCACGTCAATTCCGGCGTCGATACTGCCGACCACTATTCGGTCAAGACCAAGGTAACGACCGTGGCCGGGACGGGCATCACCCCGACCGACGGCACGCTGATCTTCACGTCGCAGGGCAATCTCGTATCGAAGGCCGCAGGTTTCGACATCAACGTGTGCCGGCCCGATTCGAAGCCGTCCAAATCCAAGCGCATCACCATCGTTACCTCGGGCATGCTAAGCACCAAAACCGATACCGGCGGCTCGCCCGCACCCGGTTGCTAGGAATAACGCCATGTATCGCGATAACCGTCAAGGATTCACCCTGCTTGAGGTGCTGATCGCACTGCTGGTGTTCAGCCTCGGCCTGCTCGGCATGGCCGGCCTGCTCGCCGTGTCGGTGCAGACCAACCACAGCGCCTATCTGCGCACGCAGGCCACGTTTCTTGCGCAAGGCATGGCCGACCGCATGCGCGCGAACAATCTGGGTTTGTGGAATCTCGCCTACAACGGCACCTACAATTCCGGCACCGCCGGCACCGCTTCGGGATGTCTGGATACCGTCTCTTGCGGCTGGCAGGCTGTCGCCACACGCGACACCACGGTGTGGAGCAACCAGCTCGTATCGTTTCTGCCCAGTCCTGTGGCCAACATCAATTGCGCGACGACCGGAACCGCGCCGACCGCCTCTGAGAAGGTCGAGCGGCCGCCGTACAACGGCCAGTGCACGATCGCGATCACCTGGAACGAACAAACCGCGAATCAGAAGCAAGCCGCTCACCCCACCACTCTGACCTGGGTGTTCCAGCCATGAGCGTTACGATGCGTGTTCAGACCAGCAACGGTATGCGCGATCCGGTACGCGGCTTCACGCTTATCGAATTGATGATTGCGGTGACCCTGGGCATCCTGATCAGTCTCGGGCTGGTCGTGTTGTTTCAGGCCACCGCCAAGACCAATCGCGTACAGGATGCGATGGCGCAGTTGCAGGAAACCGGCCGCTACGCCATTTCACGCATCAACAACGATCTGCGCATGGCCTCGTTCCAGAGTCTGAACATCAGCGGTTTCGTCAATGCCACGCCGGACGCGACGGCCACGCCGAATGGCGTGGACAATCCGAATGTCTCGGTGATCTCCTATGTGGCGACGATTCTGCTGCCGGATTTTGCTCCAGCCGGCTTGACCGCGCCGTCCACAGCGGCTGGCTGGGCTGCCGATTGGCCGGCCGCCACGCCGTGGCCACTGAGCCAGCGTTACGCCATCCAGGGGTATGAATGCTCCGGTGGCACCTGTGCGCCGGCGCTGCCCGGCGGACCGAACGCATTGCCGGCAACCGGTACGACTGCCGGCAGCCGCGTAGCGACAGCCGACGTGCTGACCACGCGCTATCTGAATTCGCTTGGCTGGTCGTTGAGCAAGAACGAGCTGAGTGAAACGACGTCCGCCGGCACGTCGTGCGCCGGCGATTCGCTGGCTTCACTGACGGTAACGCCAGCGGCCGGCAGCCCGGCATTCAATTTTGTCACCGGCGATCTGGCCCTGCTGGTCACCGGCGCTCGTGCCGAGATTTTCCCGGTCACCGTAGCCGGTACCGTGCTCACGCCCACGGCGGCCTCGGTGCTTGGCGGCACCGTGCCCTGCTTCCCGGTGATCCTGGGTGGGCAGGATGTGACGTTGTACAACTTCAGCCAGGATTACCTTACCGTTACCTATTACCTGAAGCTGGACGCCGACCCGAACGTCGCCGGGCGTCTGATTCCGGTCTTGGTGCGCCGCCAAAGCACGATCGACAATGCGGGCACGGCCAGCAACGATCAGGAACTGGTGCAAGGTGTGGAACAGATGGATTTCCTCGAGGGCGTGCAGCGCACCGACGGCACCATCAGCTACCTGACATCCGATGAAATCGATGCCCAAAGCACAGCGGCGAACTGCCCGCCGATGGCTTCCTTGCAGATTGCCGCGGGATTGCCCGCCGGTTCGGTCGAGCCGCAATGCCTGTGGCGCTCGCTCAACAGCATCGAGGCGCATCTGCTCGTCGACAGCGTAAACAACATCTATACGCTCACGGCGGCCGACATGGCCTATCAATACACCTATGCCTACGGTGGTACCGACGCGAAGCAGACGCCGGCTGCACCCCCCGCGGCAACCGCTGCGTTGCCATCCGGATTGACCGCCGGCGCGATGCTGCGCCGCGAGTTCGTATCCCTGGTTTCCATCCGCAATTTCAACCCATAGATTTTTGGTGCGCCATGAAAGTTCGAAACCTTCCAACAGCGAATCGTCAGCAAGGTGCCGTGCTCTTCGTGGCACTGGTGTTTCTGGTGCTGATCACCTTGCTGGGCCTTACCGCCTCCAGCACGTCGATCCTGCAGGAACGCATGACCGGCGGCTTGCGCAACGGTCAGCTCGGCCTGATGGGCGCCGAAACCGCGGTGCGCGGTGCGGAGAGCTGGCTGTGGAGCCTGTCCAGCAACAACGGCCATATCAACTGCGGCTACAACGGCGGCGAGAACGGCTTTTGTTACGCCCCGCAAACTGCAGACGACGGCAGCGGTGGCACCACCTACGCGAGCAATCCCCTGGTGACCGCGTTCCGTACGTCGCCGACATGGATCGCCAACGCGAGCAGTGGCGGCACCAACTACACCAATGGCACCTATGCGGCGTTGAACGCGTCGTCCCTGGGCACGGCGGCGCTGGCCCAGATCCCGCAATACCTGTTCGAGTCCCGCGGAATCGTGCTGCCGCCCGGCGCGCCGCCCAATGGGCAAACGGGTGGGCAGGGCAGGGATAACCAGGGCGGTCGCCAAGCCGGCAATCAAACGCTTTTTTCGTATCGCATCACCGCGCGCGCCACCGGCGGCAACGAAGGCGCGGTCGCCGTGGTGGAAACCACATTCGGGGCAGGCGTCCCCTCCAACTGATCGCAGGTCGTGTCATGAGCAATCAAAATTCCCTCGTTCGCTGGCTGGCCGCAGGCAGTCTTGCCGGTGTGTTGGCGCTGTGCGCGTTGTCCGCGCAGGCCGCGACGCCGGTCGCACCGAACGATCCGCCGGATCTTGGCGCGATACCGCCGGATCTGAGCCAATCGGTTGATCCGAACATCATCGTTACCTTCGACGATTCGGGCTCCATGGCGAGTACCTACATGGGCGACAACAGCCCATACAAAAATGGCAGTTGGAACGGCCCGTGGTCTTGCGCGAACGTGATCGATCCGCGCATTACGGCCTCCACCAATCCATTGTCGCGCGCGATGAACGGGGTGTACTACAACCCGAACGTGACCTATACACCGCCGCTGTTGGAAGACGGCAGTTCGTTCGTGAATGCCGACGCCACATTGACCGCGGTCTGGGAGGATGGAATTGCGATCAATCGTCCGGTGGGCGCGGTGACCGCGGCTGCCGCGGGCTACCACGACAATCCGGGTGGTAGCAGTGGCTCAAACAGCACGGCCGTGACCAACCTGATGGGGCAGTACACGACTGCCACGCTGAATTGCGAAACCAATAGCAGCAGCCCGTCCGGTTGTCACTCCAGCCAAAGCCGATCGAGTTCGTGCCCGGGCAACATTACCGGCAACGCCAACTACGTGACGGGCAGTTGCGCCGCAGATCTTGCTACCAAGAGCGGCAGCAACTATTACTGGAAGTACCAATTTACCAGTCTCACCGACAATCGCTGGCAGTGTGGCACCGGTGCGGGATGGAGCGCCGCGCGCTCGGTGCAAAATCCCTTCGACGGCACCGTTGCCGATCCGGATACGGGCGCCAAGCCTAATGGTGGCCCGGTGTACTGGCGCTTCCTGCAGAGCGCGGAATCGCAGTTGACGACGGATCCGACAACCGGCAATTTCACCAGTGCGGGATTGACTGCCCTTTACACTGCAAGCAACTGGGAAGCGGTGTCGGTGCCGGCCAGCCAGTACCAGAACTTCGCCAACTGGTACGCCTATTACCGTTACCGCAACCTGATGGCGCGTACTTCGATGTCGCGCGTGTTCGGCGTGATCGGCTCACCGACCAGCGCCAACGTGCGCGTGCTGTGGCAGAACATCAACAACAGCACGTATGGCGGTGGTTCGGGCTCCAAGACCGGATTGAACGGAAAGGCGATCACCAATCTGGACGACAACGCGAACGACCCGTATGGCTCGGGGCTTCCCTACCGGCAGTCGTTTTTCAACTGGCTGTATCAGATCGGCGCGAGCGGCAGTACGCCGACGCGCACGGCCACGATCCGCGCGGGCAATTTTCTGTGCAATGGTCTCGCGGGCGATGCCAACTGCAACGGCAGTGCGAGTGCCGGCACGCACAATACGACCAATCCTTATTGGGAAACGGATGCATCGTTGAGTGCTGGCGGCCTGGAGCTTGCCTGTCGGCAGAACTTTCACATGATGATGACCGACGGTCTGTACAACCTGCCGGCGGTCAGCGTGAGCGGCAATGGCAGCGCGACATCCAGCGGGGCAGATATCGCCAGCGGGTTCATCCCGGATGCCAGCAACTGGAAGGGTCCCACAACCTATACGGTCGGTACCGGAGTTTCGCCAACAACAATCTTCAATCATCCCGGCTGGACGACGGACTCGGATACTGGTTCGTCGTACTCGGATATCGCGTTTTATTTCTGGGTCAACAACCTGCGCTCGGACTTCATCACGAGTTATCCGAACGACACCGTGCCGGCCTATTACCCGGATACGACTACAGGTGTGACCGACACTGCGGCCACGGTGAGTGCGAAAGATCCCGGCGCCACGCCGGAAGTGTTCTGGAATCCGGTCAACGACCCGGCAACGTGGCCGCACCTGGTGCAGTTTGCGGTTACCCTGGGTGCGTTCGGCAACCTGACTTATTCCAACGACCTGGATTGCAATCTGAACGACGGCTACGGCGTCGGCAACGATGATGCCTGCAAGCTGCGAACCGGAGCGACCAATTCATCAGGTTCGATCGGTTGGCCGCGACCGAACGGCGCCGGCAGTGGTATCGCCGCGAATATCGACGATCTTTGGCACGCCGCGCTCAATAGTCGCGGCGCGTTCTTCGTCGCCACCGACCCGAGCAGCCTGGTGCAGCATCTGACCGACATTATCCAGAGCGTGGTGGCGCGCTCGCAGTCGTCCACTTCCGAATCGGTTAGCACCTCGATTTTGAATGAGGGCACGTTCGGCTACACCGGTGGCTACGACAGTGGCAGTTGGTCCGGCTATCTGTACAAGCTCGCCCTGGATTCGACTACCGCTATCGCCACTGCCGCCGAATGGGATGCCGGCTGCATCATGACCGGCGGCACGTTCACGCCACTCCCGCCGTCCTCGCAAACCGGGCCGAGCGGCTCGTGCGCGGTATCGACGCCGCCGCCGTACACGTCGGCACCGCCAGCGCGCATTATTTTCACCTCGGTCAAGAGCGGCAGCAGCCTTGTCGGGGCCGAGTTCGAGTGGGCCAACCTCAGCTCGACCGAGCAAGGCTATCTGAATCTCGATCCAACCACGACGGATGTGAATGGTTCCACCGGGCAGGTGATCACCACTCCATCCGGCACGGCACTGGCGACCAACGATGGCAACGGTACCGATCGCGTGGATTATCTGCGCGGCAAACGCGGCAACGAAACCTCGCCGACCGGCGAAACCTTGCCGCGGCAATTTCGCATTCGCACCTCGTTGCTGGGCCCGGTGATCAATTCGCAGGCGATCTACGAAGCTGGCCCGAGCAGCGGCTGGCAGGATATTTATCCGGTCGGTTCACCCGAACAGGCCGCCGCCGCACCGTGCACGGCCGGATTGACCGCTGCCGGTTGCAACAGTTACGAAAAATATGTCAAGGACAACATCGCTCGCACGCCGCTGATTTATGTCGGCGCGAACGACGGCATGCTGCACGCCTTCGATGCCGGCACCGGCAGCGAAGTCTGGTCGTACGTGCCGAACATGTTGTACGGCAATGGCCAACTCGACCAGGCCACCAGCAAGAACAGTACACTGACCACGAGCGTCGACGATACGCCGATCATCTCCGACATCTTCATGAGCTCGGACAACAAGTGGCACACCATTCTGGTCGGTTCGATGCGATTGGGTGGGCGCGGCATCTTTGCGCTGGACATCACAGACCAAAGCACACCGGCCAGCGAAACGGCGGCAAAGGGTAAGTTCCTGTGGGAGTACACCAACGCAAACGATTCGGACCTGGGCTACACCTACGCTTCGACCAATATCGCGCGCTTGCACAACGGCAAATGGGTGGTGCTGCTCACCAGCGGGTATTTCCCGCAGAAACTTCAGGTGCAATCGGCCACCTACGGCAGCAATTCGACACCGGATACCGCTTCGGCGGCCAGCTCCGGCGTAACCCACATGTGGATACTCGATGCGACTACCGGCGCCCTGATCAAGAAGCTCGACACGCCTTCGACAGTGACCAGTTATGGTTTATCGACACCGAACGTGGTCGACTTTGGTCTGGACCAGATCGGTGATGTGTCCGTTGCTGGCGATCTGGCCGGCAATCTGTGGCGCTTCGACCTGTCCGATCCGGATCCGTCGAAGTGGAGCGTGGAGGCCATGTTCCAGACCTACGACAACACCGCGGCCTGCAGCACGGGGAACAAGACTGGCATCGGTTGCGAACCCATTACCGTGCAGCCGGAGGCGTTTCCGGATCCGGTCAGCGGCAGCGTGATCTACGTATTTGGTTCCGGCCAGTATCTTGGCCCCACGGACCGCACCGCGAGCAGCGTGCTCGGCACCAATCATTTCTTCGGCGTACGCGATTACGGCAAGGGTTGGAGCAAATATCCGCTGCATGAAAGCGACCTGGTAGCGCAGACCTTGACCCAGGATTCCGGCAATATCCGTTATTTGACCTCGAATTCGGTGCCTGCAACCAAGTCCGGCTGGATGATTCCGCTCAATGTCAAAGACGGTAGCGGGAATCCCATCATCGGCGAACGCGATGTAGTGAAGGCCACGCCACTGTTCAGTGCCGGCATTGCGGTGCTGACCTCGCTGATACCCGGAGCAAACAACGACCCATGCACGCCCGGGCGTGTGGGTGCGGTGATGGCGGTGGATGCAGCGAACGGTGGGCCTGTCAGTCCGTCGTCGACGGGCGGAGCCGTGGCAGTGGGGGCCGAGGTAATCAATCCTCCTGCGACGGGCGGCAGCGCGGTCATCTCGCCCGTGGGTGGCGGTTCGGTCATCATCCCGGGCGTTGGCATCATCGGTGGAGGCGGCGATAGCTCGTTCACGATCAACGGCGGCTTGCCGATCTGGCGGCGTACTTCGTGGCGGCAATTGCTGAATAATCTGTAATGGCCGGGGTTGCGGCCATCATCGGGAGAGTGTGATGTGGGCGAAAAAAATCCGGGGGTTCAGCCTTCTCGAGCTGATGATCGTCGTGGCCATCGTTGCGGTGCTGGCAGCGTTGGCCTACGACAACTACAGCCGGTATGCTTTCCGCTCGCGACGCGTGGACGGGCAGAACCTGCTGACGAGCATTGCCTCGGCGGAGCAGCGCTACTACACCAATTTCAACAAATACACCGCCACGATTGCCGGCTCAGGCTCGACCAGTCTTGATTTCACTGACGCCTATTCGAACCCGCCAGGCCAATATTATTCGGCCACGGCCGTGGTGGCCTCCGGCGGGCAAACCTACACGCTTACTGCCACGCCGGTGGCTGGAAAAGCGCAAGCGAAGGACAAGTGCTTGAACCTGACACTGACGGACGCCGGCCAAAAAAGTCAAAGCGGCAACCAGAGCAACGGCAACTGCTGGTAGCGCGGTTGCTCAATCCGGGTGCGCGGCGTTCTTGTCGCGTCGCGCACCATAACGGCGATCGAGTCCGCCAAGCAGCTTCTTGAACAGGCGAGAGAGTTTGCCGCGTCGGGTCTTGCGCAGCTTTTCATCGATGCTGGTCAGCCACGCAACCTGGATCACGCGGCGCTCGCCCTCAAACGGCAGATGGCCGTGGAAGGAATCGTCGGCGCGCCGGAACACCACGAAATTGCCGTACAGCGGCCGAATCTCCGGCACGACCAAATCATCGATGGCGTCGACGCGCTTGAGAAAGCGAAGACAGCCGTCGCTGGTATCCGGCCAATCCTCGTTGAGATAGAGCAGGGCGGTAGCGACCTTGGAGCGGCTGTCGGTATGAATGGTGCCGTGGCGTTTGTTCAGCGCGCGACACAGAGTGACAAGAGTCGGATATTGGCCGAGATTGTCGATGCCCAGTCGCGTACCGACGGCGCAGGCGACGGCCGGATCAGTCAACTCCGCGACCAGACGATTCACGCTCGGTCCGCAATCGGCCGCGTCGTACGGAAAGAATCCCGCACCGGCGTACCTGGGGAAATCCTCGCGCAGCACCGCGCCCGATTCCGCTGGCAATTGGCCGCTGGCGACCAGAAACCGGAACGGTTCGCTGTACACGCGCGTATCGGCGCGATCCAGCCGGGCGGGATCGAACAGGCGTGGGGCGGGGTTGTCGGTAGCGAGTGCGTTCATCGGATCGGCGTTGCAGAAGTAATTTTGATCGCGCGTACGGCAGTCGCTCTGGTCAATGGTCAGGCGGCAGCGCGGTGAATGGCGCGCAATTCGTCGGCCAGTGCGCGTTCGGCATGCCACAAGTCGAAATCCTGTTGCATGCGCAACCAGAGCCCAGCGCCATTGCCCGCAAACGCGCCCACGCGCAACGCCATTTCGGGAGTGAAGCCCTTGCGCTCGGCCAGCAGGTCATGCAACGTTTGCCGCGAGATGCGCAGGCGGCGCGCGGCTTCGGTTACGCTCAGGCCCAGGGCGGTCAAAACATCTTCGCGCAGGATGGCGCCCGGATGCGTCGGTGCCCGCTTGGGGTGTCGCTTGGCGGCGTGTTCGGTCATGTTTGCTTCAATGATATTGTTCAAGATCAATGCGCAGCGCATCGCCATCAGCCCACGCAAACGTGATGCACCACGGGCCGTTTACATGCAAGCTGTAACGAGTCGGCTTGTGGCCGTGCAACGGGTGAAAATCGAAGCCCGGTACATTCAACTCCGCCAGCGTCCGCGCGGCGTTCAGCGTATCCAGTCGACGCACGATTCGTGTTTGCAGTGCTGGGCTAATCTTCGCGGTGCTGCCTTTGTTAAACAACTCGGCCAGCCCTTTGTGCACAAACGTGCGAATCATGCGGTAGTCTCCGCCCGCATTTGGCGTATGTCAAGATATGCTTTACAGACGCGTTGACACCACAAAAAGGCCCGCAAGGGGCCTGTTTTGTTGGTGGAGGCGGCGACTATCCTACTACATTCAGAAAACCTCACGGTTGTGCGGTTTCGCCGTGTTCGGTTCTTTGAGTTACCGTCAAAGTTACCGTCAACCTCGCTCGGATGCGTGAGCATCGCGCCGCTGAATTCTCCACGGCCGAACATACAGCTGATACAGCACCCAGCCGACGCCCAGATAGAGCAGCATGGCAGCACCGCCACGTGCTGCCATGTTCAAAGTCAGCGCCTCGCCATGAGCGACGAAAAACCCGCCCACGAAGGTGGTGAAAACCAGCATCACCGAAACCAGCACGACACCAAATGCCGCTGTCCAAGCGCTGGCCGCGGGCTTCACACCGAACGTGCCGCGCCGCAGCGTTCCGCTGAGCAGGAACAACCAAACTTCCTTGTCCGTCCAATCACGCTGCTGGCGCAGCTTTACGAGCGCTTCGCGGTGAAAACGCAGCGGCCAGTCGTAGCCGAAGCGACGCTTGAACACGCGCCGATCCGTGATCGCTTCCGCATCAAGCCGTTCCAGCTCGCAGGGTTCGAGAATCGGCTCGGCTTCACGCCAAATCTGCTGCAGTTCGGCCAAACGCTGTTCGGCGGGCGTGGAAAAGCGTCTGGCAAACGGGAGTATCGGGTCGGTCATGGATTCGTCTCAGGCAGCCAGGGATAGCATTTGGGCGATGTGCGGTTTGTCCACGACCCCAAGTTCCGTGCAGTGCTCGTAGGCCAGACGAACCAGCCGGGCCATCTTCTCCGGCTTGAGCGTGCGGCGTTGCGTACGTAAGTCCTCGTTCACGACGGCAATGATCCGCTCCAGCAGGTCGCCGTCCAGACGCCGTTGCCCGGCCATGACCGGCTCCTTGCCCGGTCCGGCCATGATCCAGACCGGATCGATACCAAAGCGCGCGTACAGCGCGTGCAGCACGGCCAAGGGCATTTCCCGCTCCCCGCGCTCGTAGTTCGCATACGCACGCATGGTGATGTTCAGGCGTTGCGCCATTTCCGTCTGCGTCAGCCCGGACGCCTCGCGCACGGCGAGCAGACGGCCGCCGACGATGGCGTCTTGCCGATGTGTTGACAAAATACTCATTCGTTCCTATTTTCGTCTCAAACAGGTAAAGGTCAGTCTACGCAACCACAAGGAACCCCGCAATGCCTCGAACCGTGCGGATTCTACGCATCGGAGCCGTTATCCAGAAAACGCCTTGAGTCGCAGCCAGATTTACCGCTTGATCGCGCTCAAGGATTTTCCCACTCAGATCCGCCTTGGCGTGCGCGCTGCCGGGTGGATCGAAGATGAGATCGACCGTTGGCTGCTCGATCGCATTGATAAGACCCGCGGAATGACCGCTTCGGGGTCGGTTGCCTCGTGAGCGCGCACATTGTGAATTTTCCGCATAAAG
>JBOHYL010000051.1:0-9550 GCA_050737915.1 Rudaea sp.
GGAAGGTGCCGAAGGCGGAAGGGGGCCGGAAGAAACCCACCCTTGAAGAAATTCATCAAGCCGCGCTATCGCGTTTTCGCCGGGCTCGACGAAAACACTTGGCACAATCGCCACGCCGGTTTTTTCCAGATCGTGCAGATAGTGTTTATCCGTATTCCAGCGGATGACCGGCAAGGGATTGAGCAGCCTGGTCAGCGCCGCAGTGCGTCCGGCCCAGACCAGAAATTCCGGCAGACGCTGCGTGTAGTCCCAGGTCGAGCGCAGCAGCGCGACATCGAACCGCGTCCAGTCGATAGCGGCATCGTCCCAGGCGGCGACCGTGACTTCCGCGCCGCACTCGCTAAGCGCGGTTTCCAGCGGTGCGAGATCCTCGTCGAGATCGCGCGCGACGGCGGCAGTGACGAGGGCGATTCGAGGCGATGTCATGGACTCATCCATAAGGGAAACCGTATTTATACGATAAATTGCACAGGCTTGATCCAGATCATGTGCGCATGCGCGCGATTGGCTGTGGATTCAGGCATTTCCGTTCATAATCTGGCGAATGGAAATGTCAAAGCAACTCGACGCTGCGCAGATCGCGCGCCTGATCGACCGCTTCTACGACAAGGTCAGCGCCGATCCACTGCTCGGCGCGGTGTTCAATCCGGTCATCACCGATTGGGCCGCGCACAAGCGCCTGCTCAGCTCGTTCTGGTGTTCGGTGGCATTGCCCGTGCGTACGTACCGCGGCAATCCGCTCGCGAAGCACCGCCCGCATGCGATCCGGGTGGAGCATTTCGATCGCTGGCTGGCGCTGTGGCGCGAGACCACGCACGAGGTGCTCGCTACCGATGCCGCGGCAGCGATGTGCGCCCACGCCGAACGCATCGGTCAGGGCATGAAACTCGGCCTGGATCTGCTGCCATTGCCACCGCGCCGTGCCATCACGCTGCCGCGCACGAGTCACGACTGAAAGGAGAATGCCATGCAAGCGCGATTCAACTTTGCCAGTGCCGCGCCGGGCGCGCTTCAGGCCATGCTCGGTGTGGAGAAATATTTGCACGAATGCGGCCTGGAAGTGGCATTGATCCATTTGATCAAGCTGCGTGCCTCGCAGATCAATGGCTGCGCGTATTGCCTGGACATGCACTGGAAGGATTTGCGCGCGCTCGGTGAATCCGAGCAACGCCTGTATTCACTCGACGCCTGGCGCGAATGTCCGTGGTACAGCGACCGCGAACGCGCCGCACTGGCCTGGACCGAAGCGTTGACGAAGGTCGCCGACGATCAGGTGCCCGATGCGGTGTATGCCTTCGTGCGTCCGCACTTCAACGACAAGGAATTGTCCGACCTGAGCCTGGCCATCGCCACGATCAATGTCTGGAACCGTTTGTCGATTGCCGCGCGCACGCCGCCAGGCACGTACAAGCCGGCGAATCGCAGCGAAGTGTAGAGAGCCCGCGCTGCGGTCGGCCTTGCGCACGCCAGATCGTCAGTAGACGCCAGGAACCAGGCGCTTGGTGCGGCGGCAATACTCGGCATAGCGCTCGCCGAGTGCGTTGAGCAACGCAGCCTCCTCTTCGTGGATGCGGTACAGATACACGATCAATGCGAGGGCCATGACGACGAGCAGGCTCAGCCAGTTGCCCAACGCGAGTCCGAATCCGAAGAAAGCAATCAGCGCGCCCAGATAGCTCGGATGGCGGATGCGCCGGTAGAGCCCGCGATCGAAAACTTCGTGATCGGCCAGCACCGCGACATTGGGTGTGTGAAAGCGGCCAAGTTGTGCGATCGCGATCGAGCGTGTCGCAATGCCGAGCGCCATGATCGCCAAGCCGGCGATTTGCCACGGCAGCGGCGCCACGATCATGCCCAAGCGCGTAAACGATAGCCAGATAGCGATGACCCAGGCGAGTATATTGCCGGCAGCGATCACGCGCAGTGAGAAGCGGTCGCGGTTCTCCGCCTTGCTGCTCATGCGCCGGAACACGACCACGCCGTCCACGAACAGCCACACAACGAACACAGCGATGGCGAAATTGCGTAGCAGTGGCATGGGATGTTTCCCGTCAAAGATTCTGGTAATTCGGTCCCGAGCCGCCCTCGGGCGTTACCCAGTTGATGATCTGGTACGGGTCCTTGATGTCGCAAGTCTTGCAGTGCACGCAGTTGGCGGCGTTGATCTGCAGACGTTTGCCGCTGCTTCCATCCGGCGCGGTGTCAGCAACCATTTCATAAACTTCGGCCGGGCAGAAGCGCGTGCACGGATTGCCGTATTCCTCGGCGCAGCGCGTGATGCAGATGCTCGGATCGGCGACGTGCAGATGCACCGGCTGGTCTTCGTCGTGCTCGGTAGCGGCAAAGTACACGCTCGCAAGGCGATCGCGCGGCGGCAGGCTGCGTTCGATGTAGGCCGGTGGCTGCGCCGAATCCGCGTTCGGGCCGGGATGCGTTGCGGCAGTGGCGGCATCGAGTTTCGCGAGCGCCGACCAGTCGGCGTGGTTCTTCAGTGTCCACGGCGACAGCCCCGCGGTAACGGTTTCCCAGCCGGCATTCGCCAGGCCAAACCACAGGCCCTTGCGGAAGCCGGGGCGGATATTGCGCACCTTGCGCAGTTCTTTCATCACGCCGGAGGCGCGCAGTTTCGCATTCCAGCCTTCGGCTTTTCCCGACGCGGCAATGTGTTCGGCAGCGAGCATGCCCGAGCGGATCGCCTGATGCGTGCCCTTGATCTTTGGCACGTTCATCAATCCTGCCGCATCGCCGATCAGTAACGCCCCCGGCATCTCGAGCCTGGGCAAGGATTGATAACCGCCTTCGATCAGCGCACGCGTGCCGGCTGAGACGATGCTGCCGCCGTCGAGTAGCGGCTTGATCTTGGCGTGGTGCTTGAGTTGCTGGAAAGCCTCCCACGGGCGGAACAGCGGATCGGCGTAATCCAGGCCGGCGACAAAGCCGATCGCAACGCGATCCTTATCCAGGTGATAGATAAAACTGCCGCCGTACGTCGAGGCATTGAGCGGCCAGCCGAGCGTATGCATGACTTTGCCGGTTTCCGCTCGACCCGCTGGCAGTTGCCACAATTCCTTTATGCCGATGCCGTAGGTTTGCGGATTGCAATCCTGGTCCAGTGCGTATTTGGCGATCAGCACCTTGCTCAGACTACCGCGGCAGCCCTCGGCTAACACAGTGGTCGGGGCCTTGATGTCGATGCCCTGGGTATAGCCGGCTTTGTGCGAGCCATCTTTGGCCACACCCATGTCGCCGATGCGCACGCCACATACGGCGCCGTGATCGTCGAACAGCGCTTCGGCGGCGGCAAAACCGGGATAGATTTCCACACCCAACGCTTCGGCTTGCGGTGCCAGCCACGCGCACAGCGCGCCGAGCGAAACGATGAAGTTGCCGTGATTGTGCATCTGCGGCGGCGTCGGCATTTTCATGGCGCGGGTCGAATCACGCAGCAGCCAGAATTCGTCCGTGGTCACCGGCACGCAGATCGGCGGCGGATTCTTTCCCCATTCCGGCAACAGTTCGTTCAACGCTTGCGGCTCGATCACCGCGCCAGACAGGATTTGCGCGCCCACGGTCGATGCTTTCTCGATCACGCACACGCGGCAGTCGGGTTTGATCTGCTTGAGCCGGATCGCAAACGCAAGGCCCGCCGGGCCGGCGCCGACGACGACAACGTCGTATTCCATGCACTCGCGCTGGATTGAATCGGGTTCGCTCATGGCCGGATTCCTTGCGTGCGTGAAAACCCGATTATCGGTGTTTGCGATGCGGTCTCAAAGCCCGCGACCGGCGATCAGGTGCGAATTGCCGGATCCATTCGCTCATAGCGACTGAAGTACGTGAACGCGTGGCCCGGATGCAGGGTCACCGCCACCAGCACGAGGCGCCCCTTGAGATCGAAGTATCGGCGCACGCTGCGGAAGCCCGGTGAGTTGGCGCGCACTTTCAATTCCTGCGCCTGCTCGTCACTGATCGCCACCGCCGCGAGGGATTGTTCCACCTTGCCGATGCGTTCCTGGAATTGCTCCTCGATCAATTGGCGCATGGCGTCTTCCATGCGCTCGAAACCCGGCGGCAGACCCTGCCAGCTGACGCGGCGGTACACCTCGCCAAGACAATATGGCAATTGGGTACGCCGGTGATAGCGGATGCCGTGGAAGTGGATGCACTGCGTGCCGACGCTCACGTTGAGCCAGCCGGCCAGCTCGGCATTGGCAACGACGCGATCCGTGTGCAGAAACTGGAACCCCGAAGCATTGGTATATTGCAGCAGATCGTTGATTGAACGAATGTGCTGCTCATAGCTGACGCGGGTCTCGGCACTGCGCACCAGGGTTCCGGAACCGCGCCGGCGCAGGATCAGGCCTTGATCGGTGAGCAACTGCAGCGCCGCGCGTGCGGTGAAGCGGCTGATCGTAAAGCGCTTGCACAGCGCCATTTCGGTAGGAAACGATTTGCCGACCGGGTGCGCACCGCGGCGCAGTTCTTCGCGCAGAATTTCCGCCACCTGCACATAGCGCGGCTGCCGCGAGGAACGCATGCCGCGCACATGGCCATGAGGTTTCTCGGGCGTGGAATCGCGCGTTTGCGGCATAATCGACAGATTACCGGGGACCACAATGCAAAACATAACAGATCGGCATTTGCTCGGCGCACCGCTGTGTCGGATGTTGCACTGGCTCGCTGCGGGCGACGTGAGCGCCGAACATCTGGCGCGCGTCAGTCTGGATGCGATCGCACAACGCAATCCGCGACTGAATGCATTTTTTCCGCCACTGGAAGAATCCGTGCTGACGCAGGCCCGCGAGTCGGATCGGCGCCGCGCCGTGGGCGGTCCGATCGGGCGCCTGGACGGTGTGCCGATCGCGATCAAGGACAATATCGATGTCGCCGGCTTGCCATCGCATTGCGGATTGCCAGGGGCGCCACCGCCGGTCGCACGCGACGCGGCGGTGGTCGAGCGTTTGCGCGGCGCCGGTGCGGTGATTGTAGGCAAGACCGGAATGGACGAAGGCCCCGACGCCGAGGGTAAAAATCCACATTTTGGCAATGTGCACAATCCGTGGCGGTCCGACTTCACGCCAGGCGGTTCGTCCGCTGGCGCTGCGGCCGCCGTTGCGGCCGGATTGTGCACGGCGGCGATCGGCAGCGACAGCCTGGGTTCGATCCGCATCCCGGCCAGCTATTGCGGCGTATACGCGTTCAAGCCGACGTCCGGCGAGATTTCCCTGCGTGGCGTAGCGCCCGCAGCACGACGGCTGGACTGCATCGGCCTCGCTGCGCGCGGTGTGGACGATCTGGGCGTATTGCTACACGTGTTGGCCGGCTACGATGCCGCTGATCCGCGCTCGCGTCGGCGTCGCGTCGAGCCGGATCTGCCCGACTGGGAGCCGGGCCGGATGCGCGTGGGCGTGCTTGGGGATCTGCCCGCGTGGGGCGCCGGCGCGGATGTCGTGGCGCCGTTCACGCGCGCGCTGGATGCGCTCGCACACGAGTTGCCCAACCGTCAGGTGGTGGATTTCGCCGATTTCCCGATTGCGGCTGCGCGGCGCGCGGGCCTGTTGCTGATGGAGGCGGAAATGCTCACGGCGTATCCGGCCGCTACGCTGGCTGACGTCTCTCCGCGCCTGCGGCGCATGCTTGATTACGCGCGTGGCAAGACCGCTGCAGATTACGCGACGGCCGACCGCATGCTCGACGCAGCCGTGCTCAAGGCGCGGCGCCTGTTTGCCGATATCGACGTGCTGGTCACGCCGACGACACCGCAGGTCGCTTTCGCCCACGCCAAAACAGCACCAGCAGACCAGGCCGATTTCACCGCGTTCGCGAATCTGTCCGGTTGCCCGGCGTTGAGTTTGCCGATGGGCCTGACCGATGCCGGACTGCCGACCGGCCTGCAACTGATGGGTGCGCCGGGATCGGACCTGCGTCTGCTGGAACTGGCGCAAGTTTGCGCGGCGGCGTTGGATACGACACCGGATTATCCCGTTGATCCATGATGCAATGGCGACACATCGAACTCGCCGGCGCGGACGTGCGCCTCGCGCGGTTCTGCACAGCGGGTCAGGCGAGCGCCTGGTTTGCGCGCCTGCAGCAGGAAATCCCGTGGCAGCGACATCGCGTGAAGCTGTTCGGGCGCGAACTCGAGGTGCCGCGTCTGGCGTGCTGGATGGGCGACGCTGGTGCGGTGTACAGCTACTCGCGCATGCGCTACGTGCCGCAGCCGTGGACGCGAGCCATGGCGCAATTGCGCACGCAGGTTTCCGCGCTTTGTGGAGAGATATACAATGGCGTGCTGTGCAATCTGTATCGCAACGGCCGCGACGCGATGGGCTGGCACAGCGACGACGAGCCGGAACTCGGGCAGCATCCGCGCATCGCCTCGCTCAGCTTCGGCGCGCCACGCAGGTTCTGTCTGCGCCATCGGCGCGAGCGCGACCGGCGGGTCGAAATCGTGCTCGAATCGGGCGACCTGCTGTTGATGGCCGCTGCGACCCAGGCCAACTACCAACATGCGTTGCCGCGTACGCGCGCCTGTGCTGTGCCGCGTATTAATCTGACCTTTCGTCCTATTCGGGAATCTGTCGATGAAACATGAAGATGCTGCCACGCGCATGCGCTTCGTCGTCGAATTGGCGCGACGCCTGCACCAGTACGGCGCCGCGGCGCCGCGTCGGGAAGGCGCGATCGACAGCGTCAGCGCGCGCCTGGGACTGAACTGCAACAGCCTGTCCACGCCGACCGCTCTGATCCTGTCGTTTTCCGACCGGGCACGGGGCGAGGATGCGCTGGCCGAGCTCACCCAGGTCATCCGCCTGTCGCCGGGCGACGTCAACCTGCGCCGCCTGTGCGCAGTGGACGAAATCGCGGATCGGGTGATCAGTGGCAACCTGGATATCGCCGAAGGCGCGCGCCAGTTGCGCGCCATCCATCGTCGCCGCAACACGCGCAATCGCGTCTATACCGCGGTTAGCTACGGCATTGCCGCCGCCGCAGTCGCGGCAATCCTGCATACCGCCTGGACGGATATCGTCGTGGCCGGGAGCATCGGCGTTCTGATCGGGGCGATCGCGATGGCCAGCGAAGGCCGGCCGCGTCTGGCCGCCAGTTTCGAGGCGATCTCGG
The DNA here is from genome assembly GCA_050737915.1 of Rudaea sp. Lineage (GTDB taxonomy): Bacteria > Pseudomonadota > Gammaproteobacteria > Xanthomonadales > Rhodanobacteraceae > Rudaea. The sequence continues at coordinate 7,123 of JBOHYL010000051.1, forward strand.
CCTTGTTGGCGACCCTGATCGCCACGGCCGTAGGTGCCTGGTTGCTGCCGCTGGGAGTCAAGTCGGTGGTGCTGGCCAGCTTGATCGTGTTGCTGCCGGGTCTGACACTGACCACGGCGGTGCGTGAGTTGTCCACCCAGCATCTGGCCTCGGGCGTGGCGCGTCTGGCCGGAGCGATGATGAGTCTGCTCAAGCTTGCGTTCGGCACGCTCGCGGCCGCCCAGATCGCCACCGCGTTGCACTGGGTTCCACTGGCCGTAGTTCCCGCGCCGGTGCCGGGCTGGGCCGAGTGGGTGGCATTGGGGTTCGGCTGCCTGTCGTTCGCAGTGCTGTTTCAGAGCGCGCGTCGCGATTATCCGCTGGTAATGTCCGCCGCTGCGCTCGGTTACGTCATCGCCTATTACGGCAGTTCGGCATTCAGTCCGGATTTCGGCGTGTTCCTGGCGGGCCTGACGATTGGCGCGCTCGGCAATCTCTATGCGCGCGTCGCGCGGCGCCCCGGCGCGCTGGTGCGTGAGCCGGGCATCATCCTGCTGGTGCCGGGCAGCGTGGGCTTCCGCACACTGTCGCTGATGTTCGAGCGCGACCTGTACCAGGGCTTGGACATGGCCTTTACCCTGACTGCGATCCTGGTGGCACTGGTGGCGGGATTGCTGTTCGGCGATTTGCTGATTGCGCCGCGCAAAAGCTTGTGACGGATGCAAAAACGCCGGCATTGCGCCGGCGTTTCGTTGATCGAAAATATCGGCTCAGATGAGCAAGTCCTTCTCCTTCCTGCCGGCCTTGATCGCCGCGTTGAACCAGCGCGGGCGTTTGCCGCGGCCGGACCAGGTTTGCGACGAATCGGCCGGATTGCGGTATTTTGGCGCCGCCTTGCGCCGCTGCTTCTTGCGGCCGCGGCCGCCGAACAGTTGTTCGATGGTGTAGCCGAGGGATTTCGAGTAGGCGCGCACATCGGCGCGGACCTTGTCCATTTCCGCGGCATCCAGTTCGCGGCTGCGCGACGACGCGCGCTGAATCAATTCGGCAAGCTGTTTCTTGTTGAGATTCTTCAATACGATGGCCATGCAATCCTCGCGCAAGCAGGAACGGTTAAAATCGTCGCAATAGCATGACATCGGTCACGAAATAAATAAAGGCCGACACGCGGTGGGCACGTCGCTGCGCGCAGGGCCTTGCGCGCGCCGCGCGTTGGACTTAAGTTAAGCGGCGTGAAACGGCCGCGCGACCCGCGCGCCGCAAGGGGGAATTCCCGTGGGATTGCTCGACGAACTCGAACAGCAGGCACAGCAGCGCAAGGCCAGTGCTGACGATGCGGAGAAGCGCAAGTCCCAGCGCGAGGAGATTTTCCGCACCCAGCTCGAACCGGGCATGACCGCGCTGCACGAGTTTCTGCTCAAGCTCGTCGCCAATCTCAAGCTGTTGCAACCGAAAAAATCGTTGCAGTACGCGCTTGCCGGTTATGGCGATATCGTCGGCTACATCGAGCACGAATACGATCTGAAAGTGAACCAGCAGCCGGGCTCGCGCGAAATCGTGCTGGGTTTTAATTGCGCCGTGGCCAGCGAGGAATGTCCTACCGTCGAGGTGATCGGCGCGAGCAAGGTCAGGACTGTGGCTGGCGCGTTCCAGCGTTTGCATCTGGGCGGTCTGCTCGATCAGAAAAAAGACGGCAACGGCGAAGTGGTATCGGCCAAATTCAACGCCAAGGGTCGCATTCCGATGTCGGCGACGTTTTTTGCCGACGCCGACAGTGCGACGGTGCGCATGAACTTCGTCAATTTCGATTCGCTCGGCACCGCGACGAAGAACGTGTCGTCGGCGCAGCTCAACGAAGCGTTGTTCGACGCCATCGGCCGCTATCTGATGCGCGAGGACAGCAATCTGTTCCAGGAAGCGCTGCCCGATTCGTTCCGTGCGCAATTGCGTACCAAGGTGCAGCAGGATCAGATCAAGCGGCGCTGGGAATCGAAGATCGGCGAACGCCAAAAAGCCGAGCTGGCGCAGATCCAGCGTGAGCAGAGCCTGGCCGGACGCTTTGCCAAGCCTGCGGCGAAGGAAACCAAACCCGCTACCGCCTCGTGGCTGGATCGGGTCAAGGGTCTGGTGAAGAAAGATCGCTGAGCCGCTCGACCCGCATTACTCAGCGCTGCTCGAACAGCGCCAACAATTCCTCACGGGTTACATTGCGGCTTTCACTATCGCGTCGCGCGCGATACTCGAACGTGCCTGCTGCCAGACCGCGCTCGGACACGACGATGCGGTGCGGAATGCCGATCAACTCGATGTCGGCGAACATCGCACCGGGGCGCAGGCCGCGGTCGTCCAGACAGGTGTCGATGCCGCGCTCTCGCAGTTCGGTGTACAACGCTTCGGCTGCGGCGTTCACCTTGGCGTCGTTTTTCGGATTGATGATGCAGATCACCAC
>JBOHYL010000052.1:0-4184 GCA_050737915.1 Rudaea sp.
TGACAACGTCCGGACTCCCCGAGCCTTGGGTGAGGCCAATGGATGTGCTGGCGGTGTTGCCGGTGATTGTGGTCGCGGTGACATTGATGGTGTTGGCACCGGCCTGCAGCGGCACGGCGGACGCAAGAAAGTTGCCGCCGTCGGTATACGCGACCACGCCATTGACGGTAATACCGGTATCGGTCGGCCCGGTGAAGGTGCCGGCGATTTCAGTGGTCGGCCCGTTTACCGTCGCGCCATTGGCGGGATAGGTGATGGTGACGGACAGAGCCGGCCCGGTAATGCTGGTCGCAGTGCCGGGGGAGAGGATTGCACCAGGGCTCGTCGTCGTGGCCGGATTGGCAGTCGTCGTCTCGAACCCGTTGTAGAAAATCGAGTCGATGCCGCAGAGTTCCTGCGCGCCGACGCTGCGTGCGCATGTCCCCACAAGAATCATCAGCATGAAAAATGCCGGACGACCGAACGGTCTAATGTTGATCGAATACATCGCGTGATCTCCCTACGCTCACACAGTCACTTCCCCCGCCTGAATCTAGCACAACTTCCATACAGCCACGGCTTTGCGCAGAACGCTGCCCGCTTGCATCACACGAACGTGAGAGCCCTCACAAGCATATCCCGAATTTAGATACCTGTAAACCCGATATAGCGTGCTGGCTGTCTTTGGTCGACGGCCATGCGCAAAAGCCTTCACCGCCCCGAACATGCCGCACTCGCGGCGCTGATTCGCAAAACCCGCCTTCGGCGTGGCCTGACCCAAGTGCAGGTGTGCCGGACCCTGCGCGCGCCGCAATCGTTCCTGAGTGATGTCGAAACCGGCCAGCGCCGTCTCGATCTGGTGCAATTGCACGATCTCTGCAAAGCCCTTGGCATACCACTTGCGCGATTGGTCGCCACGTTTGAGAAGCGGATTGCGCGAACTTAGTCCATCGCACTTTTGAAAGGGCAAGACCAACACACATTGCTTCACCGCGCGCTGCTAAAATGGCGGACGTTTTCCTGCAAAATCTCCGCCCATGCGTTTTGTTCTTTGCTGCGTTTCCGGCGCAATCCTGTGGTTGTGCGCAAATTCCCCGATGGCTGTGGAACCGCCGCCACGCCTGGGCCTGTGCGCAAGCTGCCACGGCGCGAACGGCCATGCCAGCGCACCGGAAATTCCCAATCTGGCCGGGCAGAACCTCGTTTATCTGCGTGATGCGATTGCGCAATACCAATCGGGAAAGCGCAATGTGCCGGCGATGCGCGCCGCGCTGGGCATGCTCAAGCCGGCGGAAATCGATACGCTTCTGCGTTGGTACTCCGTGCAGTCGCCGCAGCCGCCGCGCACACCATGAAAATCGCCGGCAAGCTGATCGGCGCGATGCTCGGCTGGGCGCTGCTGCGACATCAGATCGGCATCGTGATTGGCGTGTTGTTCGGACATTTGTGGGACATCGGCGCGCTCGGTGCGGGCAGCGTGAACCCAGCGCCAGCGCGCGATTTCATCGGCCCGCTGTTCGGCCTGGCCGGCGCCATTGCCAAATCCGACGGGCGCGTGTCCGAGCCCGAGATCGCCGCCACCGAGAACCTGATTGCGCGTCTGCAACTGTCGCCGGCCCAGCGCATGCAGGCGATCACGCAGTTCAAGGCCGGCAAGCAGCCACATTTCGCCGTGGCGCTGGCGATCGCCGACCTGAAGGCCTGGTGCCGCGGCCGCCGCGACCGCGCCTATATCCTGCTCGATCTGCTGCTGGAAATCGTGTTCGCGGAAGGCCAGCTGGCCGCGGAGAAACTCGCCATCGTGCGCCAGTTGTGCTGGTCGCTGGGCGTGCACGAACAGGAGCTGGCCGCTCTGGCGGCGATGCGCGGCTACGGATTCGGCTACCGCGGCGGCTACCGGCAATCGCAGCAAGTACCGCCGACCGAGCCGCCGGGCATCGATTCCTATGCCGTGCTCGGCCTGACGCCGGGCGCGAGCGAGCGCGAAATCAAGATCGCGTACCGGCGCCTGATCAGCCAACACCATCCGGACAAGCTCGGCGACGTGCCGGTGCAACTCAAGCGCCGCGCCGAGGAACGCGCGCGCGAGATCAATGCCGCATATGAGAAGATACGCGCCGAACGCGGCATCAAGTAATACCGGGAACCGACCATGAAACAATCCGCCGTCATCGCCCCATCCATTCTGTCGGCGAACTTCGCCAAACTCGGCGCGGAAGTCGATGAGGTACTCGCCGCCGGCGCGGACTGGATCCACTTCGACGTGATGGACAACCACTACGTGCCGAACCTGACCATCGGTCCGCTGGTCTGTGCCGCGTTGCGCAAGCACGGCGTGAGCGCTCCGATCGACGTGCATCTGATGGTCAAGCCAGTCGATCGCATCGTGCCGGATTTCGCCGCGGCCGGCGCCAGCCTGATCAGCTTTCATCCGGAAGCCAGCGAACACGTCGACCGCACGCTCGGCCTGATCCACGAACACGGCTGCAAGGCCGGGCTGGTGTTCAATCCGGCGACGCCACTGGGCTATCTGGATCATGTGCTCGAAAGACTCGATCTGATTCTGATCATGTCGGTCAACCCCGGTTTCGGAGGGCAGAGCTTCTTGCCCGCCGCGCTGGAAAAGCTGCGCCGCGCACGTGAACTTATCGACCGCAGCGGTCGCGATATTCGTCTGGAAGTCGATGGCGGCGTCAAAGCGGACAACATCGCGACGATCGCCGCCGCCGGCGCCGATACCTTTGTCGCCGGTTCGGCGATCTTCGGCCGGCAGGACTATCGCAGTGTGATCGCGGCGATGCGCAAATCCATCTGCTAAAGGTCGCGCCGGGAAGCGGACAGAGGTTGGGGAGGAACCTGCTCCCCGGCGCGACGAGAACCTCGAGATAACGTGCTGCGTTGCGACGAGCACGCGCTGGCGCTGGTGGTTGCTACAGCGGTTGCCAAAGCGGATCCGCACTATCCCCAGAATCCGTAGTGGCGTGCGCCGTCTCCGGAGCGAGTGGCAGGGTGACGCAAACCGCCGGCGCATCGCGCCAATCCGGCAATTCTTCGCGCAGGCGCAGGTAATCGGCAGGCAGGTAAAGGTCCATGTTCGTCTCCGGTACGGCAGCAGTCAGAAACGCAAGGTGGCGAGCAATCCGAGCAACAAGGCGCTGAGCGCGAAGGCGATGCGCAGCGGCTCGAAACTACGCGCGAGTTCGGCGTTGGGTTCGTGGCGTTCGGTTGGCATGGCAGACTCCTTTTCGTGCGTGCCCAGAATCAACGCAAACGCGGCGCGCACGCCGACACGCAACGGGCATGGCGCCGACGAATTGTGGCGAATCCATGACGTTGCGGCCGCGACGATTGCCGCACGCAGCCGCGCCCCGTAAGCTGGGCGCATCGCCGCAACGGAAAACCCGCATGGGCCGCCACATCGCCATCGTCGAGGACGAACCCGCCATCCGCGCCAATTACGTCGAGGCGCTCACTCGCATCGGCTACCAGGTGACTGGCTACGGCTCGCGCCCGGAAGCCAGCCGCGCGTTCGCGCTGCGCCTGCCGGAACTGGTGATCATCGATGTCGGTCTGGGCGACGAGCCCGAGGGCGGTTTCGAGCTGTGCCGCGAGCTGCGCGCGCAATCGCCATCGTTGCCGATCATCTTTCTGACCGCGCGCGATTCGGATTTTGACATCATCTCCGGCCTGCGCCTTGGCGCCGACGATTATCTGACCAAGGATGTAAGCCTGCATCATCTGGCCGCGCGCATCAGCGCACTGTTCCGGCGCATGGATGCTTTGAGTAAACCCGTGTCGAAGGAAACCGTGGTCGAACACGGTGCGCTCAAACTCGAAGCCGAACGCATGCGCATCACCTGGAACGGCGCCGAGGTGCCGCTGACCGTGACCGAATTCTGGATGGTGCACACCCTGGTGCGCTTTCCCGGGCATGTGAAGAATCGCGATCAATTGATGCGCGAAGCGCAAGTGGTGGTCGACGACGCCACCATCACGTCGCACATCAAGCGCATCCGCAAGAAATTTCTCGGCATCGATCCGGCATTCGACGCCATCGAGACCGTGCATGGCGCGGGCTATCGATGGAAGCCGTAACCAAACCTCCGAATAAGCGTCGCGAGCGAAGACAGGTTGCACGGCGCCGGAGCGCAGGAACCGGAGCATACACGTCAGTATGTGAGGGTGAGTCGAGCGCTGCTTGGCTC
>JBOHYL010000053.1:0-1573 GCA_050737915.1 Rudaea sp.
GATCCCGAGTCCCGAGTCCCGAGTCCCGAGTCCCGAGTCCCGAGTCCCGAGTCCCGTGAGCAATATTCACAACGACAAAATCCTGATCCTCGACTTCGGATCGCAATACACGCAACTGATCGCACGCCGCATTCGCGAGATCGGCGTGTACTGCGAAATCTGGGCATGGGATCACGACCCGGCGCAGATCGCGAAATTCGCGCCGCGCGGCATCATCCTTTCCGGCGGTCCGGAGTCGACCATTGCAGTGAACGCGCCGCGTGCGCCACAGGCCGTGTTCGATGCGGGCGTGCCCTTGCTCGGCATCTGCTACGGCATGCAGACGATGGCCGCGCAATTGGGTGGCAAGACCGAAGCGGAGCACACACGCGAATTTGGCCACGCCAGCCTGGCGATCATCGCGTCCTGTGGTCTATGGGAAGCTTTGCGATCGCCGGATGGGTTGCCGCAATCGCTTGATGTGTGGATGTCGCACGGCGACCGCGTCACCGCGGTGCCGCCGGGGTTCGCGGTCACCGCGTCTACACATGATTTGCCGATTGCTGCTATGGCCGACGAGTCGCGCCACTGGTATGGCGTGCAGTTCCATCCGGAAGTCACGCACACCGAGCAGGGCAGTGAACTGCTGCGTCGCTTTGTTGCCAATATCTGCGGCTGCGCCACCTTGTGGACTGCAGCGAACATCATTGAGGACCAGATCGCGCGCGTGCGTGCGCAAGCCGGGGGTGATCGCGTTCTGCTCGGCTTGTCTGGCGGCGTGGATTCTTCGGTCGTTGCGGCGCTGCTGCATCGTGCGATCGGCGACCAGCTGACCTGCGTCTTTGTCGATACCGGCCTGTTGCGCTGGCACGAGGGCGATCAGGTCATGGCCATGTTCGCCGCCGAGTCTAAAAACGGCGGCATGGGCGTGCAGGTAATCCGAGTCGATGCGGCACCGCGTTATTTCGCTGCGCTCAAGGGCGTGGCCGACCCGGAAGCCAAACGCAAGATCATCGGTCGACTGTTCGTGGAAATCTTCGACGAGGAAGCGGCAAAATTGGGCGGCGACGTGACGTGGCTGGCGCAGGGCACTATCTATCCGGACGTGATCGAATCGGCCGGGTCGAAAACCGGCAAGGCCCATGTGATCAAGTCGCATCACAATGTCGGCGGTTTGCCGGCGCATATGAAGTTGAAACTCATCGAACCCTTGCGCGAACTGTTCAAGGACGAAGTCCGCCGCATCGGTGTGGAGCTGGGCCTGCCGCACGTGATGGTGCATCGGCATCCGTTTCCCGGTCCGGGTTTGGGCGTGCGCCACCGACCACTCCGACCGATTTCACCGGCAGGAATACTGCAAATGCCTGGTTGACCTTGTCATATAGAGCGTGCTTGCGAAGTTCGCTGATGAAAATATCGTCGGCGCGTTGCAGCAAGGCGACATATTCCGGCCGGATCTCGCCGAGCACGCGCACGCCCAAACCCGGACCGGGAAACGGATGCCGATGCACCATCACGTGCGGCAGGCCCAGCTCCACACCGATGCGGCGGACTTCGTCCTTGAACAGTTCGCGCAAGGGTTCGATGAGTTTCA
>JBOHYL010000054.1:0-3733 GCA_050737915.1 Rudaea sp.
CCTCACGGCCCGCCGTCTTGATCGGCTGGAGACGTTGGCCGCGGAATTGAAAGCTCGCCACAGCACGCGGGTGGAATGCATTGTCGCCGATCTTGCCGATACGAACGCACCGGAAATGCTGTGTGCGGAAATCGCAGGCCGCGGTATCGACATCGATATTCTCGTCAACAACGCAGGCTACGGCGTGCCCGGCAGTTTCCTCGCGCCCACATGGAAAACCCATGCCGATTTCATTCAGGTGCTGATGACGGCACCGTGCGAACTGGTATACCGATTGCTGCCGGGCATGCAGCAGCGCGGTTTCGGCCGTATTCTCAATATCGCGTCCTTGGCCGGTCACATTCCCGGCTCGGCCGGCCATACCTTGTACGGCGCGTCGAAGGCGTTCCTGATCAAGTTTTCGCAATCGCTCGCGCTGGAAAACTCCGCACGTGGCGTGCGCGTGTGCGCGGTCTGCCCGGGATTCACGTATTCGGAATTCCACGACGTCACCGGCACGCGCGGCATCGTCTCAAAAATGCCGAAATGGATGTGGATGCGCGCCGAGGACGTCGCCCGCATTGGCCTGAACGCCGCCGAACGCGGCGAGATCGTCTGCGTCACCGGCCGCGTCAACCGCGCGATCAAGACGTTGTTCAAATTGCTGCCGGATCGCTTCGCCTTGCGCAGCATGCAAAAGCGCTCGAAGAACTTCCGTTCGCAGGACTCCAAGGGACAGTGAGTATGACCGCGATCGCGCGGGCGCGGCCAGGGTTGGGCTTTGCGTTGCTCGCGGCGCTGTTCACATGGGCCGCGGTAGGCTCGAACAGCACCTACGACACCTACCGCGACATCTTCATGGCGCAAAGCATTGTCAGCGGCCATTATTTTCCACTGAACGGCCCCACCATTGGCAATATTTTTCATCTTGGCCCGCTGTGGTTCTATTTGCTGGCGTTGCCGTTATGGCTGATTCGCAATCCCGTGGCTGTCAACGCGACCATCGGCCTGCTTGGCGCTTTGCAATTTCCGCTTGCGTATCTCATCGGCAAGCGCTTCGGCGGCGAGCGCCTGGGAGTCTTGTTCGCACTCGCACTCGCCTTGCCAGGCTGGTCTGCGTTTCCGCTGGTAGAGCTGACTCATGTCACGGTCGTGCCGACCTGCGTCCTGTTCGGTGCGTTGGCCATGTTGCGCTACCGCGACTGCCCAAACGCTGCACGCGCACTGGTGCTGGGCCTTGCGTGCGCGTGCATGCTGCACGCGCATCCGACCACGTTGCTGCTTGCTGCATTGTGCGTAGTGGCGGCGGCAAAAGCCACACCGTCCCGGCAGCGCATCGCGCACGCTGTACTGGCCATCGCTCCGAGCGTGGTCTTGCTGTCGCCGATGCTCGTGTACCAAGCGCTCAACGGCTGGCCCGATTTCGCAACCGCATCAACCTATGCAGGCTCACAACTTACGCTGCCCTCGCCGGCGCGAGCGGCAAAACTGCTGCTGGCATTATTCGATTACGGCGCCGATTACGTCGCGCGCTTCTGGTTTGAAGCGCGCCCGCCCTTGCTGCTCGGACTTTTGCTGCTCAACGCGACCTGGTTTCTCGCCGCGGCCGCAGGTCTTGCGCTGATCGTCGGTGGCGACCTATGCCGACGGCGCTGGGTTGGCCTGCTGGTTCTCGTACTTGTCGCGCAGACGCTGTTCGTGATCGCCCTGCGCGAAATCACGCCGTTCTGGATGATCTACGCGCACCTGCCGCTGATTGCCGCGCTGGTGGCTTTGGGCTTGAATCGGGTTTGCGCGATCGGTTCCGCATGGCGTGTATTCGTCGGCGCGCTCGCATTGGTCTGGACACTGTGGTCGCTGGCGGCATGGCGCTATCTGGCATTGAGCCCGTGGCACGGGCTGGAGGGCCGAGTCGAACATTACGGATTGATGGACATCAGCGAACACGAAACTCGGAACGCTCCGTTCATCGTCGCGCGCATTCCGGTTTGGGAACTCGGCGGACTCGCAGCGGACTGCGCTCCAGTCACCCTGTACGCGCATTACGCGCTGTTCGTCGACCAATCGTTTGGTGTCGGTGCGTTGGCGCATTGCGGCAGCTTCGCTCAAATCCGGCTCGGCGGAATTCCCGATGCCGAACATCCTGCGCAGCTCGGCCTGCGCGACTACGTCTGGGCCAAACTGAACATGCTGCCGCAATACCGGATCGGTTCGCTTGGCGTTACGACGCCGGTGGCCGTTTGGCACAGCCCGCAGTCGCTGCCCGTAGTCGATGCCATCGACTATCCGCCGCGGCATCTGGCGATCGCATCGCAACGTTTTACGGTGAACGGCAACACTGGGGGCGCAGATGCAATCGTCATCTCTAACCGCGCCCTCGACTACGGACCGTTTCGCGTCGTGGCGGCGCGCGTGGACGGAGCGGTGGTCGCGCCACTGTGGACTGACCCGGCCACGGTTGTGTTGCGTGCGCCGCAGAATCTGCGCGAGCGCGGTAGCGTCGCCTGGTCCGTCGATATCGACGCGACGCCGGCGTTTGTCGATGTGGCGGCTATTGCCGGAAATTCAGCGCATTGACAGGTTGCGGCTGAGGGCTGAGGACCGGGGATGGCAGCGTCGGAAGATCAGTGACCAATGGACGTATAAACGTCTTTTCCGAATGCCTTGAGTTGCACGGCGCCGGCATAGCCAAGGTGCGGCAGGTCAAACAAATCCTCGATGCTGCGCAGTTGCGAATAATGGTTGTACTCCTGCGCAGAGACTGTGCCCGGCTTGATGAATGGCGAAACCAACACCGTACCGATGCGACCACCACCGGGCCCGAACATGCCCGGCGCGGGACCGCCCGGTAGCGGCTGCTCGCCACAGCAGGCCTCAGCGTCGGTACCCTCGTCGAAGGTGACGATGAGCAGGCCGTCGCGCTTGAATGCCGGCGCGGCGAGAATCTTCGGCACCCAAGTGCGCAAAAATGCATTGGCTGAAATCAACCCGCCGCGTTCGCCGTTCTTGCACGGCGCATCGTGCCCGTCGTGGCACAGACCCGGCACGATGTAGGCATAGTTCGGTGTCGTGGCGATGTTCGCCAAGTCGCCTTCGAGATGGTCGAGATTGACCACATGCGCCGAGCAACGCGCAGGGTCGTCGATGATTGAATGAAAATACACGAACGGATCGTGCTTGTTGGCGTATTCATCGGAAGGCGTTGCGTGATTGGTCGCGTCCAGCGCACCGATGGCGACGTGACCGCAGTTTGCCGCTTCGCGCGCCGGGTCCGCGCCCATGTCTTGCATGTAGCCGCGCCAGGTCAATCCGGCGTGTTCGAGTTGATCGGGCAAGGTCTTGACGTCGGCCGGATAGATGCAACCCTCGCCCAGCGCCTGCCCGTTCGCATCCAACCCGGGCCGTGTGCGCACAAACTCGGCGTAGACATGACAATCGTACTGCGTCGCGATGTTCGGCGCCTGCCCGCCGATCATGGCGATGTAGTTGTCCAGACTGTCATGGCCGATCGCGTAGTAGTCTTGCAGCAGCGCGCCCTGCTTCGGCAATTCGTGGGCGAGATACGGCGCCAGGGATTGCTCGCTGAAGGTAACTTCGTAAGGTTCGTTTTCCAGCACGATCACGAAAACGTGACGGATCGGCGGATTCACAGCGGAATGCTCCTCCAACGATCGCGCAGAAGGCGCACCCGTGCAACCGACGAGCAGCAGCGGCAGGGCGAGGCAGACGGCGCGCAAGCCAACCATGTTCATAT
>JBOHYL010000055.1:0-9278 GCA_050737915.1 Rudaea sp.
TGGCGCGAGAGCACGACGGTCGCATCGAGATGCGCGAAGGTCGTCGCCGGCGAAGGATCTGTCAGGTCGTCCGCGGGCACGTACACGGCCTGCACCGAAGTGATCGAGCCCTTTTTGGTGGAAGTGATGCGTTCCTGGAGCTGGCCCATCTCTTCGGCGAGCGTCGGCTGGTAGCCCACCGCTGAAGGCATGCGCCCTAAAAGCGCCGAGACCTCTACGCCCGCGAGCGTGTAACGGTAGATGTTGTCAATGAACATCAGAACGTCGCGGCCCTCGTCGCGGAAATATTCGGCGAGCGTCAGGCCGGTCAGTGCGACGCGCAGGCGGTTGCCGGGCGGCTCGTTCATCTGGCCGTAGACCATCGCCACCTTCGATTCAGGCAGGTTCTTCAGATTGACGACACCGGCCTCGATCATTTCGTGGTAGAAGTCGTTGCCCTCGCGGGTACGCTCGCCGACGCCGGCGAACACCGACAGACCCGAGTGCTGCGTGGCGATGTTGTTGATCAACTCGAGCATGTTAACGGTCTTGCCCACGCCCGCGCCGCCGAACAGGCCGACTTTGCCGCCCTTCGCGAAGGGAGCGACCAGGTCGATGACCTTGATGCCGGTTTCGAGCAGATCGTTCGCCGCGGCCTGTTCGTCGTAGCTCGGCGCGGGGCGGTGGATTTCCCAGTGGTCCTTCGCGCCGATCGGGCCGACTTCGTCGATGGGCGTGCCGAGCACGTCCATGATGCGGCCGAGCGTGGCGGTGCCGACCGGCACCTTGATGCCGGCGTTGGTGTTCACGGCAACGAGATTGCGCTTGAGGCCGTCGGTGGAGCCGAGCGCGATGGTGCGCACGACGCCGTCGCCGAGCTGCTGCTGCACTTCGAGCGTCACCGCGGTGCCGTCGACCTTGAGCGCGTCGTACACCTTCGGTACCTGGTCGCGCGGGAACTCGACGTCGACCACTGCGCCGATGATTTGGACTACTTTGCCTTGACTCATCTTCGTGTCCTCGATTCTCAATCTTTTGGTTGGCTGTGCGCTTAAACCGCAGCAGCTCCACTCACAATTTCGGAAATTTCCTGCGTGATCGCCGCCTGACGCACCTTGTTGTAGACCAGGGTCAGCGTATCGATCGCCTTCTTCGCGTTGTCGCCGGCGGATTTCATCGCGACCATGCGTGCGGCGTGTTCGCTCGCCAGATTTTCCAGCGTCGCCTGATACACCAGCGACTCGATGTAGCGGGTCAGCACATGTTCGAGCACGGATTCGGCATCCGGCTCGTACAGGTAATCCCAGTCGTGTGCGGTGGCGAGCGATTCCGACGGCGGCAGCGGCAAGAGCTGATCCAACGTCGGCTTCTGCGTCATCGTGTTGACGAAATCGTTGTAGGCCAGGGTCAGGCGGTCGATGCGACCGGCACTGTAGTTGTCGAGCATGATCTTGATCACGCCGATGAGCTGCTCGATCTTCGGCTTCTCGCCCATGTGCGTCGCGCTGCCGACCAGGTTCACCTTGAGCCGGCGGAAGAACACGTTCGCCTTGGTGCCGATGGCGACGATGTCGACTTCGACGTTCTTCTCGTTCCAGTCGCGGATTTCCGCGAGCAGCTTGCGGAACAGGTTGGAATTCAAGCCCCCGCACAGGCCGCGGTCGGTGGAGACGACGATGTAGCCGACGCGCTTGACGTTGTCGCGTGCGGACAGGAACGGATGCTTGAACTCGGTGTTGGCCTTGGCGATGTGGCCGACCACCTGGCGCATCGCGCGCGCGTACGGGCGCGAGCCGCGCATCAGCTCCTGCGCCTTGCGGATCTTGGAGGCCGAGACCATCTCCAGCGCGCGCGTCACCTTGCGCGTGTTCGCGACGGACTTGATCTTGGTTCGGATTTCGCGTGCACCGGCCATGGCGGCTTACCAGCTACCCGTCTTCTTGAATTCCTCGATGCCCTGCTTGAGCGTCGCCTCGATGGCGTCGTTCCAGTCGGCCTTGTCGTTCGCGGCCTTCACCCAATCGGCGTAGTTGGCGGCGAAGTGGGCGTGCAGGGCATGCTCGAACGGCAGGATCTTGGCGATGGCGAGGTCATCGAGGTAACCCTTCTCGGCCGCGTACAGCGACAGCGCGAGCTGGGCGATGGACAGCGGCGCGTACTGCTTCTGCTTCATCAGTTCGGTCACGCGCTGGCCGCGTTCCAACTGCGCGCGCGTGGCGGCGTCGAGGTCGGAGGCGAACTGCGCGAACGCCGCGAGTTCGCGGTACTGGGCGAGCGCAAGCTTCACGCCGCCGGACAGCTTCTTGATGATCTTGGTCTGTGCCGCGCCGCCGACGCGCGACACCGAGATGCCGGCGTTCACGGCCGGGCGGATGCCGGCGTTGAACAGGTCCGTTTCGAGGAAGATCTGGCCGTCCGTAATAGAAATAACGTTGGTCGGTACGAACGCGGACACGTCGCCGGCCTGGGTTTCGATCACCGGCAGCGCGGTCAGCGAACCGGTCTTGCCCTTCACGGCGCCCTTGGTGAACTTCTCGACGTATTCCTCGTTCACGCGCGCGGCGCGCTCGAGCAGGCGGCTATGCAGATAGAACACGTCGCCCGGATACGCTTCGCGGCCCGGCGGACGCTTGAGCAGCAGCGAAATCTGGCGGTACGCCCAGGCCTGCTTGGTCAGGTCGTCATAGATGATCAGCGCGTCCTGACCGTTGTCGCGGAAGTATTCGCCCATCGAACAACCCGAGTACGGCGCAAGGTACTGCATCGCCGCCGAGTCCGACGCCGAAGCCGCCACGATGATCGTGTGCTCCATCGCGCCGAATTCCTCGAGCTTGCGCACGACGTTGGCGATCGACGACTGCTTCTGGCCGATGGCGACGTAGACGCATTTGATGCCCGTGCCCTTCTGGTTGATGATTGCGTCGATCGCCAGCGCGGTCTTGCCGGTCTGGCGGTCGCCGATGATCAGCTCGCGCTGGCCGCGGCCGATCGGGATCATCGAGTCGACCGATTTGTATCCGGTCTGCACCGGCTGCGACACCGATTTACGCGCGATCACGCCCGGCGCGACTTTTTCCACCGGCGAGGACAATTTCGCATTGAGCGGACCCTTGCCGTCGATCGGGTTGCCGAGCGCGTCGACGACGCGGCCGAGCAGTTCCGGGCCGACCGGCACTTCGAGAATGCGGCCGGTGGTCTTGACCGTATCGCCTTCGGTCAGGTACTCGTACTCGCCGAGCACGACCGCGCCGACCGAATCGCGCTCCAGGTTCAGCGCCAGCGCCGTGCCGTTGTTCGGCAGTTCGATCATTTCGCCCGACATCACGTCGGCCAGACCGTGGATGCGGATGATGCCGTCGGACACCGAAACGATGGTGCCTTCGTTGCGCGCTTCGGCGGCGAGCTTGACCTTCTCGATGCGGGTGCGGATCAGTTCGCTGATTTCGGACGGATTGAGTGTCGTAGCCATGCTGGTTTCCTCGAGCGCGGACGCGAGCGCCCGTGCCTGTGGTTGAAGTCAAAAATCAAAAGTCAGGGGCCGTTGGCCGCTCACGTTTGATTTTTCCGCGGCGCGTGCGGCGCCGCGGGCGTCACTCCGCCAAGGCGGTCTGCAAACGTTCCAGGCGGCCGCGCACCGAACCGTCGATCACCACGTCGCCAGCGTCGATCACCGCGCCACCGATTACCGCCGGATCGATGCGTTGTTCCAGTTCAATCTCGCGCGCGAAACGCTTTTTCAAAGCGACCTTGATCGCTTCGGCGCGATCGGCAGGAATCTCGCTAGCCGAGCGCAAGGTCACGCGGATCGTGCGTTCGGACTCGCGCTTGAGTTCCTCGAAGAGCGCGGCGACTTCGGCGAGCAGGTTCACGCGCCGGTTCTCGACGAGCAGGCTCAGGAACGCCGCGAACGGCGCATCCGCGGACTCGCCCGGCGGCAGCAACAGGCCGACGAGTTCGGCGTGGGACAGGCGCGGATCGCCCGCGACCGTACTCACGCGTGCATCGGCCATCACCTGCGCGGCGAAGCGCATGTTGCCCGACCAGGCGGCGAGCGCGTTGTGTGCGCGCGCGGTTTCGAACGCGGCGCGCGCATACGGACGGGCGAGGGTCAGCGGTTCGCTCATCGTCAGATCTCGGCGACGAGCTGATCGAGCAGGGCCTTGTGCGCCGCCGGATCGATCTCGCGCTGCACGATCTTCGACGCGCCTTGCACGGCGAGCGAGGCGACCTGGCCGCGCAGCGCTTCGCGCGCCTTGCCGACCATGCCGTCGATATCGGCCTGTGCCGTGGCCTTCACGCGCGCGGCTTCGAGCAGCGCGTCGGTTTTGGCCTTGTCGACGATCTGGTTCGCCTGTGCGTGCGCCTTGTCGACGATTTCCGCCGCCTGTGCGCGCGCCTTCTTGATTTCCTCGGCGACGCGGGCGTCGGCGTCCTTGAGTTCCGCCTGCGCGCGTTCGGCCGCAGACAGGCCGTCGGCGATGCGCCGGGCGCGTTCGTCCATGGCCTGCGAAATCGGCGGCCACAGATACTTCATCGTGACCCAGATCAGGATCCCGAAGACGATGATCTGGGCGAGAAGTGTTGCGTTGATGCTCACGGGTGAACCCTCGTCAGGAGATGCCGGATTAGTGGCCGGTTGCAGCCGCTGCGGCGTTCTTGATGTCGTTCATGAGATTGCCGTGGAACGGATCGACGAAGATCAGGTACAGCGCGATGCCCACGCCGATGATCGGAATCGCGTCGATCAGGCCAACGAGCAGGAACATCTTGCCCTGCAGCATGGGCACGAGTTCGGGCTGGCGCGAGGCGCCTTCGAGGAACTTGCCGCCCATCAGGCCCATGCCGATGGCGGCGCCGATGCCGCCGAGGCCGAGCATCAGGCCGGCCGCCAGGGCGGTCAGGCCTTCAACGGAAGCGAGTGCGCTGATATCCATGTGTGTCTCCGAGTGTGTTGCGGTTGAAAGGGAAGCGTTGGATGAAATCGGGTCAGTGATGATCGGCCGCCATCGCCATGTAGACGACGGTCAGCACCATAAAGATGTAGGCCTGCAGCGAAATGATCAGGACGTGGAAGATCGTCCAGCCGGTGGCGAGCAGTACCTGCACGAGGAAACCGAGATTGTCGCCGAGGCTGGTCGGCGTGTAATTCAGCGTGAAGCAGGCGAGCAGGATGAAGATGATCTCGCCCGCGTACATGTTGCCGAACAGTCGCAGGCCCAGGCTCACCGGCTTGGCCAGCTCTTCCACGCACTTGAGCAGGAAGTTGACCACGCTTAGCGGTGCTTGCACGATCGGGTTCTTCGCTGCGAACGGATGGAACAGGAATTCCGCGCCGACGCCTTTGAAGCCCTTGGCGACAAAGCTGTAGGACATGGCGATGACGAACACTGTCAGCGACATGCCCAGCGCGATGTTGGGGTCGGCCGATGGCACCGTGCGCAGATGTCCCACGCCGAGGCTGCCGCCGATCGTTGGCAGCAGGTCGATCGGGAGCAGGTCCATGAAATTCATGAAGAACACCCAGAACCCGACCAGCAAGGCCATGGGAGCGACGAATTTCGCGCCGTGGTGGTAGGTGTCCTTGACCTGGCTGTCGACGAAACCGATGCACATCTCGACGAAGTTCTGCCACTTGCCCGGCACGCCGGCATTGGCGCGACGCGCGACCGAGCCGAACATGAGAATGAACAGGACTGCGAGAACCAGCGAGAAGAACACCGAATCCAGGTTCAGCACCCAGAAACCGGATGCATTTTCCACGATCTTGCCCGTGTGCAGGTCGAGCTGCAGATAGGTCAGATGGTGCAGGATGTAATGCCCTGCGTCGTGGGCGGCTTCAGTGGCCATGTTGCGATCCGGTGTCTCGAACAGCGTCAATGTTTGGATGAATTCGCCGCCGTACCGGCCAGCGTTGGTGCGGTTCGGCGTCCCCAGCCTTCATGCAGGCCCAACAACTGCGGCAGCAGCGCCGCAATCAATCCGGCCAGCACCGGCAAGCCCGGCAGCGCGGCCTCGACCATCGCCAGATACAATCCGGCGCCGATCACGCCCCAGCGCAGCAGGTTGCCGACGATCAACCGCGCCAGCACCGTTCCGGCTGCCGCGGGCGGCGCGGCGAACAGGCGCAATGCCAGCAGCGCGGTCCCCAGCGCCACCACCCCGCCACCGGCCAGAACCGCCAGGGCCGGCAACCATCCGCGCCATGCAAAACCCGCTGCCACGAGTACCGTCGCGACCAGCTGCGCGAGGACGACACGAATGGCGAGCCGCCGGCCGGCAGCGATCGAATTTTGCATTGGAGCGGTGCAGCCCAGGCCGGCGCAGGGCCGGTCGACAAGGCCGCGCATTATAACGGGCCGCGCAAGCGCCCCGCAACCGAAAACGACTTGGTCAAGGTGTTACTGCGGCGCGGCAGAGATTGCCCCAGACTTGCGCCAGATCGGCAGCACTGTAGGTGTGGCCGCCCGGTGGGCTACCATCGGTAAATTCGGTGTAATAAAGGGTGCTACCGAGCGTCCAGCCGGCGGCGACAAAAGCGGCTTTGTCGCTGCGCGGATAGCTGAGCGGAATGTACGGGTCGTGTTTGCCAGCATGGATGTCGAGTGGAAGGGTACGCACCGCATTGGCGGGTACACAGCTTTGCACGATGTTGTAAGCAGGACATCCGGCAAGTACCGCGCCGGTCACCGCATAGCCGGCAAAGGTATTCGCATTCATGCCGCTCCAACCGGTCAGCACAATGTCGTGCAACACCTCGCCCCCAGCAGAGTATCCCCACGCGTACTCGCGCGTCGTTTCGATGTTGTAATGCGTTTTGATATCCGAGATGACGGCGGCGATGGCATCGTAATCCGACGGTCCTTGGCCATTGGCATCCGGGGCAATCCAGCCGCCGAACTGGCTGTCGCTGCCTGACGCCGCGGCCACGATGAATCCATTGCTTTGCGCGAGCGAGCTCCAGCTCGTGCGCGTCGATTGCGCACCGCTATCCGATGTGCCGGGTCCGCCAGAACCGTGCAAAACGATCATCAATGGCCAGGGTCGAGTCGGCACGTAATTGGTAGGCAGGCGCAGGTAGTAATGCTGCGAGCCCAGCCCGACAACGGTGACCGTGCGCGTCTTGTTGCCTGGATATACCCCGCCGCTGCCATTGGATGGTGCATGCGGCACCGTGATCTCGCCCGCTTCGAAACTGCTGACGTAGATGGTATCCGGATGTGCACAGACCCACGCCGGCAAGGTAATGCTTTGCGCGGCCGCGGCGATAGTCGGGGCCGCGACGTACAGGGCGATGGCGAGGCGCAATGACACGCAAGCAAGGTTAAGCCTGGCAGGCGCAAGAATCCGTGAAGAACCCCGCGTTTGCCTTGCGCCACCGTGGCTGCGCATAATCGGCGTATTCGCGGTGCGGCCGCAGATCGGATGCACACGTAATGAGTACGGCGAAAGACTTGTTTGTCGAGGTGGCTGCCGGCAGCACCCTGTTCCAGGAGGGCAGCATCGGCGCCGAGATCTACATCATCGAATCCGGCCAGATTGAGCTTCTGCCGGCTGCTGCCGGCGAGGCGCTGGTTACGCTCGGCCCCGGCGATTGCTGCGGCGAGGCGGCGCTGCTGGACAAGCAACCACACACCGCGACGGCCGTGGCGGCAACGCGTACCCGTCTGTTGCGCATCGATCGCGTCGCCCTGCCGGAGATGCTGCGGGTTAATCCGGAGATTGGCGTAGCTTTGCTGCGCAAGCTTGCCACGCGCGTAGCGCATCTGCAACTGCGCGTTTCCGAGTCGGTGCCAGTGGATGCCGTGCCGCCGCCCGCGCCGAAACCTGCCGCAGCCCTACCCGCACCGGTACCGGCACCCGCTCCCGCTCCCGCTCCATCACCACCGCCTGCGCCACCATCGCCGCCCGCGCCGAAACCCGCCGCAGCGCCAGTTCCAGTGCCAGTGCAAGCGCCCAAGCCCGCGGCGCCCGTCGGGCTGGCCTTGCGCATCGTCGCTGGCGGTCAGCTTGTGGCGCTGGATGCGATGCGTACCCAATTCCAGATCGGCCGGCCGGATCCGGCCACCGGCGCGCAGCCGGAAATCGATTTGGGCCCTTTCGATATCCAGCGCACGCTCAGCCGGCGCCACGCGAAAATCCTGCGCGAGGGCGCGCAGTATTTCGTGCGTGAGGATGCCGCGACCACCAATGGCACCTATCTGAATGGCGAGCGCGTGCAGACCGGTGTCAACGTGCCGGTCAAGCCGGGCGACAAACTGCGCTTCGGTTCGATCGAAGTCGAACTGATCGGCGTCTGACGAGGAGAGCACATGGGCACAACCGAAAACGAGTGGCAGGGCGCACTGGCGGCCATCGACCTGTCGGCGATCGATTCGCTCAAGACCCTGAAGCAGGAACGCGATCAGCTTGGCGAACGCCTCACGTCAATGGATTCGATGAAGGCCAGTTTCGCCGACGCGGTGTTCGTGCGCGTGCGCGGCGATTACGAAAAGCGCATCGCTGCACTGGATGCCCAGGCGGCACCGCAGCAGCAGGCTGCACGCGAACAATATGCGCGCCTGCGCGCCCTGCTTGCGCGCTTCGAGGCGGATCACGAAGCGGTCAAGCTTGATCAGCAGGAACTGGAACTACGCCATCAACTCGGCGAATTCGACGACAAGGAATTCGCCAAGCGCATGAAGGGCATCGAAAC
Source organism: Rudaea sp. (assembly GCA_050737915.1). Lineage (GTDB taxonomy): Bacteria > Pseudomonadota > Gammaproteobacteria > Xanthomonadales > Rhodanobacteraceae > Rudaea. The sequence goes on from JBOHYL010000055.1 coordinate 8,672, forward strand.
CACAGTCGCCGAGCGTGGACAGGCGCGCGCTCGCGCGCTCGAATTGAAGGCGCGTTTCCTCGAGGCGTTTCACAGCGAGAGCGAACTCGAAGCGACGCCCGCAGCGGATGCCGGCGGTACCAGCCGGTTTTCGGTGGCGGATCTGGCTGCTGCGCAGGCGCGCACGCAGGAGGTGGCCACCGTGCACGGTGGCGATGCGCCGCCGAGCAAGACCCAAACCATGTCGGCGATCAATCTCCCCGAGTCGCCACGCACATCCGCGCCTGTGCCCGCGCCACCCGCCGGCGGCGGGGCCACGCAGATTTTCCGCGCGGCACGGCTGGTGCCGCAGAATCCCGAGGCCGGCAAGCAAAGTTACACGCTCACGCTCAAACCGGTGGACATCGGCGCCGATTCCGGCAACGACGTGCGCATCGGCGGGCCAGGCGTGGATCCCAAGCACGCCAAGATCGTTGTCAGCATGGGCGGATTCACCATCGTGGATCTGGGCAGCAAGCACGGCACACGCGTGAACGCCGAGAAAGTGCGCGAGCGGCCGTTGTCCAACGAGGATGTCATTCAGATTGGCGCGGCCCGATTCGTGTTTCGCGAAGGGTGAGGCCGAGCG
>JBOHYL010000056.1:0-14256 GCA_050737915.1 Rudaea sp.
GGTGTGGGAGGGTGTCGTGGGCACAGGCAAGTTGGTTTCGTTTCGAGCACGGTTACGGCCGGTCGCGTTGGCTGCGGGCTTCGCTTGTGCCACATTGACCGGTTTTTCGGCGCAGGTAACACCCGCGCACGCTACCGTCGCCACACGCAATCCCGAGGATTTCTTGATTGTGGATTGTCTGCTGCCCGGGCAGGTGCGCAAGCTTGGCCGCTCGGCCACGTTCATGAGTGCGCGCAGGCCGATTCGCACCACCCAGGCCGATTGCGAAATCCGCGGTGGCGAATACGTGTCTTACGACCGCGCCAACTACCAGACCGCGCTCAAGGTCTGGATGGGACAGGCCGAAACCGGGGACGCCGAGGCGCAAAACTACGTCGGCGAAATCTATCTCAAAGGCTTGGGCACCGAGCCCGATTACGCCAAGGCGCGCGAATGGTTCCAGAAATCCGCGGCGCAAGGATTCAAGCGCGCGCGCATCAATCTGGGTTATCTGTACGAACAAGGTCTGGGCGTGCCCAAGGACATGACCCGAGCGTTGAACCTGTACCGCGAAGCATCCGGCATCGACAACGACAAGCTGGTGTTTGCCTCGACGGTCGAGGCGGAAGTGCGTGAGGCGAAAAGCGAGTCGAACGCGTTGCGCGAGCAGCTCGCGTCAGAACAGCAAAAATCCGCGCAGCTGCGTGCACAGGTCGGCAAGTTGCAATCGGACTTGCTGCAAAGGCAGAAGAATTATCAGAAATCGCAAAGTGACCTGGACAGCGTGCGGCGCAAGCTCGACGCCGAGCAGGCGCGCGTTGGCGCGGACAAGGATCCGGCCTATGCCAAGCTGCAGACGCAGACGCAGTTCAATGAGAAGCAACTGGTCGCGCAGCGCGATAGCTTGCAAGCCGAGCAGCAAGCCGGCGCGGCGCAACTCGCCGATGCCGAAGCGCAAATCGCCAAGCTCAAGGCGCGTGAACAGGAATTGCTGACGCGGCAGTCCTCGCCAGACAACGATCAGGCGCTGACGGCGCTGCGCGTGTCGGCAGCGCAGATGGACACCGCCCTGCGCGATAGTCGCGAGCGCATGCAACAGATTCAGCAGCGCATGGCGCAGAACGAGCAGCAGCGTCAGCAAGTGCAGGCGAAATTCGATGCGGCCCGGGTGGAACTCGCAAGCGAGCATGCGCAGAACGAGAGCGCAAAAAACCTGCTCAAGCTGATGGAAGCGCAACTTTCGGAAAAGCGCCAGGAATTGGCGAGCCAGCGCACGCAGATGGCTGGCTTGCAGGCGCAGATCGAAGGCGCCAAAGTTGCGTCCCTGCCGCCGGGTTTCGCCACTGCCAGCCTCAATGGCGATCTACGCGTGGAGATCCTGCAGCCGGCGCTGAGCGTCACTCGTGGTCTGAACAAACCTGCCGCGTCGGTGCCGCCGACACAGAACGGCATCGACGTGATCGGCCGCGTGCAGGCAGCGACTGGGTTGACATCGCTGCAATTGAACGGACAAACGGTTGCGGTCGATGCGGGCGGTTTGTTCAAGACCCACGTCGCACTCGTCGGTGGCAACGATACCGCCGTACGCGTGGCCGCATCAGACAAGGCGGGCGGCGAAGCGGTGCTTGATTTTCTGCTGGTGCCGGGCCCCGGCGGCAAGGCCGCGCGAAGTGTCCAAGCCGCAAGTCCGCATGGCGCAACCCTGCCCGCCGGTGTGCGTCTGGGCAAGTATTACGCGCTCGTGATCGGCAATGACAGCTATGCCGCGTTTCCCGCGCTATCGAGCGCTGCCGAGGATGCCAAGGCGATCGCCGGCGTGCTGCAATCGCGCTACGGATACGACGTACGTCTGCTCACCAATGCCAACCGGTTCGAGATTCTGTCCGCGCTGAACGACATGCGCGAGGCACTTACCGACCACGACAATCTCGTTGTCTATTATGCCGGCCATGGCGAAATCGACACGTCGCGGCAAGGTTACTGGCTGCCGGTGGATGCCAAACTCGGTACGCCCGACAGCTGGATTTCCAATCGCGCAATCAGCGATATCCTGACCACGATGGACGCCAAGCATGTGCTGGTGATCGCCGACTCCTGCTATTCGGGCACGATGACGCGTTCTTCGCTGGCCACCTTCGGCGGGGGCATGGCCGACAATGTGTGGGGCGACTGGGTCAAGGCCATGCTGGCCGGACGCTCGCGCACCGCGCTTACCTCCGGCGGCGTGCAGCCAGTCGCGGATGCCAGCAAGGGCGGCCATTCGGTTTTCGCCACGGCGCTATTGACCGTATTGCGCGACAACAACCAGTTGCTGACCGGGCAGGAATTGTTCCGCGAAATCGCTGCTGGCATGGCTTTGCGCAGCGCCAACGCCGGCTTGCAGCAGGCGCCGGAATACGCCCCAATCCAGTTCGCCGGACACGAAGCGGGTGAATTTTTCCTGATTCCGGAAAGCGGCGGCCGCAAAACCGCTGCGCTGGAAATCGGGTCGGGCGACGGCGCATAGGTCTGCCTACGCGCGCTTGGTTCCCTTGCGGCGCAATGGCGCTTTCGCGAGGGTTGCCATCGCCTTGCCGATCGCGGCAAGCGCGCTTTTGACCGCCAGCAACGACCACGCCGCGATGCGGCGCTCGTCCACGCCGGTGAATGCACGAATCGCATCGGGCATCGCCGTGATCGGCGCCCCACGCAGACGCGCTGCGGCTTGCGCACGCTTGCCGATGGCGTAGGTGACGCTGGCGTTGGCCAGGGCCGAGGACACGACTGCCGCCAACGGCACGACGCGTCGTGAGAGCACCCCGCCGGCGCGCTGCAGCAGGTGGCGCAACAAGCTGCGCCCGAGCCCGTCGCCGGCCACGCTGGCGCCAGTTCCGAACAATTGTACTTTGCGCACAAGTGTATTTTGCAACGCGACGGGCAGATTCAGGCCATACAGCCGGAACGTTTCCTCCACCAGCGTGCGCTGGGTCGTGGCCAGCATTTCCGCGCCGAGCAATTCGCCGAATACCAGGCTCAGCGCGTTACCCAGCCCTGGCAGCGACTCGGTCGCTGCGGTCAGCGCGCCGATCATTGCGGCCTTCACGCAACTGCGCCGCAGCAGGGCCAGAAATTGCCCCGCATGCGCATCGCGCGGCGGCGGGGATTTGCGGATCGCCGCGATTTCGCGGCTGCGGAACACACGGATTTTCACGCCGAAATGCTAACAGGTCGCGGGCGCATGCGTTATTCTGCAACGCATGGAATCGCTGCAATTTCACGACAACATCCGCGCCGTTGCCTGGGACAAGGGTGTGTTGCGCTTGCTTGATCAGCGCCGCCTGCCATTCGCGGAAACGACGATCGAATGCCGGGATGCAGATGCGGTCGCCGCAGCGATCCGCGATCTCAGCGTACGCGGCGCGCCGGCGATCGGCATTGCTGCGGCCTGGGGCGTGGTGCTCGCGGCGCGTGCAGGCGCCGACATGGCGCGGGCGTTATCCACGCTGCGCGCTGCGCGACCGACCGCAGTCAACCTGATGTGGTCGTTGGAGCGCATGCGCCAGCGAATCTCCGCCGGCGCCGACGCGCTCGAACGTGAAGCGCAGGCGATCCAGGACGAAGACCTGGCCGCTAACCGGCACATGGGCGAGCTTGGCGCGGCGCTGATCGCGCCGGGCGCGGGAGTACTTACCCACTGCAATACCGGCTCGCTGGCTACCGCAGGATTCGGTACGGCGCTGGGCGTGATCCGCGCCGGTTTCGCGGCCGGGAAAATCGCGCGGGTTTACGCTGGCGAGACGCGGCCCTGGCTGCAGGGAGCGCGCCTGACCATCTGGGAGCTGCTGCGCGATGGCATTCCGGCTAGGCTGATCGCCGATTCTGCGGCCGCGCATCTGATGAAATCCGGCGCGGTACAGTGGGTGATCGTCGGCGCAGACCGCATCGCCGCCAACGGCGACACCGCGAACAAGATCGGCACCTACCAACTGGCCATCGCCGCGCGCTATCACGGTGTCAAGTTCATGGTCGTGGCGCCGTCCTCGACCGTGGATATGACCACGTCGGATGGCGCCCACATCGAGATCGAACTGCGCGATCCGGCCGAATTGCTCGCGCTCGGCGGACAACGCATCGTGGCCGCAGGCGGGCAAGCCTGGAATCCGGTGTTCGACGTGACCCCGCACGATTTGATTGACGCGATCGTGAGCGAACGCGGCGTCATCGAGCGCCCGGATACGGCGCGTCTGGCGGCGGTGCTCGCGGCATGAAAACACACCTGCGCCGGCTGGCGATATTCGGTCTCGTTGGCGTGGTGGGTTTTGTCGTGGACGCGGGCGTGTTGCAAGTGTTGGTGCTGGGTCTGGCTTGGGATCGCTACAGCGGCCGCCTGATTTCCTTTCTGTTCGCCGCGACTGCGACCTGGCTGCTCAACCGGCGCTATACGTTCCGCGGGCCGCGCCGGCATTCTCTCGGGGTGGAATGGGCGCGCTACATCCTGGCCATGAGCGGAGGATTCGTCTGCAATTTCACGGCGTACTCGGCACTTGTATACTTTTTCGATGTGAACCGGCAATGGCTGATTCTGGCCGTGGCGGCCGGTTCCGTGGCCGGACTCGGCGTCAATTACACCGCGTCGCACTATTGGGTGTATCGGCATCATCGAACGCCCGTTGCGGAGCCGGGCGAAAACGCCGGAAATTGACCCGCGAACGGTCGCAGGTAAACTACCCGCAGAGCCGCAAAAATCAAGGGTTTGCGACCTCTCCCCGCACCCCGAACTATGCTAGAATTCATGGGTTGAAAAAACCCTCCCGGATATAACGCCCATTGAGCGGAAATCCGGCTTGCGAATCTCTGAAAAAGCGTCGCGAGCGAAGGCAGGTTGCGCGAAAACGGAGCGCAGGAACCGGAGTTGACACGCCAGTCAATGAGGATTCCGAGCACCGGGCTTCGCGCAAGATGCCGAGCGCAGCAGCTTTTTCCAGAGATTCTCCTTTGTGAGTTATGGAAGATCCCGATGGCGGAGCTGGCCAAAGAAGTAATACGCGTCAATATCGAAGACGAAATGCGGAAGAGCTACCTCGATTACGCGATGAGCGTGATCGTCGGCCGCGCCTTGCCGGATGTGCGCGACGGTCTCAAGCCGGTGCACCGGCGTGTATTGTTCGGCATGTACGAGGCCAACAACGTCTGGAATCGCGCCTACGTGAAATGCGCGCGTGTGGTCGGCGAGGTGATGGGCAAATACCATCCGCATGGCGACTCGTCGATCTACGATGCGCTTGTGCGCATGGCCCAGGATTTCTCCCTGCGCTATCCGTTGATCGACGGCCAAGGCAACTTCGGCTCGGTCGACGGCGATGCGCCGGCGGCGATGCGCTACACCGAGTGTCGCCTGCAACGCCTGGCGGCGAGTCTGCTTGCCGACATCGACAAGGAAACCGTCGATTTCGTCCCCAATTACGACGAGAAGGAACACGAACCCGCCGCGCTGCCCGCGCGCGTGCCGAATCTGCTGGTGAACGGCTCGGCCGGCATCGCGGTTGGCATGGCGACCAATGTGCCACCGCACAATCTGGGTGAAGTGCTGGATGCCACGATCGCCCTGATCGACGCCCCCGCAATCGGCATCGACGTGCTCATGCAGTTGGTGCCTGGCCCGGATTTTCCCACCGCCGGCATCATCAACGGCGCCGCGGGCATCGTCGAGGCGTACAAAACCGGCCGCGGTCGCATTTTGGTGCGTGCAAAAACCGAGATCGAAACCGACGCTCACGACCGCGAAACGATCATCGTTACCGAACTTCCGTACCAAGTGAACAAGGCGCGTCTGATCGAGAAGATCGCGGAGCTGCACAAGGAAAAGAAGATCGAGGGCATCGCCTCCGACGGCCTGCGCGACGAATCCGACAAGGACGGCATGCGCATCGTCATCGAAGTGCGCAAGGATACGATGGCCGATGTGCTGCTGAACAACCTGTTCCAGCAGACCCAGATGCAGGTCACCTTTGGCATCAACCTGGTCGCGCTAGTCGACGGCCAGCCGCGCCTGCTCACGCTCAAGGAAATTCTCGAAGCCTTCATCCGCCATCGCCGCGAAGTCGTCACCCGGCGCACGATTTTCGAATTGCGCAAGGCGCGCGATCGCGCCCATATCGTTGAAGGCCTGACCGTGGCGTTGGCCAACATCGACGCGATGATCGAGCTGATCAAGGCCTCGCCCGATGCGCAAACAGCAAAGGAACGCATGCTGGCGCGGCAATGGGCGCCGGGCCCGGTGCGCGCCTTGCTCGCCGCAGCGGGGGACGGCATTTCGCGCCCCGAGGAGCTGCCGGCGCACTTCGGTCTGGAGGGCGACAGCTACCGGTTGTCCGAGGCGCAGGCCAAGGACATTCTCGAAATGCGCCTGCACCGACTGACCGGGCTGGAACAGGAAAAACTATCCGAGGAATACCGCGAACTGCTGACCACCATTACCGAGCTGGTTTCGATTCTGCGCAATCCCGACAAGCTGTTGCGAGTGATCCGCGACGAGCTCGAAGCGCTCAAGCAGGAATTCGGTGACGCGCGTCGCACCCAGATCCAGCGCAGTCAGGAAGACCTCGACGTGCTCGACCTGATCGAGCCGGAAGACGTGGTCGTGACCCTGTCGCATTCTGGTTACGCCAAGCGTCAGCCGGTGACGATCTACCGCTCGCAACGCCGCGGCGGCAAGGGCCGCTCGGCGACGAACATGAAGGAAGAGGACTTCGTCGAACGCCTGTGGATCGCCAACACCCACGATACCCTGCTCGCGTTTACCAGCGCCGGACGCGTGCTCTGGCTGAAGGTGCATCAGATCCCGGATGCCAGTCCCGGCGCGCGCGGCAAGCCGATCGTCAACCTGCTGCCGCTGGAAGCCGGCGAGGCGGTACAGTCGGTGTTGCCAGTTCGGGCCGATGCCTTCGCGGACATCGCCGAAAATCGCTATGTGTTTTTCGCTACGCGCCGCGGCACGGTCAAGAAGACCCCGCTGTCGGATTATTCGCGGCCGCGATCAACCGGCATTCGTGCCATCGACATCGAAGACGGCGACGGTCTGGTCGATGTCGCCTTGACCGACGGCAGCCGCGACATCCTGTTGTTTGCGAGCAATGGCAAGGTTGTGCGTTTCGCCGAAGATCAAGTGCGGCCGATGGGCCGCACCGCACACGGCGTGCGCGGTATTCGTCTAACCGGCGATGCGCAGGTGGTATCGATGATCGTCGCCGAAGGTGACAGCGTGCATTCCGGCAGCGATATCCTCACCGCAACCGCACGCGGCTTCGGTAAACGCACCGAACTGGCCGAGTACCCTCGCAAGGGGCGTGGCACCCAAGGCGTGATCGCCATCCAGTGCTCCGAACGCAACGGAGCCTTGGTCGGCGCGGTGCAACTCGACGATGCCCACGAGCTGATGTTGATCTCCAATCAAGGCACCCTCGTACGTACGCGCGCGGCCGAGATCGCACGCGTGGGGCGCAATACCCAGGGTGTCACCCTGATCCGCCTGCCGCAGGAAGAAAACCTCGTCGGCGTGGTGCGGGTGGAAGCCCTCAATGGCGACGACGATGCGGATTCCGGCGACCCCGAACCGGGCGAACCGGCGGCATGAGTGATGCCCGCTCCCCGCGCAGGCGGGCAGTGGGAGGGATCAAACCAAAGCCAGCATCGACTCGGCGCCGGAAACCTTGAACTCACCCGGCGCTTCGACGTGTAATTGCTTGACCACCCCATCCTCGGCGTACAGCGCGAAGCGCTTGCCGCGCATGCCCAGGCCGAATGCACTGCCGTCCATTTCCAGTCCCAGGACCTTGGAAAAGGTGCCGTTGCCGTCGGCCAGCATCCACAGGCCGTCGGGGACGTGCTGGTGCTTGGCCCACGCATCCATGACGAAGGCGTCGTTGACTGCAATGCAGGCAACGTCAACGCCCTTGTTCTTGAACTGGGCGAATTTTTCCACGTAACCGGGTAGATGCTTGGCCGAGCAGGTTGGCGTGAATGCGCCGGGCACCGAAAACAGCACGACCTTCTTGCCCTTGAAGATTTCGTCGGTGTTGATGGCTTGCACGCCATCTTTCAGATAATTGAGCGTGGCGTTGGGAATGCGTTCGCCGACCTTGATCGTCATGGCGGGGCCCTTCGTTGGTTGGGAGAGTGAACCAATCTTAGCCTTTGTGCGGAGCTGGCGACACTCTTGAAAGTTTTCTGCGTGGCTATATGTTGCCAGTCATACGGGCCGTGGTGGCCCGGTTCCCTGATGAGGAGGCAAACATGGCAATCGTACGCTACGAGCCCTGGGGCCAGATGGAGCGGTTTCAGGACGAGATGAAACAGGTATTTGGCAACATTTTCGGCGATAACGGCGACCAGTCCAATGTGGTCACCAGCCAGTGGGCGCCGCGCGTGGATATCAAGGAAGAGGACAAGCGCTTCGTCATCCTCGCCGATATTCCCGGCGTGGATCCGAAGGATATTGATGTGAGCATGGACAAGGGCATTCTTTCGATCAAGGGCGAGCGCAGTTCCCACAGCAAGGAAGAAAGTGGCAAGCTCACCCGCGTCGAACGTTCCTGGGGCGCTTTCTACCGTCGTTTTGCGCTGCCCGACAGCGCCGATGCGGACGGCATCAGCGCCACTGGCAAGCATGGTGTGTTGGAAATCTCGATTCCGAAAAAGCCGGAAACCACACCGCGAAAAATCCAGATCAAGCACTGACCGGCGCCACCGTTTCCAGCGACCCGCGGCAGGCTGAACCCGCCGCGGGTCTTGTTTTTCTGCGGGTTGCGTCCATCATGGGTGCGGCAGTGGGATTACAAACATGCAATTCAAGGATTACTACGACACTCTCGGCGTAAAGACCAGCGCCAGCGAGGCGGAGATCAAGTCCGCCTACCGCAAGCTTGCGCGCAAATTCCATCCGGACGTCAGCAAGGAAGCTGCTGCCGAGGAAAAATTCAAGGCTGCCAACGAGGCCTACGAGGCGCTCAAGGACCCAGCCAAGCGCCGCGCCTACGACCAATTGCGCGCGCGCGGCTATCGGCCCGGAGAGGAATTCCAGCCGCCGCCGGATTTCGGCGACGGCGCCGAATTCCATTTTTCGGATATGGGCGGGGAAGGCGGGTTTTCCGATTTCTTCGAATCGCTGTTCGGACAGGCGCGTGCGCGCGGCGGCCATCCGCCGCGCCCGCGACGCGGGCGCGACATGCAGGCGCGTATCGAGATTCCGTTGGCCACGGCATATGCCGGTGGTCGCGAACGCATCAGTTTGCGCGATTCCGGTGGTGGCGAACGCACACTCGAGGTGAAGATTCCTGCCGGAATCCTGCCCGGCCAGCAAATTCGCCTTAGTGGCCAGGGATCGCCAGGCGCGCAGGGTGCGCCGGCCGGGGATCTGCTTTTGGAAATCGCAGTGCGCGAGGATCCGCGTTTCCGCCTCGAGGGTCGCGACGTGCACGTGACCTTGCCGTTGGCACCGTGGGAAGCCGGGCTCGGCGCCACGGTGACCGTGCCGACGCTCGGCGGCGACGTGGAGTTGAAGATTCCCGCCGGCTCCGACAGCGGCAAGCGCATGCGCCTGCGTGGTCGCGGCATGCCCGGTCACACGCTCGGCGATCAGTTCGTTACCCTGCAAATCCAGGCACCGCCTGCGCACACCGCCGCGCAGCGCAAGTTGTATGAACAGATGGCAGCGGAATTCGAGTGGAATCCGCGCCGCGCAACCGCGTAGCGCTCGTCCCTACGTGAGGCGGGAAGTCTGGTGCTGGCTGTAAATCTGCTTTTCAGGCCGCGGGCAGCAGCTTCTTGATCGTGTCGAGCAGTACGCCTTCGTCGATGGGTTTGGTCACGTACGCTTTCGCGCCCTGGCGAATGCCCCAGACGCGGTCGGTTTCCTGGTCCTTGGTGGTAACCAGCACGATCGGGATATGGCTGGTCTTGGCGTCCTTGGAAATGGTGCGCGTAGCCTGGAAACCGTTCAGATTGGGCATGACCACATCCATCAGGATCAGGTCCGGCACTTCGCGCTTGGCCACTTCCACGCCCGCTGCGCCATCCTCCGCCGTGTACGTCTCGTGGCCGAGTTTCTCGATGATGCGTTTGAGGCCGACCAGCTGCGACGGCGAATCGTCCACGATGAGAATGCGCGCCATAGATACTTCATCCGTTCATGCCCGCGGAGGCGGACTTCACGCATTCTAAGGCCCACGCGCGCGCAGGCCAACTGCCCGTGATCCACGGCGCGGAATCCGTATCGAATTCGATTCAAGTATCCGGAGAAACTGTTTTGATTCCACTGAATTGGGATCGTCACTTCATGCGCAATCGAGAAATATCGCGCAAGTGTCACAGCTTGACGATGGTGCGACCGAACGAGCCGCCCGCGAGCATTGTGGCGAAAACCCCGGGCAGATCGGCAAGGACGATTTCGCGCGTGGCAATGCGATCCAGATGCGCCGGCTTCCAGTCAGTGGCGAGATGTTCCCAGATTTCGTCACGGATGTTGCGTGCGGTACCGGCCGAGGCGATGCCGAGCAGGCTGATGCCGCGCAGGATGAACGGCATCACCGTCGTCTGCAGTTCTGGCGCCGCCACGAGTCCGCAGCAGGCGATATTGCCGTAGGGCTGGATCACCCGGGTCAGGCCCGAGAGCATGTCGCCGCCGACATTGTCGATGGCACCAGCCCAGTGCGCCGCTTCCAGTGGACGCTGGCCCCAATACAAATCGTTGCGCGAGATGCATTGCTTGGCGCCGAGCGCGATCAAATCGTCGAAATGCTCGAGCTTGCCGCTGATCGCATGCGCCTCGAAACCGGCGCGGGTGAGAATGTCGATGGCCAGCGATCCAACGCCGCCAGTGGCGCCGGTGACCACAATCGGGCCCATTGCCGGCACTTGTCCGTTTTGTCGCATCCGGTACAGCGACAGCGCGGCGGTGAAGCCGGCCGTGCCCAGAATCATCGATTCGCGCAGAGTCAGCCCGGCCGGCAACGCGACTGTCCACTCCGATTCCAGACGCGCGTATTGCGCATACCCGCCGTCACGCGTTTCCGACAACCCGCAGCCGGTGCACAGCACCTGATCGCCTTCCTTGATTTTCGGGTCGGTCGATGCCGCGACATACCCGGCTACATCAATGCCGCCGTTGAGCGGCGACTCGCGCAGGATCTTGCCCTTGCCCGTGCCGGCCAACGCATCCTTGTAATTGACCGATGAATAGGCGACCTTGACCACGACCTCACCCGGCGAGAGGTCGTCGATGCGCATCGGTTCGATGCCGGCGCGGTAATTATCGCGGTCGGCGTGGATGCGGAAGGCGGAGAATGGGGCAGCTGTGCTCATGTTCGATCACGCCTTGCGAGCGGTGATTTCCAAGCACGAATAATAGCGACTGCTGACGTAGTAATCGACAACCGCGAAGCCGTGAAGTGCCAGCAGCTCGACAAGGCGCGTGCGGGAAAAGTTGTGGTAATGCTCGAGCTCGCCCCAATAGGGATTCGTGTGGGTTGCCTCCCATTGTCGCCAAGTTGCAGTTTCGGAGTTCGGTAGCGAGAGGTAGAGCAGCCCGTCGTTGCCAAGCAGGCGGTGCGCCTTGCGCAGGGCGGCGCGCGGGTCGCACATGTGCTCAAGCGCGTCGCACAGCGATAGCACACATACCGGCGTGTCGGTGGTGAAGTCGTCGAAGTCGATGCATGTCGCGCGGTAACCGGCTGCGATCAGTTGTTTCACCGCCGCCGTGCGCACGTCGATTCCGAGCGTATCGAAGCCAAACTCATCCGCTGTCGTGAGCAAGGCGCCGTTGCCGAAGCCAACGTCGATCCAAAACGGCCGCGCCGTGCCGGTTGCACCGAAGACCTCTGCGCGCGAACGTGCCGTGCAAAGTAATGCGGCGACGCGTGCAACGGCGGGTGCCCATACGCCACGCAGCGGCTCGCACTGTTGTACGCCCGGCATCTGGTAGGGCAACGTCTTGGCGAAGACGATGGCCTCACCTTCGGCAGTCCAGTAGTCCCGTGTGAAGACGTGACCGCAAACACCGCAACGCAGCCAGCTCAGCTGTGCGGGAAGCTCCGCTGAATACAGCGGATGGTTGCTGATGTCGGCGACCCTGTGCAAATCACAGCGATCCAGCGCAGCGTCGCACAACGGGCAGCGCGAAAACGGTCGTTTGAGCATTGCCCGCTGTCAATTCGCCTTGTGAATTGCGCGCTTGTCCACCGACAACGCCGCCTCGTGCATAGCTTCGCTCAAGGTCGGATGCGCGTGCACGATGCAGGCGATATCCTCGGCCGAGCCATGGAATTCCATGGCCACCACGGCTTCGGCGATGAGTTCGGACACCACCGGGCCGACCATGTGCACGCCGAGGATACGATCGGTTTCGGCGTGTGCGAGCACCTTCACCTGACCGGCGGTTTCGTTCATCGCCACGGCACGACCGATGGCGGCGAAGGGGAAGGTGCCGCTCTTATACGGAATGCTGTCTTTCTTGAGTTCTTCTTCGGTCTTGCCGGCCCAGGCGATTTCCGGTTCGGTGTAGATCACCCAGGGAATCGTGTCGTAGTTGACATGACCAGCCTTGCCGGCGATGAGTTCGGCAACCATCACGCCTTCTTCTGAACCCTTGTGCGCGAGCATCGGTCCGCGTACGCAATCGCCCACGGCCCATACGCCTTCGACGCCGGTCCAGCAGTGTTCATCGACTGTGATGTGGCCGCGATCATCGAGTTTGACGCCAGTGCCATCGGCCAGCACGCCCTTGGTCGCAGCGTGGCGGCCGACCGCCACCAGCAATTTATCGACCACGATCTTCTGCTCGCCTTTGGCGTCAGCGTAGGTGACTTCGACCGTGTTGTTCTTGATTTCAGCTTTACTGACCTTCGCGCCGAGCTTGATGTCCAGGCCTTGCTTGACGAATTCGCGTGTGGCGATTTTGGCCACGTCGCGATCGGCGGCACCGAGGAAATCCGGCAGCGCTTCGAGAATGGTGACTTGCGCGCCGAGGCGGCGCCACACACTGCCCAGTTCCAGACCGATCACGCCGGCGCCGATCACACCCAATCGCTGCGGCACGGCGTCGAAATCCAGCGCGCCGGCGTTGTCGACGATGAGCTTGTTGTCGAATTTTGCGAATGGCAGTTCGATCGATGTGGAACCGGGCGCAAGGATCACATTGGTCGCAATGATGTCGATTGTTGCGCCGTCGTGGCCCTTGACCGATACCACGCGATTGGGCTTCAAGGTAGCCGTGCCGAAGTACGGCGTAACCTTGTTGCCCTTGAACAGCATGGCGATGCCGCCGGTGAACTGTTTGACGATCTTGTCCTTGCGCCCAACCATCGTTTTGACGTTCATCGTCGGATTGGTTGCGGCAATGCCGTGATCAGCGAATGAATGGGTCAGGTTGTGGAATTGCTTGGACGAATCCAGCAGCGCCTTGGACGGAATGCAGCCGACGTTGAGGCAGGTGCCGCCAAGTGCGGGCTTGCTGTCCTTGCCGATAAAGGCATCCACGCAGGCCGTTTTCAATCCCAGTTGCGCGGCGCGAATCGCCGCCACATAACCGGCCGGGCCGGCGCCGATGACGATGACATCGAATTGATCTGCCATTGTACTTCCCGTGGCGTGTGAGCGTTACATTCCGAGCAGCATTCGCTGCGGATTTTCCAATTGATTCTTGATATCGACCAAAAACAGCACCGCATCCTTGCCGTCGACGATGCGATGGTCGTAACTGATCGCGATATACATCATGGGCGCGGCGACGACTGCTCCGTTCTCGACCATTGCGCGTTCCTTGATCGTGTGCATGCCCAGAATTGCGCTTTGCGGCGGGTTGACGATGGGCGTGGAGAACAGCGAGCCGAACGTACCGCCATTGGTGATCGTGAACGTACCGCCTTGCAGATCCTCGAGTTTCAATCCGCCTTCGCGAGCGGCTTTTGCGTATGCGGCGATGGCTTTTTCGATCTCAGCGAAGCTCATGTTCTGTGCGTCGCGCAGCACCGGCGTGACCAATCCCTTGTCGGTGGATACGGCCACGGAAATATCCTGATAGCCGTGATAGATCACGTCGTTGCCATCGACCGAGGCGTTGACAACGGGGTGGCGCTTGAGCGCCTCGCAGGTCGCGCGCACGAAGAAACTCATGTAGCCGAGCTTGATGCCATTGGCCTTTTCGAACGCTTCGCCCAGTTCCTTGCGCATCGCCACGACCTTGGCCAGATTGACTTCGTTGAACGAGGTCAGCATGGCAATGGAATTCTTCGACTGCATCAGGCG
>JBOHYL010000057.1:0-6472 GCA_050737915.1 Rudaea sp.
GCTAATGCCAGCCTTGAGCCCGATAGGATCGGATTCAATGTAACGGCCGGTTCCCGCTTCATAATCGCGAAAGAAGTTGTAATTGAGCCCCGTCTCCGCATCCGCATATTGACCTGGGAAGCGCAGATTAAATGCCTGCGCACCTGTGGGCGTGGTTTCGCCAAACGGGTTCGTCTGCCACGGCCAGTTCCATTGGCTCGCTCCTGCGGTGTTCGTGACCATCCGTGGACTGTCGAGCTGGTCGGTGTGCACGTAATCGACGGTTGTAACCGGTGGCGCCTCGAAACCATTGGCAAAAATGCGGTCGGCCGGTGATGGCGTTTCGCCGGTTGTTCCCAAGATCGCAATGGGCGTGCCGTCCGCCCACACGTATTCCTGTACGGTCGTTGCCGTATATTCGCCGAGCAGCATGCCCGCTTCGGCGAAGTCGAACCAGCGCGTATCGCTGGCCGGGTAGGATGTAGATTTGTATATCCGCTCGCCCTTCGCGTTGTAGTCGTAGGCCGTAATCGGCGCGCTGTTGCGCGCGACCGCCGTCATCCGGTTGCGGTCGTCAAAAGTGAAGTCCAGCGTCGCGCTGCCGGTCGTCTCGGTCGTGTTGCCGTTGGGATCGAGCGTGCGCGCGTCGGCTCCGACGCCATCCAGTCGGTGCGTGCTCGGTGTGTACGTGTAGGTCTGCGTCGGATTCGGATCGAGCGTCTTGGTCAGCCGGTCGCCGGTGAGGTTGTAGGTGAAGTCCTGTAGATCGCTGCCGGTTCCGTCCTGGACGTGGGTGAGCCGATACAGGTTGTCGTAGACGTACTGCTCGGTCGGCGTGTTGCTGCACGCCGGACTTGCTGCGGCAATGCTCGTGATGTTGCTCTCGGCGTCCCGGCAGAAGTGCAGGCTTAACGCGCTGCCGGTTACGTCCGTCATCCAGTAGTTTTGATCGAATGTCTTGGTTAGCGCCTGGCTGCCCTGCGCGAATGTGTAGGTAATCGGGGGCCCGAACGGCTGCCAACTTATGTTTGTCACGATAGAAGTTGCGCTGCCGCCCAGCGGCGTGACGCTCACGGTCTGGATTCTGCCATCGGTGTCGCGGCCGTAATTCACCACGGCGCCACTCGGATAGGTGACGCTCATCAAGCGATCGGCGAGGTTGTACGTGTAGCGCGTATCGAAGCGGTAGCCGTGTGTGACCTGGATCTTCTCGGTCAAATTGCCGCGCAAATCGTAGCAGTATTGCGTACTCCCGCTCACGTCCGTCACGCCGGTTGGCCGGCCAATCGGATACGAGGGCGCGGCGCAAATATTAGTCGTGTAACTATCGTAGGTATACACAACGTTCAGGCTCGTCGTCGGATAACTCGTGCTAGTCATCCGATTCAGTGCATCGTAGGTCATCGTCCATGTGACGCCGCGGTTATCGGTCTGCGTAATGCGATTACCTGCAGGATCGTAGTTTGGGAAGTTGGTTGTTCCTGTGTCCGGGCTTTGCAGCGTTTTCAGATCGTTCAGGCCGTCGAATGTATAGATCGTCGCCGGCATGGTTCCTGGCGGCTGGCCGTTGGGATCAGTGACGGACGTGATGTTGTCGCGCGTGTCGTAGACATATCCCGTTGTGCTGTTCTTGGTGGTCGGATCGCTGCCTTGGTAGTCGCCGATCTGATCTATCTGACGACTCAAGCCATCAAAGTCCCAATGCGTCTTGACGTTCAACGGAGATGGATCGGTGCGATCCGTGCGGTTGCCGTTGCTGTTGTAGCCGAACGTAGTATCGCGGCTCTGCGCATCGTACGCATCAGTCATCCGCGACAAGGTGTTGTAACTGCGCGTGAGCAGCCGACGCGGAGTGACCGCATCGCTGACGTCGAAGGTCTTTTCCGCCAGACGGTTCCCAAGCGCATCGAGGGTATAGTCGATGTGGTCGCCGAAATTGTCGGTAATGTTCGTCAGGCGATGCGCGTTGTCGAAGGTGTAGGACAGATACACGCCATCGGGCTTCGTAATCTTGGTCGCATTACCAACGCCGTCGTAATCGGTCTGCGTCGTCGCATCGTTCGGCGACGACGGCGAACAATCTGCGTTCGCGCACGCGGTGCGGATATGCAGCCAGCCGCGCGGGTGATAGCTCAAACTGCTGGAAACCCCGTTCGCATCCTGCATCTGCGTGACGCGGCCGTTGCCGTCATAGCTTGCGAACTGCGTGATGTGGCCGAGCGCGTCGATGGTTTCTTGGAGATCGCCGGCGAGATACACCGGCGGCGTGCCGCTGCCGTTGGCAAGGTAATACTGATACGTCGTCCAGTCGTTGACATCGCTGCGGGGGCCGTCCGCACGCCGGATCAGGCCAATCAGTGGACAGCCCTTGCCGAGATCTTCGCCCATACTGCCGATCGGATCTGGCGTGGCTAGATTGATCGCATCGCAGTAGGTATTCACCCAACGCCGGATTCCAGCTGGCGGCGTGCCGGTCGTGGAACAAACATAGCTGCTCGCGCCGACAACGGTTAGATCGTACTCGCAGCGTGCGGTAGGTTGCCCACGCGTGTTGTACATCCAATCCGTGCGCGTCTCCATCGTGCTGCTGTGGTTTGTCACTGTACGCGTGTCTGGTACTCGGTAATTCGCATCCCACGTCGTGTTGGTAATGCGTTCCTCCGCCTGGCCTACCGCTTCGTCGCGCTGCGTCTCCAGCCCGCGCGGATGGCCGTTACTGTCGGTCGCGGCGTACTGGCTCGTGGTCTGGAAGCTGCGAAAATCCGTGCCCGTACTTGGATACCCGTTGCTGTCGTAACCGCGACTGGTGAAGTCCGTCCCGCAGTAATCGCATGCCGTGTCGAGGATCGTGTAGCGCGCGACCAGAAATTGCACCGGGTTCTTGAACGTGAATTTTCGCGCCTGGCCCAAGCCATCTGTAACAGTGGTCGTTCCGTCGGTGTTGTACGCGAGGCTAGTGCGGTCGATCGTTCCGGTCGAATACGGGCCGTGCACGCTCAAGTTGGCGCGACCGGAACTGTCGTAGCCCCAGCTGGCGAAGGACTGGCCGTTCTCGTCCTGGATGCCGGTCAGCGCGTTGGGCTGGCTCACGCCGCCGGTCTGCGTGGTGCCCGCGCCATACGGTCCGGCGCCGTTGTAGTAATACGTGCGCGTTTTCGTGCCGCTCAGGTCGGGATAGACGACGGTCTGCAGGTTGTTGTTGCCGTCGTAGGTGTACTGGATCACGGCACCGTTGCCGTCCGTGAGGCTCGTCAGCTGGCCGGTCGTCGTGTTGTAGCCAAAGGTCAGCGTGTGACCTTGCGGATTAGTCACGGTCTGCACGTAATTGTGCGCGATCGTGCTGCTGCTGCCCGATGGCCCGGTGGTGTAGTTCAACGTCTGGACGAAGCCGCCGCGATTGGTGATCGTGGCCAGACGACCGAGTTGGTCGTACGTCTCGACATCGTCATTCTTCGTGATGAACGTCGCGCTGACGTAATTGCCGCTGCCGTCCTCGGTAACGGCGAGCCGTTCCGGCATGTCGGCATCGGGCGTCCACACGCCGCCCGACAGATTGAAGCGCAGGATGCGCCCGTCGGGCCGGTAGACGATGGCCTCGCTCAAGGTAGAACTGCCCTGCGGTGGCGCAATCACGATCTGACCGTAGTACGAGTGCGTCCAGCCAATGCCGATCGGCGCCGTGCTTGCCAGCCACAGGCGCTTGCTGTCGTAGGTGCGCTGGAATTTCAGTGGGAATGGGCCGGTGCCGATGAAGTCGGTTTCGGTTTCGTGCAGATTGCTGGATGCGGTCTGGATCGGATCGCTGCCGTTGCCGGTGCAGCCGCCCGGCGAGCAACACTCGTCGTTGCACTTGGGCGGCCCACACTGCCCGGTTTCCGGATCGGAATAGCCGCCGAGCTTGCACGTGTCCGTTGAACCGAACGGGCCGTAGACGTTGGTGGCCACTTCTTCGACCGTGACCCAATGCGCGGCCTCGTAGAAAAACTGCCGCTCGATCACGCCTTGGCAGGCGAACTCGCCAAAGCCATCGTCCGTACCGACGTTCGCCGACACATAACGGTACTCGCGGTTATCACCCTCCTGATACCCTTGCACTTTGCGGACCAACACGCCTTTGATGCAGGCTTCTTCGGGGCTGCGGTAGTGCGGCAGGCCAGGCACGTCGCTGCCCATCGAGCGGTCGTCTTCGTAGTACTGCACCGCGCACGCCACGCGCGCTATCAGCAGCAAAGTAAGGGCAAGTCCTATTCCGATGGATCGCATTTCCGTCTCCCGGTCGATCGCGATTTACTCCATGGCGCCCCTGTTGCCGCGGCAACGTTTACCACAAAATCCTGCCCGCTGTTACTGGCAAGGTTTGCAGTTGCCGTCAGCGTCGCGAAAGTCGCCAGCGCATAAGCTTTTCCACCACCGCGCCATTGCGGCGCCCAAATGGGGCGACCACTCCATCTCTACCGCTCCCAGCCCCAGTCAAAACCGAATCAGTCTCCGTATCAGCGTTCATTCGCCGTGTGGACTACGGTCAGTAGAATGCTCGTACTAAATAATACTTTCAAGTAGGCTATTATTTAGTAGTAGTGCGATGCCCGACCGCTTCTTAGGGTGTCGGGCATGAATCCCGACTCCTTGAAGCTGCGTTTGGCTTTCGTCATACGGCGCCATCGCGAAAACCGTCAATTCAGTCAGGAGGCCTTCGCCGACGAATTGGGCCTGCATCGCGCGTACTACGGGCGCGTCGAGAACGGCCAGAATTTGACCCTACAAACGTTCGAGTTGGTCGCGCGCGGACTTGGCATCCGCCCCTCCAAGCTTCTTCAGGAAGCGGAGAACCTTGACCTAAGCAAACTCGCCGAGGCCCCAACGACAAGGCTGCGCCGCGGCCGTCCACCCGGCAGACATCGGTAGCGATCTAATGACTGCGGGACCTCGTTTCAAGCGTGTTTCAATGCGCCTTGTCGGTGCTCGTTGTCGCTGCTGCCGGAGCGCACGTCAAAGACGATTGGAGTCGCGCAATCGGCATTCGGTTGCAGCCACATCGTAACGCCGGCCAGCGGTGCCGGCATGCCGTGGTCGCCGGAGGTAATCGCCGTGCTGCGAACGAATCCAACGCTCACTGTCGACGCGTTTCCCGCGTCGTTGCGGGGCATTCGGTCAAGAGCATTTCCACCGCGCGATAGAGTGCAGTAAGGGCGCAACGGTGTCCGAGAACGCGCGGGCGTAGCCGTTCGTTGGCTACCGCAGGGCGCGCGCGGTAGATCATTTGGATGACAAGGCGAGTTAGCGTCGGGCACGAATGAATGAGAGAATTGCGGCCATCGAGTGCGCCGAACGGCGTCGCTCGGGTGGCTGCTCGGCTACTCGCCCTTGCTCCCGGAACACTGCCGATTGTCTGCCTTCTCGCACCGAGTAGGCGCATCATATCGGTGCGAATCTGGCGCCGTTTCTTCGCCGCAAATGCTCGCGGAAACGCGCGCACTTATGACCCGAAAGTGTGGTATGCAGATAGACGACGTGGGACGAATGGCGGTCAAAAACCTGCATGGCTATGCGGTTTCTTTGAAACTATGGCGTAACCTGAAAAAGCATGGCGCTCCAAACCCCTTGTGCCGCAAGGCTTCCAGATCCCGTTGCGCCATACCCTTTTATCTGGCTTCGTCGTTTTTCCTTTCTTCTTGACGTTCCACTGACCTCGGTCTCGTCGCAACATCGACGCCGGATCAGAGAAAGAGCGCCGGGCGGGGAAGGTGCCCGGCGCGTGCGTTTTGCCGTTGTCCCGATGGCCTCCCTGGCCTGTGTCCAACTTTACTCCGCGGGCTCACGCGCGGCGGTGTTCGATTCTGTGCGTCGTCAGCATTATGGTCCCACCTGGAGCGTCGCCACAGCGGGGGAACCCCTCATTCAGGCAGGGAGCAAGATAAAAGGGTGTGTAGTCGATTGCCGTAACTCGCTGAGCCGCAAAGCGGTTTTCGTGTACACACGATTTCGAGCGACTACACACGTCCGCTCTAAGCAAGCTGTGATGCGGAATTCGGAGGTACACAATCGTCGAAACCGCATAACCGTGCGGTTTTTAGCATAGCCGCCGAACGCGGGTCGAAAGGACTTCTCGCCTAGCAGTAGGAAGCCTTTCCGCAGCGCTGTGAGGATTGATCTGGACGGCCGTCGTGGGCGCTTCCTCGGCCCTGCCGAAATCCCGGTCCAACGTACGACGAACGCGCTCGCCGGAGCGTTCGATTGGAACGCATGGGTCAGCCTAATCAGATTGACTGGCAAGCATCGTACAAGGAGAACGGTCGTTGGGTACCGGAGCTCCTCTGAAGGGGCTATGTGCAGCAGGGATACATCAAGCCGACACTGGCGCCGCATCTCCGACACAAAGGAAATTTCGGCGTCGAACAATGCAACTCCCCCCGTGCCAATGTGACGTGAGACAGCTACCTCTTTCCAATTACTGAAGGTAGTCTTCCCTCATGGACATCAATAGTTCTGTAGT
>JBOHYL010000058.1:0-12483 GCA_050737915.1 Rudaea sp.
TCGCCTGCAGGCGGTCGAGGCCGAGGCCGACCGCATGCTCCTGGAGCCCTATCGCGACTTGTACCTGGCCAGTGATGATCCGATCCGGGTGATGCTTGCCAAGGATCTGTTCGAACTCCTGGAAAAAGCCATCGACCGCTGCCGCGATGCCGGCAACGTGATCTACACGATCGTGCTGAAGAATTCCTGAGCAGCGCCCGTGACCTTGACCCTGGTACTGGTCGTCATCGCCGTCGCGCTCGTTTTCGAGTACATCAACGGCTTTCACGACACCGCGAACTCGATCGCCACGGTGGTCGCCACCAAGGTGCTCAGTCCCGGTCAGGCGGTGCTGCTGGCGGCTGTCACCAACCTGCTCGGCGCGCTGTGGGGCACCGCGGTCGCCAAGACGATCGCCTCCGGTCTGATCGATGCCGGCGTGGTTGCGATGACACCGGAAATCCTGATTTGCGCACTGCTCGGCGCGACGATTTGGGACTTGCTCACGTGGTGGTTGGGTCTACCGTCGAGTTCCTCGCATGCCCTCGTCGGCGGATTGTGCGGAGCCGCACTGGCCGCTGCAGGCGGCAACTGGCATGCGATCGTCTGGTCTGTCCCGGCCGAGCACTGGTGGCTTGGCAAGGGCGTGCTCAACAAGGTCATCCTGCCGATGATCGCCTCGCCGTTGGCGGGTTTCCTGATCGGCTTTGCGGTGATGGGAGCGCTGTTCGCGCTGCTGTCGTTTTTCAATGGTCTAGGTGGTGTCGCCACGCGCGCCATGCGCCCGCGTTCGGTCAACGCCATATTCGGCAAACTGCAGATCGCCTCGTCCGGTTTCTTGGGTCTGTCGCACGGCATGAACGACGCGCAGAAGACGATGGGCATCATCGCGCTGGCGCTGGCCGGGGCGACAGCCGCCGGTTCGCTGGATCATCTGCCGGGGTGGCTGCATTTTCTGCGCGTGCCCAGCGATGCGCAGGGTCATTTCGGCATCGCTGTATGGATTAAGGTTGTGTGCGCGCTGGTGATGGCATCGGGCACGATGATCGGCGGCTGGCGCATCATCCGCACACTCGGCCACAAGATCGTCAAGCTGCATCCGGTCAATGGCGTCGCTGCCGACATCACTGCATCGAGTGTGATCATCACGGCGTCAGTGCTCGGTCTGCCTGTATCGACCACGCACAATGTTTCGGCTGCGATCATGGGCGTTGGCGCGGCCAAGCGCCTGAATGCGATCCGCTGGACCGTGGTCGAGCGCATGGTGTGGGCCTGGATTCTCACCCTACCGGTGTCCGGGGCGCTGGCCTATGTGCTGGTGCGCGGGTTGATGCTGGCGGGATGGGGTCAGTAGCGCTGATTTTTTTTGCTTTTCGAGGAGGCGGGGGTACACTCGGAATCGGTGCATTGCAACAACAATCCCCTCATGGAATCGTCTTCCTCGTTGTCGCCAGGACAACCGCAAGCGGCGGCGGATCGCACGCCGGCAGAGAACCGCAATGGACTGTCCGCGGCGCTCAGCGAGAAATATCGCCGTGTACGCGGGCAGACGGTCGCATTATGCGCTGCGCTCAGCGCCGAAGATGCGACCGTGCAATCGATGCCGGATGCCAGTCCCGCGAAGTGGCATCTGGCGCACACGACCTGGTTTTTCGATGAATTCGTGTTACGCGCCGCGCATGGCGGCAGCGTTGCGCCGGAGGTCTGGCGTTACCTGTTCAACTCCTACTATCAATTGGTCGGACCGATGCACACCCGCTCGCAACGCGGTTTGCTGTCGCGGCCCGGGTTGGCGCAGGTGCTGGACTATCGCGAGCGCGTCGATGCGCAAATGGAACGGTTGATCGATGGCATGCAACCCGACAATACCGTTGCGGAGCGTGTAATCCTGGGCCTGAATCACGAACAGCGGCATCAGGAATTGATCCTCACCGATATCCAGCACCTGCTCTGGCTCAATCCACTGCAACCGGCCTATCGCGGTCGCGCTCAGACGATTGCGCGCACCGCTGCACCATTGCGCTTTGTGCGCGGCAGCGACGGATTGGCCCAGATCGGACATTGCGGCTGCACGTTTGCGTTTGACAACGAACAGCCACGCCATGACGTTCTGCTGCATCCGCATGCGTTGGCCAATCGTCTGGTCAGCAACGGTGAATACCTCGAATTTGTGCGCGAGAAGGGTTATCGCACCCCCACGCTTTGGCTGGCTGCCGGCTGGGATACCGTACAGCAACAGGCATGGGGCCGGCCGCTGTATTGGTCGGCGGATCTGCAAACCCGATTTACCCTGGATGGACAGCGGCCGCTGGATCCGCATGCCCCGGTATGTCACCTGAGTTTTTATGAAGCCGACGCGTTCGCGCGCTGGGCGGGCGCGCGCCTGCCAACCGAATTCGAATGGGAAGTGGCCGCCGCATCGGTTGCCATGGATGGAAATTTTCTCGAGGGCGGCGCGCTGCAGCCCCTAGCCGCCGCGGGTGACGTCGGCGACCACCCGTTGCAGATGTACGGCGATGTTTGGGAATGGACGTGCAGTCCGTATGTGGGTTACCCCGGATTCAAGCCCACGTCCGGCGCAATCGGCGAATACAACGGCAAGTTCATGAGCGATCAGTGGGTGCTGCGCGGCGGTTCCTGCGCCACTCCGCGCGATCACATGCGTGCAACGTACCGCAATTTTTTTCCTGCGCACGCGCGCTGGCAGTTTGCCGGTGTGCGGCTGGCCAGAGACGCATGAACGCGCCGTTACACGTTTTTGCCCATCACGCCGAATCGGCCAATGCCATCATGCTTGCCGATGTACGCCACGGTCTGCATCTGGCACCGAAGCGGCTGCCGTCCAAATATTTCTACGACGCCCGCGGCTCGGAGTTGTTCGAGCGCATTTGCGCTCAGCCGGAGTATTACCTGCCGGGTGCGGAGCTGGAAATCATGCGTGCCCATGTTGCCGACATCGCGGCACTGCTCGGTGCGGACGTCTTGCTGGTCGAATACGGCAGCGGCAGCGGACTCAAGACACAGCTGCTGCTGGAACATCTGCAAACCCCGGTTGCCTACGCGCCGGTGGAAATATCCGGTGCAGCGCTTGCCGACAGCCTCGATCGGCTCGCACATTCGTTTCCACTCATTCCAATGCTGCCATTATGTGCGGACTTTACCGCCGACGTGGCATTGCCGAAACCGGCCCGAAAAGCGTCGAAGACAATTGTGTACTTCCCCGGGTCCACGCTTGGCAATTTCGACAGCGACACTGCGGTGCGTTTGCTGCGCGGGATACGTGCGCGAATAGGATCGACCGGAGCCGCGCTGATCGGCCTGGATCTGAAGAAGGATCAGCGGGTGCTTGAAGCCGCGTACAACGATGCTGCCGGGGTGACTGCCGCCTTCACGCTCAACATGCTGGTGCGCTTCAACCGCGAACTGGGCGCCAATTTCGACTTGGCCGAATTTACCCATCGTGCGCGCTATCACAGTCTGGCTGGACGCATCGAAACGCATATCGTCAGCAGGCACGCGCAAGAGGTCTGTATCCACGGCGAGCATTTCCATTTCGCGCCGGGCGAAGCGACCCTGGTCGAATACAGCTGCAAATATGCACTGGATGAATTCGCACGCATGGCCGCACGTGCAGGTTTGCGCGCAGAGTGCGCCTGGACCGATGCGCAGGCGCGTTTTTGCGTGCAACTGCTGCGCGCGGTCTGAACGCGATCGGAGACCGGCATCCCTGGCGCAACCTACGGCAGCGCGGGTCTCGTGCGTACGCCGCTTGGTCCTGTCAGTGCATGGCGCAGCTGTCGACTGAGCCGATCAAAACGCATCCCTGCCGGCCGAGATCGCTTTTTCCAGACGATCGCCGAGCGGACCGATTTCGCGAATCAGGCGTTCGAGCTCGTCCGCGCTCAGCAGTCCGTAGGGGCGGTTTTCGCACAAATGCAGATACGGTGTGCCGTCCAGATCGCTCAGCGCGAGAAAACTCACGCGCTGTTCCCAGTTGAAACGCAGGCAGCGTTTGCTGTCCATGCCAGCCAGCGGCGCCACCGGCGTGGAGATACGCAGGTACTTGCGGCCGTCCTCGCCTTCGAGTTCGGCCAGATAAAGTCCCTGGTGGCGCTGGCCGTGCTCGGTCGCCAGATCGAAGCAGATCAGGTACGGATCGTTGATGCGCAGCACGTGATGCGCTTGCACGTACGCGCGGATTTCCTCGAACGAATGCACGGCGGTCTCCGGGAATTTTCCCCGCTATGCTACCGTGTCATGGCGATGAAGTCAGGCGCAATCACGATGCCGGCCGCGCACGCAGCGATACTGCGTGCGATCCGGGCAATTCCCCGCGGCCGCGTGTCCAGTTACGGCGAGATCGCAGCACGTGCCGGACTGCCGCGGCGGGCGCGCCTGGTCGGGCGCATCCTGGGCGAGTATTCGGCGCTGAAACTGCCTTGGCAACGCGTGTTGTGCGCGAATGGGCGCATCGCGTTCGCGCGCGGCAGCGCGGGTTTCCGCGAACAACGCGCGCGCCTGCAGGAGGAGGGCGTGATTGTGCGCAACGGCCGCGTGAGTCTGGCGCGGTTCGGCTGGCAGCGCGATGTGGACGCCGAGCTGTGGGCGCCACGATGAGTTTCGCGATCGCTGCCGATTCGGGCATCATGCGCGCTTTACCGGAACTTGCCTGATGCCACGCATTCCCGCCGTCACCCGCGCACTGCTGATCGCCAATATCGTCATTTTCGCCTTGCAGATGCTCGGCGGCGACACGGCGATCATCGCGCATTTCGCGCTGTGGCCGCTCGGTCCGCACCAGCTCGTGCGCATGGACGACGGCAGCGTGATGGGTCTCGGTTTCCAGCCGTGGCAACTGATTACCTACAGTTTTCTGCACGGTGGCGTCCCGCATATCGCTTTCAACATGCTGGCGTTGTGGATGTTCGGCGGCCCGGTCGAAAATGCGCTCGGCGCGCGCCGCTATACGTTCTACTATTTTGCGTGCGTGCTTGGCGCTGCGATCGCGCAATTGGCGACGATCGCGGTGTTTTCTCCGCAGGATTTCTATCCCACCCTGGGCGCCTCAGGTGGCATATTCGGCCTGCTGCTCGCGTTTGCGCTGCTGTATCCGCAGGCAAAAATCTTCCTGTTCCTGATTCCGGTGCCGGTGCCCGCGCGCATCGCTGTGGTCGGATACATGATTCTGGAACTGTATCTCGGCATTACCGGCACGCAGGCAGGCGTGGCGCATTTTGCGCACCTGGGCGGCGCGGTGGTGGGCTTTGCATTGATCCAGTATTGGCGGGCGCGGGCGCGTCGTCGACATTAGGGCGCCTCTGATTAACCTGCTGCGCTTGGCATCTTGCGCGAAGCCGGTGCTCGGAATCCTCATTTACACGCAAGTAAACTCCGGTTCCTGCGCTCCGTATTCACGCAACCTGCCTGCGCTCGCGACGGTTATTCAGAGGCTCCGTACGCGTCAGCGGGCTGCAAAAAACGCCGCGGAAACCGCGGCGTTTTTGTTTCGGCGTGTAGCGGGCGTTACCAGATCTTCACCCGCTTGTCGCCACTGCGCACCATCTTGTCGCCGGCCTTGCACGAGAACGCCTGCGCGACCTGCGGCATGTTCGACGGCGCGGCGATGGCGCGGATCGACGCCGGCGAGTGCGGATCGGTGTTGAGCAGCAGCTCGGTGGTTTTCTCGCGTGCATTGCCGCGCCAAACGCGCGCCCAATTGATGAAGAAGCGCTGGTCCTGGGTCTGGCCGTCGATCTTTTCCGCGGTCTCCTTCGGATCGGCCTTGAGCGCGGTCTGCAGGGCGTCATAGGCGATGTTGATACCGCCCAGGTCCGCGATATTCTCGCCCAGGGTCAGCTTGCCGTTGACATGCAGATTGGGCTTGTCTTTCAGCGGCGCGTAGGCGTCGAACTGCTTGACCAACTGTGCGGTGCGTGCCTCGAACTTCTTCTTGTCTGCGGGCGTCCACCAGTTTTCACGATTGCCCTTGCCGTCGAACTGGCTGCCGCGATCGTCGAATCCATGGCTGGATTCATGGCCGATCACCGCACCGATGCCGCCATAGTTGAGTGCGTCGTCGGCCTTGGCGTCGAAGAACGGCGGCTGCAGGATCGCGGCCGGGAAGTTGATCGTGTTGTCGGTCGGGTTGTAGTACGCGTTGACCGTCTGCGGCGTCATGCCCCATTCCTTGCGATCGGTGGCCTTGCCGATCTTGCCGATGTCGTAGTGGTAGTTGTACTTGCTCGCGACTTGCAGATCGGCGAACCATGCGTTCGGTTCGACGGTCAGGCCCGACCAGTCACGCCATTCGCCCGGATCCGGGTACCCGATCTTGGGCAGGAATTCATTCCACTTGTCGATGGCCTTCTGCTTGGTTTCTGCGCTCATCCAGTCCAGGTGCTCGATGCGGTTTTTCAGTGCATTGCGCACATTGGCCACCAGCACCTCGGCGCGCTGCTTGGATTCGGGCGGGAAATACCTGGCGACATACAACTCGCCCATACCCATGCCCATCGCGCCATCGATGGCGCCCAGCACGCGCTTCCAGCGCGGCTGCTGTTCGGGCTGACCGCGCAGAGTCTTGTTGTAGAAATCGAAGTGATTGTCATCGAACGCCTTGCTGAGCTCCGGCGCAGCGGAACTGATCGTATGAAAACGCAGATATGCCTGCCATTGCGAGATCGACGCGCCGGCGAGCAGCTTGTCGAATCCGGCAATGAACTTGGGTTGCGACAGTGAAAATCCCTTGCCGACATCGACGCCCTGCGCGGCAAAGAATTTTTCCCATGCGAAGTGCGGACTGACCTTGTCGGCTTCGGCGACGGACACGAAGTGATACAGGTTGTCCAGATTGCGCAACTCGGTCGGAGCAAGCGAGGACTTGGCGAGCTCGGTCTCGAATGTCAGCACCGCATCAGCCTGCTGTTTCGCCGCAGCGGCTGGTGTGCCGGTCAACTCAAATGACTTGGCAACGTAGGTTAGGTAGGCCGTGCGTAGTTCCTTGTATTCGGGCTTGAAATAGTAATCCCTGGTCGGCAGACCGAGTCCGCCCTGATGAACGTAACCGATCTGCTTGCTGGAGTCCTTGAAATCGGCGCCGGAGCCGAACCGGAACACGTAGCCATCACCCTCATTGAAACTGGTGTCGATGAAATGCGCGACATCCGCGCCGTTCTTGAGTGCTGCGATCTGTGCCAGACGCGACTTGATCGGGCCGAAGCCGGCCTTGTCGATCGCGGCCTCGTCCATGCCGGCCGCGTACAGCAGGCCGATCTTGCGTTCGATCGAGCCGGGCTTGGCGGTGGCGACGTTTTTTGCCGCATCCTCGGCGATCTGATGCTGTTCGGCGAGGCTCTTCTCGTGCAGCTCGTTGAACGAACCCCAGCGCGTCTGGTCGGGAGGAATCGGGTTGGCTGCCACCCACTTGGCATTGACGTAGTCATTGAAATCCTGACAGGGGTTGATGTTCGGACTCACCTGACCCGCATCGAAATTCGCTGACGCGGCGGCGATGCCGGCAAGACCGAGGCCAATGGCCAGAGTCAGGGGTTTGAGCAAGCGCTGGTACATGGTTCGTCTCCGTTGGTCTTCGATAATGTATACAATTACCATATGTTCACAATCTTGTCCGCCGATTGCAGCATGGCAGCGCCAGGCTTGCAGGCGAACGCGCGCGCAAACGCGGGCACGTCGCTGAGCGGGCCATTGGTGCGGAATTTTGCCGGTGCGTGTTCGTTGGACTGAATTTGCAGGCGCAGTTGTTCGGGCCGCTGCGCGGTGCGCCAGGTTTGCGCGAACGACAGGAAGAAACGCTGATCCGGCGTCAATCCGTCAAGTTTTACATCGCCCTTGCCCTGCGGCGTGAGCTTGAACGCGTCATACGCGACCAGCAATCCGCCCAGATCGGCGATGTTCTCGCCCAGGGTCAGCTTGCCGTTGATGTGCAGATCGTCGATGGGCACATACGCATTGAACTGGGCAACCAATTTCGCGGTACGCGTGTCGAAAGCCGCGCGATCGGCCGGAGTCCACCAATCCGACAGATTGCCCTTGGCGTCGAACTGGCTACCTTCATCGTCAAAGCCGTGGGTCATCTCGTGACCGATCACTGCGCCGATGCCGCCGTAATTGAGCGCATCGTCGGCCGTGGCGTCGAAGTAGGGCGGCAGCAATTGCGCCGCCGGAAACACGATCTCGTTGCCCAATGGGTTGTAGTAGGCATTGACGGTCTGCGGCGTCATGTCCCATTCGCTGCGGTCCACCGCATGATCGAGCTTGGCGAACTGGCGGTTCGCCTCGAACGCGCGCGCGGCGCGCATGTTGGCCAGATACGAATCGCGCGTGATATCCAGCTTGGAGTAATCGCGCCAGCGGTCCGGATAACCGACCTTGGCGACCAGTGTATCGAGCTTCGCGTAAGCGGCCTGCTTGGTCGTTGCACTCATCCAGTCCAGATTCCGGATGCGCGCGCGCAGCGCGATCTTGAGATTGTCGACCAGTTGCACGGCGCGTTGCTTGGCTTGCGGCGGGAACACGTGCGCGACATACGCTTCGCCGAGCAGTTCACCGACGGCGAAATCGGCGCTGCGGATCGCACGTTTGAAGCGCGGCAGGTTTTGTTTCGCGCCGCGCAACACGCCGCCGTGAAATGCGAAGTCGGCAGCGACGAACGGTTTGGAAAGGTAGGGCGCATCCGCATCGATCAGGCGCCAGCGCAGCCACGCCTGCCAGTGCGCCAGCGGCACCTGCGCCAGCGCCGTGTCGGCGGCAGCGAAGAAATCCGGTTGCGCCAGCGAAAATGTTCGCACGTCGGCACGGCCGGTTTTGCGGAAAAACGCGATCCACGAAAAATGCGGCGTCTTCGCATCCGCATCGTCCAGCGTGTAGATATGGTAGGAATTGGCCGGCTCGCGCAATGCGACCCGGTCCAGTGAGGCGTGCGCCAGGCGCGTTTCCAGCGCCAGCACCCAGTTGGCTTCGTCCTGTGCGTTGGCATCGCCGAGCAGGTCGAGCATACGCGCCACATGCGCACGGTACTGCGTGCGCAGCGTCTTCGATTTCGCGTCGTCGCGCAGATAGTAGTCGCGATCCGGCAGGCCCAGGCCGCCCTGACCGGCGTAGGCGATATCGGTCTCGGAGTGTTTCAGATCGGGCTGCGCTTCGAAATCGAACAGGACGTCATCGCCACGCGCTTGCCAATCGGCGATCAGAGCGGCAACGTCGGCGGGCGAACGCAATGCGGCGATCGCGGACAGATCTTTCGTGAGCGGCGCGATACCGGCCTTGTCGATGGTTTTCTCGTCCATCGCCGCAGCGTAGAAATCGCCGATCTTCTGCGTGGCGCTGCCGTGTGCGCCCGGATGCGCGGCGGCGTTTTCCAGAATGCCGCGCAGTATCGTCAGGTTGCGTTCGCCGATTTCGTTGTCCAGGCTCCAGGTACTGTAGCTTGCCGGAATCGGGTTGGACTTTAGCCAACCGCCGTTGGCATGTTGGAAAAAATCGGTGCAGGGGTTTGTGCGCGCATCGAAATTGCGCGCATCCAGACCGCGTTCGTTGGTGTTCGCGGCCGCGCCTGCTGCGGCGAGCAGAAGTACGGGCACCAGCGTTCGTGCGCGATAAAGACGCATGCCAACTCCATTCGGGGAGCGGCGAGTGTACGCGTTATCGCACCGCGCGCGATGTGTCGAAGGTCATTGGCTGCGCAGGGATTTGGTATCCGGATGCGCGCCGTCCGGCAACGTGTCCGGGCCGACCGCGCCGCCGGACAGGATGAACGCCATCGCCTGATCCATGCTCCAGTCGGTGGCGACGAGTTTTTCCGTCGGCACGATTTCCAGATAGCCGCCGGTGGGGTTGGGTGTGGTTGGCACGTAGACGGCAGCCATCTCGCGTCCGGCCGAGTCGGCGAACACGCGCGTGACGAAGCCGATGGATTTGAGCTCCGGCGACGGGAAATCGATCAGCACCACGCGCTGGGTGCCGGCCGGCTTGGTCGAGAGCATGGTCATGAGCTTCTTGGTGCCGCCGTAGATCGTGTGCACCAGCGGGATGCGTCCGATCAGGTTTTCAAATGCGTCGAGCAGACGCTGGCCGAACACGCGCGAAGTGGCGAAGCCGACCAGGTAGAACGCGATGACGGTGGCAATGAACGCGATGATCGACTGGAACCATTCCTGGCTCAACCACGCGCCCGCACCCGGGAACGCCTCGGACAGGCCGCCAAACAGTGCCGCGACGACTGGCGCGCCGACGTGCGAGAGAAACGTGAAGATGAACTTGAACACCAGCCACGTAAGCCACAGTGGCACGAAGGTGAGCAGGCCGGTGATGAGGTACCGCTGAATGTAGAGCTGGCGCATGAACGTGAAATCGCGGAATTTGTGCAATCATAGCGTGAACGCCGCTACCGTTACCGCCGATGAACGACGAAATGCCCAGTGTCGATGCCGCCGATGCCGATGGCGGCACCGCGCCAGTGCGTGCGCCAGCAAAGCCAAAACCCGTGGTCGTGGCGCTGATCGGTTTGCCCGGCGCGGGCAAGAGCGTGGTAGCGCGGGCGCTGGAGGACCAACTCGGCCTGCGCCGGGTCTGCCGCGACGCGATCCGGCACGCGATGTTCCCGCGCTGTTCCTACAGTTTCGCCGAGAAGCGCGCAGCATTCCGCAGCATGTTGCTGGCGCTCGAAATCAACTGCATGCTCGGCGAATCCACGGTACTCGATGGCGTGACGTTCACCCGCCATCGCGATCTGATGCGCGTCGATGCCACGATCTATCGCTACGGTTTTCGTCCGGTTCCGATCTACCTGGAATGTCCGCCCGATGTCGCGCGTGCGCGCATCGCCAACGACGTCGAACACGACCGCCACCTGGCGCGCGATCGCACGCCGGAGGTAGTCAGCGACGTGCTGGCCCGGTTCGAAACACCGCCGTCTTCGGCATTGCGCATCGATGCGAATCTGCCCGCTGCGGAAATGTGCCGGATTGCCGTCAATGCGGTAGCCGCGATTCGTGGGGTGCAGCCGTTCGCGTCGCAAACCCACCAGCACACCGGTAGCCAACGCGTCGTGCCATAGCGCCGGAATCGCAACCGACGCGGCGCTTCAGCGACGCTGGAATCTCGCGTCGATGGAGTACCTGCCGGCACCGGTGGCATACAGCAACAGGAAGCCGCCGATGATGCTGACATTTTTGTAGAAGTTGATCATGTTTTCGTACTGTGCCGAGCCGGTCATCGACCAGTAGTGATGGCCGATCAACGCGGTTCCGAGCGTGTAGATTGCCAACACCAGGGCGATGGGCCGCGTGCAGATACCCAGAATCAGCGCGATCGCGCCGAAAAATTCAACGACAATCGCGACGACTGCGGCCAGCGCCGGCATTGGCGCACCCACACTCTGCATGTAACCCACGGTGCCGGAGTAACCCGTCAGCTTGCTCCATCCGAAAATCAGGAACAGCAGCACCAGCAGAATGCGTGCGACCAGAATCACGGCGTCTTTCGGTTTTTCCCGACTCGAACCCGACATGGTTATCCTCCCGATGAATGCTCGCAATCAGCACCAGCGCTGAGTGGCGAGGCGACTATACTCCTCGGACGTTAGCGACCGGGTTGATATACCCGCTCGGTATGCCCCTTCAACTGCTCCGGCCAGAAATACACGGTCCGCAGGTTGCCGGTGGTGTAGCGTTCGGCTTCGTCGTTGAAGTGAGGCGAATCCGGATGACCGCTTTCGCCGCCTGCGGTAATCGCGCGGGCGCTGACTTTCGGGCCGAATTCGATGGCGGCGATAAAGCTGTTGCCACTGGTGCCGTAGTAGCGTCTCGTGCCGGGCCAGCGGTGCGCACCAAAAGAAGCGAGCGAGCCCCAGCGCGAGGATACGAACGGCACAGGAATGCTCGGCATGGAGTCGTCGAAATTCGATTTGATGTCGTCGTTTATCCGCTGAAAGCGATTGATCTCGCCCCAGGGCGTGCCCCAACTGCCGAAGTCTTTCTGCAAACGGTCGACGGCTTCGGACAATGCCTTCAGTCGCACGGCGCTGCCCGCCTTTTCAGCAATGTAGTCGTACGTGCGGGTGACCTCCTGCTGTGGATCGAGGTCGCTGGCCGCCACAGCCGCGCTGACTTCGTCCCATAACGCATCGCCCCAGAAAACCGCCAGGGACGTCGGCATCGAGGCAATGCTCCAACGATAATTCCAATGGCGCAACAAGGCGATGGGACCTTGCAGCTTTTGTTTCATCGGATCGTTCGCGGACAAGGCGTCATAGTCGGCAACAAGAATCGGAAGCAACCGCGCGAATGCGGGCAGGTACGAGTCGAAGCCGTCCGTGATCAACCTGGGTATCGTGAAATTCTTCGCATCGGTGAGCATGCGGGTGGCGTGGATTCCGCGCGGATTTTCGCCGAACGTATCCATGTAGCGGGGGAAATCGGCGCGCTTCGGGCTGTATTTTCCGGCCGCCGAGTAAGGCCAGTCGTTGGTGTTGAAGACCCAGCCGTT
>JBOHYL010000059.1:0-1710 GCA_050737915.1 Rudaea sp.
CGATGGATTCGTCGATGGATGCATTGATGTTCTTGCGGTTGAACGCCTCGCTTGCGGCAGTGAACACGGCGATTTCGGCAGCGCCGACGGCGCGTGCGCGTTCGTAACCTTGCAGGTTAGGCACCAATACCGGATAGCGCACGCCGGGCCTTTTGCGTATTGCCGCATAAACGTCCGTTGCATCGGCCAGTTGCGGCACCCATTTCGGACTGACGAAACTGGTCGCCTCGATGGTCTGCAGGCCCGTGCTAGAAAGGCGGTCGATCAGTTCGATCTTGACCGGCGTTGGCACGATGGTTTTTTCGTTCTGCAAACCGTCGCGGGCGCCAACTTCGACGATGCGAACATGATCGGGCATAGGGGTCACGGGGCCTTCTTGGCGGGTGCGGGCGCGGCGACCCGCTCGAATTCATCAAGCGTCTGGTGGCGGCGCACGAAGTGCGTCGGCTTCTGGCTGTCGAAAATGGGGAACTTGCGCACGATCTCGAGAATGCGTGCGCGATCGCCGCGCACGAATACGTGCAGCTCATTCGCAGTCTTGCTGATGGTGCCTTCGAGTTTGCCTTCGAGGATGAGCTGAGCCACGCGCTCGCTGTTTACCTGGGTGAGCTCGACGCTGTCGCCACGCAGTTGGTAGAACACCAGGTAGTACGATTGCGCCGGTGCCGGTTCGATTGAATACGGCGGTTCGAGCTTGACCAGGTCTTTCAGAGCAGTGTCGGCAACAATGAGATAATCCTTGCCATCGATGTGCGCATACTGCATCGGTACCTGGATGCGGTTTAGCGGGGCATGGGGCTTGGGCCGATCGAGCACGATCCAGTGGCACTCGTCGTCGACGTAGATGGCGCCGTCGTCGTTTTTTGTGTTGCCTTCCGTCCACAGACCTTTCCAGCGTGCGTCGCAGGTCGTGTTGACGTCGCCCGGCGTCGACTCGAAACGTGTTTCGACGCAGGCGGTCAGCAACAGGCAAAAAGTGGCGGCAGCGATCAATCGGATCATGATTGCGACTCCCCAAAGCGGACCAGTACCGTATCGGCTTCAACAAACTCGCCGGGTTTGGCGTGCAGCGATTCGATTGTGGCCGCGTGCGGCGCCTTCAGGCTCAACTCCATTTTCATCGCTTCCATGATCAGCAGCTCCTGGCCTTCGCTCACGCGGTCGCCGTTTTTCACCTTGACCAAAACGATGCGACCTGGCATCGGCGCGATGATACGGTCGCTGGCGGTTTGCGGTGTTGCCGCGTAGGCGAAAGCGCCGACGCGGCGAAGATGGCGGCGGCGTTCGCCGTCGTGCAACAGCACGCTGTCGGTATCGACGTGCGCTTGCCAACGTCGCGCCACGCCGTCGAACGCGGCAGTCAGCGTGTGGTTCTGCCAGAACGCATCGCTGACTGCGCATTCGACATCGCCAAGGCGCAGCGCGTAACGGCCGTTTGCCCCGTAGGCGGCAATTTCGATGCGCTGCGTGCCAGCCTCGAAACAGACGATGCGTTTGCCCGGGTGGCCGAGGCGCCAGCCGTCCGCACGCGACCAAGGCGAATGCGGATCGTCCGCGCATGCGATGGCATCGCGCGCATACACCTCCTCAGCCAGCAGCACGGTGGTTGCGGCAGCGAACAGCACCGTCGCTTCCGGTGTGGTATCCGCGGGCAGGAATTCGTCCAGATGCCGATCCAGATAACCGGTGTCGATGCGGCCTTCCACCACG
>JBOHYL010000060.1:0-3947 GCA_050737915.1 Rudaea sp.
GCGGGATGCGCTTCAACGCATCCCGCGAAAGCTTCCGCGCGCCACCGCCGCTGATTACGATCTTTGCCATCAATGATTTCCTTGCTTCGCGGATTCCTCAGGCGTCAGCGTACGCAGCGACAACGCATGAATCTCGCCACCGATTGCCAGGCCCAGGGTGGCGTAGACCATGCGGTGGCGGGCCAACGGCGACTTGCCGGCAAACGCGGCGAAGACCACGGTCGCAGTGAAATGAACGCCATCGGCACCTTCCACGCAAGCACTGGCGCCGGGCAGCCCTTGTTCGATCAGAGTCTGGATGCTGCGAATGTCCATGCGCGGGCCTGGTTATGGCGTAGGTCGGGCGGGTGCGACGGCGTGCGCCTGCGGATCGTCCTGCGCGGACAGGGGTCCAACAGGTTAGAATGAGGCTGTGCATGGTACTTAAAATCCCGGATCACCGATACCCGGCTTGCGATGAGCCGGCCATTTCCCTGCTCAATCACCACGCCATGAATGTCCGCCTGCAATCCATCGCCGCACAGCCGCTGAGCCACCCGTTGCTCGACGCTGCCGCGCTCCAGCGCAGCGCGATCAACGTGGTGGACATCGAGGCGCGCGCGATCGGCGAGCTCAAGCACCGTATCGACGATAATTTCCTGCGTGCCTGCCAGTTGATGTTCAACTGCCCCGGCCGTGTGGTCGTTTCCGGCATGGGCAAATCCGGCCACATCGCGCGCAAGATCGCGGCCACGCTCGCGTCCACCGGCACGCCCGCGTTTTTCGTGCATCCGGGCGAGGCCAGCCACGGCGACCTGGGCATGATCACGCACAAAGACGTTGTGCTGGCATTGTCCAATTCCGGTGAGACCGACGAGTTGCTCACGATCCTGCCGGTGATCAAGCGCCAGGGCATTCCGCTCGTGGCGATGACCGGTAATCCAAACTCCTCACTGGCGGCAATGTGTGATGTGCACCTGGATGCCAGCGTGCCCGCAGAGGCGTGCCCGTTGAATCTGGCTCCCACGGCCAGCACGACCGCGGCCCTGGTCATGGGCGACGCGCTGGCGATCGCCTTGCTCGAGGCACGCGGTTTCACCGACGAGGATTTTGCGCGCTCGCATCCGGCCGGCCAGCTCGGCCGGCGCCTGCTTTTGCACATCGCCGACGTAATGCACGCGGGCGATGCGATTCCACGCGTGACCGCCTCCGCCAGCCTGCCCGAAGCGCTGATGGAGATGACGCGCAAGGGTTTGGGCATGACCGCGATCACGGACGCACAAGACCGCCTGCTCGGCGTATTCACCGATGGCGACTTGCGCCGCGCGGTTGACAACCGCACGATCGACCTGCGCACCACGTCGGTGACCGCACTGATGACCGAGCAACCCAAAACGATCGGCGCTGACAAGCTGGCGGTGGAGGCGGCGCGCCTGATGGAAGCGCACAAGATCCACGCCCTGCTCGTGGTCAACGCGGACAATCGCGTGGTCGGCGCGCTCAACATCCATGATCTGCTGCGCGCTCGGGTCGTGTGAGCCCTGCATGCCAGTGTCCCGCTTCCACGATTTGTCGGGCGATATCCGCGAGCGCGCCGCGAAAATCCGCCTCGCCCTGTTCGACGTGGACGGCGTGCTGACCGACGGTCGCCTTTACTATAGCGACGACGGCCGCGAAACCAAGACGTTCGACGTCCACGATGGCTTCGGCCTGAAACGGCTGATGGCCAATGGCATCGAGGTGGGCATCATCACCGCGCGCATGAGCCACATGGTCACCGAGCGCACCGCGGAACTGGGTATCGCCCACGTCTATCAGGGTCAGGACAACAAGCTGGCCTGTTACGAACAACTTATCCACGCGCTCAAGCTCACGCAGGAGCAATGCGCGTATTGCGGCGACGACCTGCCGGATCTGCCGGTGATGCGTCGCGTCGGCCTTTCGATCGCCGTGGCCAACGCCCATGCCTGGGTGCACGAACGCGCGCACTGGCGCACGCAGGCGCGCGGCGGTGAGGGTGCGGTGCGCGAGGTGTGCGATCTGCTGCTCGCCGCGCAGGGCAAGACCGAGGCGGAACTGGCCAGGTTCGTGTGATGGAACGCAAGCTGATTCTCGCCATCGCGGCAATGGCCGCGCTCGCACTCACTACGCAGATTCTGGTGTGGGTATTCGCCCCGCGCCCGGCTGCGCCGGCCTTCGTCGGGCCACCGCGCTCGGACTACACCCTCGCCGATTTTTCCATCGATGCGCTCGACGCCCAGGGTCGCCACAGTTTCAGCATGGCCGGCCCGCGTCTGGTGCGCCGTGCCGAGGACGGCTCGATCTTCGTTACCACGCCCGATTACGAGATCATCGACAATAGCCG
This sequence comes from Rudaea sp., assembly GCA_050737915.1. GTDB lineage: Bacteria > Pseudomonadota > Gammaproteobacteria > Xanthomonadales > Rhodanobacteraceae > Rudaea. The sequence continues at coordinate 2,345 of JBOHYL010000060.1, forward strand.
CAACCTGTGGAAAGGTAACTCCGATTCGGCCTGGGTCAACAAGGATGGCACCGTCATGAAGCTGGAAGGCAAGGTCGATATGCACCGCCTGCCAAGCGCAAAAGTCCCTCCCGCCCAGTTGCTCACCTCGGATCTGACCGTGACTTCCACCGGCAAGGGCCAGGCCGTATCCTCGGCACAGGGCAAGACCATGAGCACCGATGCCCTGGCAACGATCACCGATCCCGGCCATGTCGTTCACGGCGTCGGCATGCGTGCGGATCTGGGCCTGAAAACCGTGCAATTGCTGTCCGACGTCCACTGGACCCTGCTACCCTCAAGCCATGCCACACACAAATGAATCGTTCCGCTGGATCGCCCTGGTCGCCGCATTGGTGATGGCGCAGGCAGCGCTCGCGCTGCAAAACGACCGCAGCCAGCCGATGAACATCGACGCGAACTACCAGAAATCCACGCAAAGCCGCACCGGCAAGGCCGACGATCCCGACATCACCCAACTGGACGGCAATGTGGTGATGACCCAGGGCTCGATGAAGGCGCACGCCGATCACGCCACGATCTACCGCAATCCGTCCGCCGTGGTCGATGCCAATGGCAACGCCGGCAGCCTCACGCGTGTGCTGCTCACCGGCAAACCCGCGCATCTGCAACAACTGCACGACGGCGATTGCAGCCTGATGAGCGCCGACGCCGACCGGATCGACTACAGCAATGCCACCGGTGTCGCCATCCTGACCGGCAACGTCAGCGTGATCCAGCACGGCAAGGGCGAATTCCACGGCGAACGCATGATCTACAACACCAACACCGGCGAAATGGAAAGCGGTGACGATTCGCCATCCAGTCGTGTGCACATGGTGATGCAGCCCAAGAGTCAGCGAGCCAAGCCGGCAGCCAACGCGGACTGCAGCAAAGCCGCCGCGCACTGATGCTCGCCGCCACCGGATTGCAAAAGAGTTTTCGCGGCCGTACCGTGGTTCGCGATTTCGATTTCAGCCTGGAACAGGGCGAAGTCGTTGGCCTGCTCGGTCCCAATGGCGCCGGCAAAACCACCACGTTCTACATGGTGGTCGGTCTGATCGGCGCCGACGCCGGCCGCATCAGCATCGACAAGCACGACATCACCCAGATGCCGATGCACGCACGCGCGCGGCTGGGCGTGGGCTACCTGCCGCAGGAACCGTCCGTATTCCGGCGTTTGACCGTAGCCGAGAACGTGCTGGCGATCCTGGAACTGCGCGGGGATCTGGACGCCTCCGGGCGCCGCGCGGAACTCGAATCCCTGCTCGAGGAACTGCAGATCGCGCACATCGCCGACAGCCGCGGCGTAAGCCTGTCCGGTGGCGAACGTCGGCGCGTGGAAATCACCCGTGCGCTGGCCGCCAAGCCACGCTTCATGCTGCTGGATGAACCCTTCGCCGGCATCGACCCGATCTCGGTGGTGGAAATCCAGCGCATCGTGCGGCAATTGAAAGCGCGCGGCATCGGCATCCTGATCACCGATCACAACGTACGCGAAACGCTCGGCATCTGCGATCGCGCCTACATCATGAGCGAAGGCGCGGTGCTCGCCAAGGGCGCCCCCGCCGACGTGCTCGCCAAT
>JBOHYL010000061.1:0-10409 GCA_050737915.1 Rudaea sp.
CCATCCCAAGGCGCCCACACAAGTCACCTGCGCACACTGTCAATGAGCTTTTCCGCGCCAGTTCAACACCAGCAACCAACGAGCCTTTCGCCCGAGCGAGCCGCGTATTATACATTCAGTTGCAGGGGCGTCAACAGGTGCAATGGTCGGCAAACGCACGCTGACCCTGTGATAGCATCTTGCAAAGAGTCGAATGTCGGCAGCGGGCGTCATGGGCGAACTGTACGAAGAGCGCAGACAGGAGCCGCGTTTTGCGACGGCAGGCCGCTATCGCCTCGAGTCCGGTCGCGGCGGCGCTATCGCGGGGCGGATTCTGGACCTGTCGCTCAACGGGGCGCTGCTCGAACACAGCGGAGCTGCTCAATTGCAGCCAGGCACGCATCACGCCGTGACCTTGGAGTTCGACGGCCTGCCGCCCTTCCGTGGCGACAGCCTGCTGGTGCGTGCGGACAGCGCGCATATCGGCATCGAGTTCTACGATATGGACCCGAAAAACTTCGCCGCGTTGAGCAACCTGATCGAAGCGCTCGCACGCGCACAACGCTGATAACGGAGCTTCTCATGCGGCATGGATTTTCGTGGCGATTCGCGGTGTCGTTTGTTGCCCTCGCGAGCGCGTTGAGCGCATGCGTCGCGCATGCCTCCGGCTCCTGGGTCGAATTGAAAGGCCACCGATTCCAGATCGAGGTCGCCGCCGACGAAGCCGCGCGTGAGCGCGGTCTGATGTTTCGCGAGAGCATGCCTGTCGACCACGGCATGTTGTTCGTGTTCGACAACACCGAGGTGCGCACGTTCTGGATGAAGAACACGCATATCCCGCTGGACATTCTCTACTTCGACCAGAATTACAAATTGGTCAGTGCGCAAGAGCGAGCACCGCCCTGCCTGAACGCAGGCAACAATTGCCCGGTTTATCCTTCGAGCGGGCCTGCGCAATTCGTACTCGAACTCAACGCCGGCCTGACCGACAAACTCGGCGTCAAACCGGGCGATGTTCTGTCCGTGCACCGCTGATCCTCGCGCACACACGGCAGCCCGCAACGATACGGCACCAGCGCTAGCGGCGGGCCGCTTGCGGCATACAGCATCTCGTCGGTCAACGGCACGAATTGTTTCATCGTCTTGCTCGTCGTTTCCTTCTGCTTCAACGGCGATTGCAACACGACCGCATGCAACGCGCGTGACAATCGGCTGGCGGTTTGCGGGCACAACCTAGCGGTCTTGCGCAAACGTCGGCTTCGCGTAAGATCGTCGCAACGCGGCGGCGCCCGCTGACGGAGAATGGCGATGCACGATGCCTGGCAGAATTTGCGTGATGCCAACGACGCCGACATCCCGCTGCTATCCACCGCTCTGTTGATCGCAAGAGACGAGTATCCCGACCTGGATGTGGGGACATACGAATCGCATCTGCAACGCTACACGCAGGCGTTGCGCAGCCTGCTGTGCGAATCCGAGTCGGCGACAGAACAATTGCACGCGATCAACCGCTATCTATTCGACGAACTCGGCTTCAGCGGCGACGACCGGGATTACTACGATCCGCGCAACAGCTATCTGAACGACGTGCTTGATCGCCGCTTGGGCAATCCGATTTCGCTGGCCGTGGTGCAGATCGAACTCGCCCAGCGACTGGGCGTGCCGCTCGAGGGCGTTTCGTTTCCGGGCCATTTCCTTGTGCGCCTGCCGCTGGACGAAGGCATCGTCGTACTTGATCCGTTCCAGAAAGGCCGCTCGCTCGACGTCGCTGAACTGCGCCGGCGCGCGCGTGCGCACACCGACACCAAGGATATCGACGACGACCGCCTCGCGCGGATGCTTGAGCCAGCCAGTCACCGCGCCATCCTCGCGCGCATGCTGCGCAATCTCAAAGGCGTATATGCCGAGCGCGGCCAATGGGAAAAAGCGCTGCGCTGCAGCGACCGCCTGCTCACGCTGGATACGCATCAGGTTTCCGAATTCCGGGATCGCGGGGCGTGTTACCGGCAGTTGGGCCACTTGCGCGCCGCACGCGAGGATTGGCAACGCTATCTGGCCCTAATGCCGCAAGCCGACGACGCCGAGGAAATCGGGTTGAAGCTAGCCGAGCTGGGCGGCGCACTACCTCGGCTCAACTGACCTGGATCATCTCGAAGTCGGACTTGGTCACGCCACAGTCCGGGCAAGTCCAGGTTTCCGGCACGTCGTCCCAACGCGTACCCGGTGCGATGCCGTCGTCCGGCCAGCCGTCCGCCTCGTTGTAAATGAAGCCACAGACCACGCACATGAACGTGCGAAACGGCGTGTCGACGGGCTGGGTTTGTGCATTCATGGATGAAGTGAAAAATTTCTGCGGTACGATCGGATCAGCCGTTTTCAGATCGGCCCGTTCGCTACGGCGCGGGAATCCGCGCGCGCATTCTACCGTTACACTACTGCACATGCACCCGCTCTGTCTGCCATCGCGCGGCTTGTACGCGATCAGCAATGGCCCGCGCGCGGATTTGTTCGCCAATTGCGCGGCCGCGCTGCGCGGCGGCGCCGCGCTGCTGCAATACCGCGATAAGTCGCGTGACTTTGCGCGTCGGCGCGACGAAGCGCACGCGCTGCTTGCACTGTGTACCACCTGCAACGTACCCCTGATTATCAACGATGACATTGAGCTGACCGCCGAAGTCGGGGCGACCGGCGTGCATCTGGGCGAACACGATAGCGACGTTGCCGCCGCACGCTTACGTCTGGGTGCGGGCGCCATCATCGGCGTGTCGTGCTACAACTCGATTGAGCGCGCGCGCCAACTCGCCGCCGCCGGTGTGGACTATCTGGCATTCGGCGCATTCTTCCCGTCACCGACCAAGCCGGACGCCCGGCGGGCAACGCCCGATCTGCTACGTACCGCCAGATCGTTGGGTCTGCCGCTGGTGGCGATCGGCGGGATTACGCCGGACAATGCGTTGTCGTTGATCGAAGCCGGCGCCGATTTCGTCGCGGCGATTTCCGGGGTATTCGGCAGCGCCGATCCGGCAGCAGCCGCGCGGCACTATACGAAATTGTTTACAAGTTGAAAAAGTATATTCCATGACCAGCAATCACGATCTTTTTCAGCGCGCGCTGCCACGGATGCCGGGCGGCGTCAATTCGCCGGTACGCGCGTTCAAGTCCGTCGGTGGCGAACCTTTCTTTACCGAGCATGCCGACGGTGCCTACCTGTGGGATGTCGAAGGCAAGCGCTATATCGACTACGTCGGCTCGTGGGGGCCGATGATCGCCGGTCATAACCATCCGAAGGTACGCGCTGCGGTCGAACACGCCGCTCGTGCGGGATTGTCGTTTGGCACGCCGTGTCCGGCTGAAGTGCGCATGGCGGAAGTCATTGCCGAACTCGTCCCATCGATGCAAATGCTGCGCATGGTCAACTCCGGTACCGAAGCGACAATGAGCGCAATCCGCGTCGCGCGCGGCGCCAGCGGTCGCGACAAGATCGTCAAATTCGAGGGCTGCTACCACGGCCACGGCGATTCGTTTCTGGTCAAGGCCGGTTCCGGTGCGCTCACGTTCGGCGTGCCGACTTCGCCGGGCGTGCCCAAAGTCTTGGCCGACCTGACCTTGACGCTGCCCTACAACGATCTGGCCGCAGCGCAGGAACTATTCGCCGCGCAAGGTGACAGTATCGCCTGCATCATCGTCGAGCCGGTCGCCGGCAACATGAATTGCATTTTGCCGCGCGAGGGTTTTTTGCAAGGCTTGCGCGAGCTGTGCACACAACACGACGCGCTGCTGATTTTTGACGAAGTGATGACTGGTTTCCGCGTTGCGCTTGGCGGCGCCCAGCAGCTGTATGGCATCACGCCGGATTTGACCACGTTCGGCAAGATCATCGGCGGCGGCATGCCAGTCGGCGCGTACGGCGGCAAGCGCGAGATCATGCAGCAGGTCGCCCCGTCCGGGCCGATCTACCAGGCCGGCACGTTGTCCGGCAATCCCATCGCGATGGCCGCGGGTCTGGCCATGCTCGAATTGATCCAGGCACCGGGTTTCTACGCCGACATTGACCGCAAGACCACACTGCTGACAGACGGTCTGCGCGCGATCGCGATCGAGAACGGCGTGCCGTTCAGTATCAACCGCGTCGGCAGCATGTTCGGTCTGTTTTTTACTTCGGAAAAAGTGGAAACGTATACGCAGGCCACGACTTGCGATGTAGCGGGGTTCAACCGTTTCTTCCACGCGATGCTCGATCACGGCGTCTATCTGGCACCAAGCGCATTCGAGGCCGGATTCCTGTCCGCCGCCCACAGCGAGCAGGATATTGCCGATACGCTCGAAGCCGCACGCGCGGCATTCCGGGAGGTGGCCCATGCGTCTTGAATCACTTGCGGTGCACGCGGGTGCGGAGCCAGATGCCGCGACTGGCGCGGTCGCGCCGCCGTTGCATCTGTCCACGACGTTTGCCCACGGCCCGGCTGCGGAAAGCATTGCCGGATTCGAATATGCGCGCGGCGGCAATCCGACCCAGTACCGGCTTCAAAATGCGCTGGCCTTGCTTGAAGGCGGGACATCCGCGCTCGCATTCGCTTCGGGCATGGCCGCCGCCGATGCCATGTTGTGCAGCCTGCCGCCCGGAAGCCGCATCCTGATTCCGCGCGACGTCTATCACGGTGTGCGCACGCTGGCGGCCGAAGTACTGCCGCGCATGGGGATTCACGCCGATAGCATCGACATGACCGATGCGCAGGCCGTGGCCGCCGCGTTGACGCCGGCGACCCGCTGCGTGTGGCTGGAAACGCCGTCGAATCCGCTGCTGGAAATTTCCGATATCGCTGCGATCGCGGCCATCGCCCATCGCAACGGCGCGGTCGTCGTCGTTGACAACACGTTTGCGACCCCGTGCCTGCAGCTACCGCTCGCGCTCGGCGCCGATGTCGTCATGCATTCGACGACGAAATACTTCGGTGGCCACAGCGACGTGATGGGCGGCGCGTTGATCTTCGCGCAAAACGATGCGCGATGCGCGGCAATCGCGCGTGCGCGTCTGGTGCGTGGCGCGGTCATGGCACCGTTCAATGCATGGCTGACCTTGCGCGGATTGCGCTCGCTGCCGGCGCGCATGGCCTGGCATTGCCGTAACGCGCGTGCAGTCGCGGAATTTCTCGCCGCGCATCCACGCGTGGAAGCCGTGCATTGGCCGGGTCTTGCCAAGCATCCGAATCACGCCATAGCCGCGCGTCAGATGCGTGACTTCGGCGGCATGCTCAGCGTGCAGATTCGCGGCGGACGGCAAGCCGCACTCGATGTGGCCGGCAAGGTCAAACTGTTTATCAACGCCACTTCACTGGGTGGGTGCGAATCGTTGATCGAGCATCGCGCCTCGGTCGAAGGGACCAATCCAGTCTCGCCGGACAACCTGTTGCGCCTGTCCGTTGGCGTCGAACACGCCGACGATCTGGTCGCCGACCTGGAGCAGGCGTTGCGCAACTGACACCAGCGGCATTTACCTCAATCCAAATACAAATCCGGCAACAATTTTGCCGAGGCGTCGACGGCGTACGCGGAAAAATCGGTGACGCCCGTTTCGCGCAGTACCTGCTCGTCGATCAGGAAATTCCCCGCGAAGCCACGAGCTGGGCGCGCCAATATCGCATGCGCGGCATCGGCAACGATTTCGGGTTTGCGGCAACGTGCCAGGTCGATGCCGGGAATCATGTTCAGCGCGTCGGTGGCAATGATCGTGCGCGGCCACAGGGCATTGACGGCCACGCCTTGCGAACCGAATTCGCCGGCCAGTCCGAGCGTGACGAAACTCATGCCCATCTTTGCCAACGTGTAGCCGGTATGCGCTGCCCACCATTTCGTCTCGAGCGTGGGCGGCGGCGCCAGTGTGAGGATATGCGGATTGGGCGCCTTGAGCAGATGCGGCAGACACGCTTGCGCGCACAGGAAACTGCCGCGCGCGTTGACCTGTTGCATGAGGTCAAAGCGTTTCATCGGCGTCTCCAGCGTGCCGCGCAGCCAGATCGCGCTGGCGTTATTGACGAGTATATCGATGCCGCCGAAACGCGTAAGGGTCTGTCCGACCGCGGCGTGCACGTCGCGTTCCTCGCGGATGTCGCACTTGAGCGCCAGCGCCTTGCCGCCTGCCGCTTCCACCGCAGTAGCCGCAGTATGAATAGTGCCAGGCAATTTCGGATTGGGCACATCGGATTTCGCCGCGATGACCACGTTGGCGCCATCGCGTGCCGCACGCAACGCGATCGCCAAACCGATGCCGCGTGAAGCGCCGGTGATAAACAAGGTTTTGCCATGCAAGTTCGTCATATAACGATCTCCGTCACAACGCGTCGCAGCAGCACATTCACACCTGCTGGAATCGCGGCAGGTAGTGCAGCAACTGTCGCAGCCGCTCCAGCGGATCGGTCATCTGCAGCAGGTGCTGGCGTTCGCGGTTTTCCAGTGGCAGGGTTTCGGCAAGCCGAAAGCTCACCCAGCTGGCGTCGTCGAAACGGGCGCGCTCGGCACGCGCGTAGGCGCCGCCCATGCGCTCGAGCAAGCGCTCCAGAATTGTCGCCAGCAAATCGAATTCCGGCGGCATGTCAACACTCGGCTCCGGCGGCCACAAATGCACCTGGGCATGGGCCAGGCCGTTGTCGCGCACCCGCGACCTGATCACGCGAAAGCGCTCGTCGCCTTCCAGACCGATGCCCAGCAGCCCATCGTCCGTGGTATAGAAATCCACAATGCGCGCCAGTGTGCCAACTGCCGCCGGCGCGGCCGCCTCGCCGCCTTCGCCTTCGCCTTCGCCTTCGCCTACGTGCAAAATCATGCATACACCGAAACACGAATTCTGGCGCGCGCAATCGCGCACCATGTCCAGATAGCGACGCTCGAAAATCCGCAGACTCAACGCGCCGCCGGGAAACAGCACGCAGTTCAGCGGAAACAGTGGGATATCGCTCGACATCACGCGGCCAGTGTAGGCGTGGGCGAATTCAAGCGCTAGCGCAGATCGAGGAACCTGCGCGGCGCATTCTCGAACCCACCGTTGGACATGAACACGACGTGATCGCCGGGACGCGCCATGTCGTGCAGCAACGCGATCAACTTGTCCACGCTCGGTGCGGTGCGGCCGCGACCGGAGAGTGCGGCAGTAACGCGCGTCGCGTCCCACGCCAATCCAGGCTTGTGCAAAAAAACGACGGCGTCGGCATCGTGCAGACTCGGTGCGAGTTGGTCGGCGTGCGCGCCAAGACGCATCGAGTTCGAACGCGGTTCCATGCCGACCAGGATACGTGCCTTGCCTACACGAGCGCGCATGCCGGCCAACGTGGTGGCAATGGCGGTGGGATGATGAGCAAAATCGTCATAGACACGGATGCCGGCACGCTCACCGACCAACTCCATACGCCGCCTGGCACTGCGAAAATCGGCCAACGAAGCCATCGCGCGAACGGGATCGATGCCGGCGGCATCGGCGGCAGCCAAAGCCGCCAGCGCGTTCATCACGTTGTGACGTCCGATCAGGCTCCAGCGCACTTCACCGCACGAACAACCATCATGCGCTACGGTGAACGCCGATCCATCGACGGCGAGCAAGCGCGCCTGCCAGTCGCCCTGCTCCATGCCGAACGTCGTGACCGGAGTCCAGCAGCTCATTGTCAGTACCTGCGCCAGATGTGCGTCCTCGGCATTGACAATCAGATGGCCGTTGCTCGGCACGGTGCGCACAAGATGATGGAACTGGCGCCGGATCGCGGCGACATCGGGAAAGATATCGGCGTGGTCGAACTCGAGATTGTTGAGAATGGCGACATTCGGCCGGTAATGCACGAACTTCGAACGCTTGTCGAAGAATGCGGTGTCGTATTCGTCTGCCTCAATAACAAAGTCCGCGCCCTTGCCCAGCCGCGCCGATACACCAAAATTCTCCGGCACACCGCCGACCAGAAATCCCGGCGCAGCACCGCAGAATTCGAGGATCCACGCCAACAGCGCCGTCGTCGTGGTCTTGCCGTGGGTACCAGCAACGGCGAACACGCGTCGCGTTGCGAGTACGTTCTCGCCGATCCATTGCGGTCCGGAAACATACGGCAGGCGCACATCGAGCATGCGCTCCACCGTCGGATTGCCACGCGACAGCGCATTGCCGACCACGACCAGGTCGGGCCGCGCCGCATCCAGAAACTCGGCGCGATAGCCGCTGTCCAGCGCAATGCCGAGCGCAGTCAGCTGCTCGCTCATCGGCGGATAGATATTCTCGTCGCAACCGGCGACGTCGTGGCCGAGTTCGCGCGCGAGCGCGGCGACGCCACCCATGAAGGTTCCGCAGATTCCCAAAATATACAATTTCACAATGCAATCCGCTTTAGGGAACCTCTGAGTAACCGTCGCGAGCGAAGACGGGTTGTGTGCCGCCGGAGCGCAGAAACCGGAGTTTACTTGAGGGTAAATGAGGATTTCGAGCACCGCCGGCACGTAAGCTGTCGAGCGCAGCAGGTTAATCAGAGGTTCCTAGGTTCCGGGTGGGCCGCCCAAGGCCGCTCCCAGACGCAACTCCGCCATGATCCAGAACAGCGCGATGAGCATTCCGGCCATAAACGGCAAATTCAGACTATGGCGCAAGATATGCGCATCGACGATGAGTTTCCATACCACGATCGGCAATGCAAGCAGACCGAGTACAGCCTGCAATGGTGTGATCGTCTCCGGCGTCGGCGGCTTGGCACCGGCCATCAGCACGATCGGCACACTCAGCAGGGCGAACACGATCGCGCATGCGGTCAAAGCGATTGCGGCCTGCACGAAGCGGCTGGATACGCCGCGCAAGGCCAGCAACGAATACAGCACGACCAGATTGAACGCCAGCCCGATCAGGCCCGCGCCGAAAGCATCGCCGGCGATTCCGAGCATGCTTGCGATCGCCAACTGCAACAATACGCTGGCCCCACACACCAGCACGAGCAAGCGCAGGGAATAGGGTACGTCTTGCGGGCCGCGACGCAGCAGTACAATGTCGCGCAGCACAGTGAGCAGTGGTTGCATCATAAGCTTGCGCACGTGCGCGACAAGGTTCCCTAGGCCGTTTCGCGCGGCAGCACGGCCAAAATGCGTGCAAACACTTCATCCACCATACCCACGCCATCGACCGTGACGAGCTTGCCAAGGTCGGCGAAATGCCGCGCTACCGGCGCGGTCTGTTCGCGGTAGACGTCAAGACGCTTACGCACGATGTCCGGATCATCATCGGGCCGATGTTCGGCTTTGTAGCGGATTTCGCAGCGCGCCAGGATTGCGCTGTCGGGCACGTCCAGCTCGATGGCTACGTCCAGCGGCTGGCCGATGCGGGCGAGCAATTCCTCCAGCGCCGCGCATTGCGCCAGATTGCGCGGATAGCCGTCGAGGATGAAACCGCCGCGCGCATCCGGCTGCGCAATGCGCTCCTCAAGCATGCCGAGCACGATGGCGTCGGAAACGAGCTTGCCCGCTTCCATCACCACCTTTGCCTTCAAGCCCAGCGGCGTACCGGCCTTGACTGCCGCGCGCAATAGATCGCCGGTGGAAATGTGCGGCACCCGCAACTCGGCCTTGAGCAGCGCCGCCTGGGTGCCTTTGCCCGAACCGTTCGGGCCGAAGAAAACGATACGCATGATTTTGCCGCTCTTCCGGAGGCGGGCTCGCCGGCGACGCGCCCGCAAGCGCGGCGTGTTGGGCTAGACTCCGACCACGGCCGCCGGGCTAAGCTAACGGCAGCCGCCGGGAGTGTCAAACGAGGGCATAATCCACATGAGCCGTGGCAATCTGCTGTACGCCCAGTCTGGCGGCGTCACCGCTGTGATCAACGCCACCGCCAGTGCGGTGATCCAGACCTGTCGTCGGCGCCGGATCGGCGTTTTCGCCGCGCGCAACGGCATTCTTGGCGCGCTGCGTGAGGAACTGATCGACCTGCGTCACGAAGATGCCGCCGCCGTAGCGGGGTTGCGCCACACACCGGGCGGCGCGTTCGGCTCCTGCCGGTTCAAGCTCAAATCGCTGGACATCGACCGCGCACACTACCAGCGTCTGATCGCGGTGTTACGCGCCCACGACATCCGCTATTTTCTCTACAATGGTGGCAACGATTCGGCCGACACGGCACTCAAAATCGCGCAGATCGCGCAGACCCTTGGTTATCCGCTGCAGGTAATCGGCGTGCCGAAGACCGTGGACAACGATCTGCCAATCACCGATTCGTGTCCCGGCTTCGGCTCGGTTGCCAAATACACGGCCGTGTCGGTACTCGAAGCCAGCCTGGACGTCGCCGCCATGTGCGAATCCTCGACCAAGGTGTTCGTGCTGGAAGTGATGGGCCGCCACGCCGGCTGGATCGCCGCCGCTGCGGGTCTTGCAGGCACGCGCGCGGACGATCCGCCGCACATCATCCTGTTTCCGGAAATCGC
>JBOHYL010000062.1:0-6849 GCA_050737915.1 Rudaea sp.
GTGCAGATCTCGGCCAACCGCGGCGCCACCGTGGACGCGGCGCTCAAGGAAAAAGTGCTCGGTATTCTGCAATCGAAAAAAGTCGCATTCAAGGATGTGGAATTGAATGGCGACCGCCTGCTTGCGCGCTTTCCCGACACCGAAGTGCAGTTGGCCGCATCGGACCTGCTCAAGACTGCGCTCGGCGACAAGTACATTGTCGCCCTGAATCTGGCTTCCACCGTTCCGGGCTGGTTGCGCGCGATCGGTGCCGACCGCATGCCGCTGGGTCTTGACCTGCAGGGCGGCGTGCATTTTCTGATGGAGATCGACCAGAAAGCGGCGCTGAACAAGATGCAGCAACGCTACGTGGACGACATCCGCACCGCACTGCATAACGCCAAGATCCGCTACGAATCGGTCAATCCGGGTGCGCAAGGCATCGTTGTGGTGCTGCGCTCGGATGCGGATCGCAAGGCCGCCGGTGCCGCCATTTCCAAGGATGTGAACCAGCCGGAGAAGCTCGGCGCGCAGCCACCGCTGGAAATCGCCGATGGCACCACCACGGCCACGAGTTTCGCGCTCAGCGTGCGCATTCGCGAGGCCACGTTGCAGGAACAGCAGCGCGCCATCGTCGCCAGCAACCTGACCACGCTGCGCAACCGCGTCAATCAGCTCGGCGTTGCCGAACCGCTGATCCAGCAGCAGGGCAGCAACCGTATCGTGGTGGAACTGCCGGGTGTGCAGGACACCGCCGAGGCGAAGAAGATCCTCGGCGCGCAGGCGACCCTCGAATACCACGCGGTCGACGAAAACACGAACGCATACGATGCGCAGAAAAGCGGCATCGTGCCGCCGGATTCGCGCCTGTATTACACCCAGCGTCTCGGGCCCGACGGCAAGCCGATGCCGATCGTGTTGAAGAAAAAAGTCATCGTCGGCGGCGATGAGCTCGTCGACGCGGCCGCGATCCCGGATCCGCAGAGCGGCTTGCCGGCGGTGTCGGTGACGCTCAACGCGCTCGGCGGCAAGCGCATGCTCGACTACACCCGCGAGAATGTCGGTCACCGCATGGCCGTGGTCTACATCGAGCGCATTCCGGAGACGAAAATCGTCGATGGCAAGGAAGTGCGTACGGCCAAGATCAACGAAGAAGTGATCAACGACGCCACCATTCAGGGCGTGTTTTCCAACCGGTTCCAGACCACGGGTCTGGGCAGCATGCAAACCGCCAGCGAATTGTCGCTGTTGCTGCGCGCCGGTTCGCTCGCCGCGCCGGCCGACATCGTCGAACAGAATGTGATCGGCCCGAGCTTGGGTCAGGACAACATCCGCAAGGGCGGCCGCGCCGTGCTGCTCGGACTGATCGCGGTGCTGGTCGCCGCCGCGCTCTACTATCACTTGTTTGGTTTGATCGCCGATATCGCCCTGGTGCTGAATCTGGTCATGTTGATCGCCGTGTTGAACTTGTTTCACGCGACCCTGACCATGCCCGGCATTGCCGGTATCGTACTCACGCTCGGCATGGCCATCGACGCGAACGTGCTGATCTGCGAGCGCATTCGCGAGGAATTGCGCAACGGCTCCACGCCGCTGGCATCGATCCGCGCCGGGTATGAGAAAGCCTGGGCGACGATTCTCGACGCCAACGTGACTCACTTGCTTGCCGCGTTCGGCCTGTTCGCGTTCGGCTCTGGCCCGATCAAGGGCTTCGCCGTCACGTTGGCCATCGGTATCCTGACCTCGATGTTCACCTCGGTCACGGTCACCCACGCGATCACCAACTTGCTGCACAGCGGACGCAAGCTCAAGGGCTTGGCAGTCGGTGGCGGCCACGCGCGCGGCGCGGGAGCATAAACCATGGAAATCTTCAAACACGACAGTGCGATCGACTTTCTTGCCTGGCGCCGCGTCAGTCTGGTGATCTCGACCATCCTGCTGATCGTGGCGATCGGTGCGATCTTCACGCGCGGACTCAATTACGGTCTGGACTTCACTGGCGGCATCCTGATCGACGTCAAGTACACACAACCCGTGGACATCAGCCAGGTGCGCGCGGCGCTGGATACGGCCGGCTTCGATCACGCCGTGGTGCAAAGTGTCGGCGGCGCGCGCGAAGTCTCGATCCGTCTGCAGCCCAGCCGCGACAAGAACGCCGAGGCCGGTGCCGGCACGGTCAAACAGAGCGACAAGGTGGCCGCCGACGTGATGGCGGCACTCAAGGTCAAGCGCGCCGACGCGACGATGTCTCGCGATCCTGACTTCGTCGGTCCGGAAGTAGGCGAAGAGCTCAAGAGCGATGGCGTCACCGCGGTGATCTTTGTCATCATCGGCATAATGATTTACATCGGCGTGCGATTCGAATGGCGTTTTGCCATTGCCGCGATTGCATCGGAATTCCACGATACGCTGCTCACGATCGGGTTCTATGCGCTTACCCAGCACGAATTCGACATCACCGTGCTCGCCTCGGTACTCGCCGTCGTCGGCTATTCGATCAATGACAAGGTGGTGGTGTTCGACCGCGTGCGCGAATTGTTCCGCGCCACGCGCAAGGCCGAGTCGGTGGATATCCTCAACAAGGCGATCAACAATACTCTGTCACGGACCATCATCACGTCGTTGTTCACCGGCATCACCATGATCGCGCTGTATTTCTTCGGCGGTCCGGCGGTACACGGGTTTGCCCTGACCATGATCATCGGTATCGTCATCGGTACGCTGTCTTCGATTTTCTTCGCCAGCCCGATCCTGCTGTGGCTGGGTGTATCGAAGAAGGATCTGATGCCGGTCACCCGCGACAATCCGGAATTGGCGCGGCGGCCCTGACGGAAGCTTCGCTTATGTGAGGAGCGCCGGCGTCGCGTTGGCCGCGATGATCTTGACCATCGCCGCGGTGAGGTAATGATTGCCGGCGACCAGATTGCCGTTTGCCGGCAGACCATCCTTTCCGGAAAAATCACAGAAATGTCCGCCGGCTTCGCGCACCAGCAGACAACCGGCGGCCATGTCCCAGGGTTTCAGGCCCGGTTCGAAATAGCCGTCCAGACGTCCGGAAGCGACATAGGCAAGGTCGAGTGCCGCCGACCCGGTGCGGCGGATGTCGTCGGCCTCGCGCAAAAGCGCACGCGTGATCGCGAACTGCGCATCCAGGTGTTCGTGCTGACGTGGCGGAAAGCCCGTGCACAGAACCGTGCCGGCGAGCGTTTCGCGCTTGCTCACGCGCATGCGGCGATCGTTGACGAAGGCGCCGTCACCGCGGCTGGCGGTGAACAGCTCGTCGCGCAGCGGATCGTAGACGACTGCATAAACCAGATCACCGTGGTCGATGAAGCCGATCGACACGGAAAAATGCGGGAAGCCGCGCAAATAGTTGTGCGTGCCATCCAGCGGATCGACCACCCAGAGCTTGTCGGATTTGACGATCTTGCCCGATTCCTCGCCAAGGATGGCGTGACCCGGATAGGCGCGGCGCAGCTCCTTGACGATTTCAGCCTCGGCCATGCGGTCGACTTCGCTGACGTAGTCGTGGCGGGATTTTTCCTCGACGACCAGCGCTTCCACGCGATTCATGTAACGCAGAATGATATTGCCTGCTGCGCGCGCGGCGCGCACCGCGACGTTGATGGCGGGTCTGGGCATGGCGACTTCCTGCGTTGATGGTTGGAAAGAACTTGGCGCGTTTGTGTGCATTTTAACAGAAGCAAGGCTTCCGTCCGGCCTGCGGCCAAGCAGGTAACTCGCGAAAGCCAAGCTTCCGTGCGTCCTGCGGACGACCGGGTGACTTCTTTGCTCGTGCACTGCACCGCAGGAGCGGTGCGAACAGCGGAGCTGGCGGCAGCGCCGCGGAGGGCAGGATGCCCGGAGTCAAGAAAGTCACCAAGAAACACGTTCAGAGCGATCCACCCCATGGGAGGATCTGCACACAGGCGCTCCCAGAGGATGCAAGTTTCACTTCCAACACGTTGATTCCGTGTTGTAGCGTGACACCTGCGATAATCCAGCCATGAGTCAGAACGAAGTTTCGTGCAGAGCGAACAACGGCATCCGCTTTGTGCTCGTGCGCACCTCGCATCCGGGCAATATCGGCGCGGCCGCGCGGGCGATTCGTACGATGGGCTTCGAGCGGCTCGAACTGGTTGCGCCGCACCGGTTTCCGCATGCCGACGCGGTCGCGCTGGCCTCTGGCGCTACCGGTGTTCTCGACACTGCGCGGGTGACGCCGGTGCTGGCCGACGCCGTCGCCGATTGCACCCTGGTGCTCGGCTGCACGGCGCGGGCGCGCGCCGTGCAACTGGAAGAATTGTCGCCTCGTGGAGCGGCCACCCGCGCGCTGGACGCCACCGCACATGGGCCAGTCGCCATTGTGTTCGGCAACGAGCGCACGGGACTGGAAAACGACGAATTGATGTCCTGTCACGCCGCGATACGCATCCCGAGTGTGGCCGATTTTCCCTCGCTCAATCTCGCCCAGGCGGTGCAGGTGCTGGCCTACGAGCTGCGACTGGCACTGCTCGAACGCGAGCCGCAGGCGAGCGCCGAGCGCAGATCCGATCCGCCGGCCACGGCCGAGCAGCTCGAGCATCTGTTCACTCATCTGGCGCAAATGCTCGAAGATATCGATTTTCACAAGGGTCGTTCACCGGTCACGATCAACAAGCGTCTGCGGCGCCTGTTTCTGCATGCTCACCTGGATCAGCGCGAAGTTCGCATCCTGCGCGGAATTTTCGACGACTCCCAGCGCATGGCGCGATTGGCGAAACGGGAGTGATTGCGCTCAGCCGCTGCCATCGTCGCTGACGGGCAGCGGTGCGCGCGCGACCAGCAGTTTGTCGATGCGCGCGCCATCCAGATCCACCACCTCGAAACGCCAGCCGTGCCAGTCGAAATGTTCGCCGGTCTGCGGGATACGACCGAAACGGGCGATCACCATGCCGGCCAGAGTATTGAAATCGTGTTCGTCCTCGCCGGGCAATTCGCCCAGCCCCAGTTGTTCGCGCAGGTCGTCGGTGCCGAGCGAGCCGTCGATCAGCCAACTGCCGTCCTCGCGCTGCACCACGGGCGCCAGGCGCGCCGCTACCGGGGGTGCGGCGCTCGCGCCGACTACGGCGCCGAGCACGTCGTTGAGCGTGACCAGGCCTTCGATGTCGCCGTACTCGTCCACGACGAGGGCGAGACGCGTTTCGGCGTCGCGGAATTCTTCGAGCAAATCCAGGGCGCGCGCCGTACCCGGCACGAACAGCGGCTTGGCCAGATGCGAAAACAAATCAATCTTCGTGCTGCCGAGCATCGCCGGCAGGCGTTTGAGGCTTAGCACGCCGAGTACATCGCGATCGCTGCCCCGATAGACCGGGTAGCGCGAATAGGGCGTATCGCGCATCACGGCAAGGTTTTCCTCGAGGGAAGCGCCGGCATCGAGCCAGGCGATGCGTGGTCGTGGCGTCATCAGGCTGTCCACACTGCGGTCGCCCAGGCGCAGCACGCGGTTGACCATGTTGCGCTCGTCAGGGTCGATCACGCCCTGTTCGGCGCTTTCGGCGACGAGCAGACGGATTTCCTCTTCGCTGATTTGACCTGCGCCGGCCTTGTCCAGGCGCAACAGGCGCAGCAGCACACGCGTGAGCCCAATCAGCACGAACGCGAACGGCGTTGCAAGCCAGGTCAGGCCGCGCATCGGCACGGCGGTGGCCAGGGCGAAGCGTTCGGGATTGACCAGGGCCACGCGCTTGGGCAGCAGCTCGCCCAGCAGCATGTTGGCGAAGGTGATGCCGGATACACTCAGCACGACGCCGAGTGCAGGAGCGTACGGCGCCAGCCAGGCGTGACCGGTGGTATCCAGCATGGCAGCGATGTTGCCGCCCATGCGCGCGCCGAGCGCCGTGCCGGTACCGATGCCGAGCAGGGTGATGAACACCTGCACCGTGGCGAGGAAACGTTCCGGTGTTTGCGCGAGTTTGAGTGCAATTTGCGCGCTGCGGCTGCTGCGTGCCAGATGCTTGAGGCGGCTGCGGCGCGAGGTCATCAGCGCCATTTCGCTGAGCGCGAAAAAGCCGTTGAGCAGGGCGAGCAGGACAACGAGGGCGGTTTCGAGAATCATCCGTTGGGGAACAATGCAGTGGCCCAGAGTCTAGCAGAGCGCGCCATTCCCTCCGACCTGCGGTTTTTGCCGTAACAAAACGGTAAACTTCGCCCGCTACAGTTGCCGCCCGTCCAGCCGATCGATGCAGCGCGACGCATCCGCGGCCGGACGCACCCCGCATCCAGACCGAGGTAGGCCATGTTTTCCCTGCAGACGATCTTCGGCAAAGGCGACAAGTTCTACGGCCTGCTCGAGGCCAGTGCGGACGCAGCGCGACACAGTACGCGCGCGCTGATCGCGATGCTCAACCAGAAATCGGCCAGCCCTTCGCTCGACGAGTTCCGCCTGGCGCGGCGTCGCGAGAAAGAAGTCATGGCGCAGATCAGTCAGGCCTTGGTCAACACGTTTGTCACCGCGATCGAGCGTGAGGATATCGAGGCGCTGTCGGGTGCGTTGTACAAGATTCCCAAGACAGTCGAAAAATTCGCCGAGCGTTACGTGCTGTTCGCCGATCAGCTCGTGGACGTGGATTACGCCTCGCGCGCGGCGATGCTGGAAAGGTCCACCGAAATCATCGTTGAGATGGTCGGGCAATTGCGCCGCGGCATGAAACTGGAAGAGATGAAAGCGCTCAACGACCGTATGCAGGCGATCGAAAGCGAGGCCGACCGGCTGATTCTGGAGCTGTACAAGGATCTGTTCGCCGATACCAGCAACGCTTCGCGACTGCTGTTGCGCAAGGATCTGTTCGAATTGCTGGAGAAAGCCATCGACCGCTGCCGCGATGCCGG
>JBOHYL010000063.1:0-3858 GCA_050737915.1 Rudaea sp.
GATCTGGAAGTCTGGCTGCCGTCGCAGAACACTTATCGCGAGATTTCATCGTGCTCGAATTGCACCGATTTCCAGGCCCGCCGAATGCAGGCGCGCTGGCGCAATCCGGACTCCGGCAAGCCGGAGCTTGTACATACCCTCAACGGTTCCGGCGTCGCCGTGGGCCGTGCATTGATCGCGGTGATGGAAAACTACCAGAATGCAGACGGTTCGATCACGATCCCCGAAGTCTTGCGTTCGTACATGGGTGGGGTCGAGCGCATACAGTAAATGGAGAGGTGGCCGAGTGGTCGAACCCGCCGCGTTGGACGCGATGCGTTGAAGCGCATCGCGTGCGGCGGCTGAGGGTGAGGCAGGATGCCGAACGGCAGCGCACGAAGGATGGTTCGAGCGATGTTTGGTAGTACGGAGAGGTGGCCGAGTGGTTTAAGGCACCGGTCTTGAAAACCGGCGTGGTAGCAATACCACCGCGAGTTCGAATCTCGCCCTCTCCGCCAACCCTTGCCCGAAGTCCCGCATCGCGCTAAGTTGACCCAGGGGATTAGGCATCGGGGATAGGGGACATGATCCGCATCGTACTGGTGGACGATCACGAACTCGTGCGCACGGGTTTGCGCCTGATACTTGAAAAACATCGGGACATGGAAATTATCGGGGAAGCCGAGGACGGTGAACGCGGGCTTGCACTGATCAAGCAACTGCGGCCCGAAGTCGCTCTTGTCGACGTGCACATGCCCGGCGTTTCCGGGATCGAAGTCACCGAGCGTGTTCGCCGCGCCAAGCTCGCAACGCGCGTTGTAATCCTGACGATGATCAACGAGGCTCCGTTTCCGCGGCGCCTGCTCGAGGCGGGCGCGAGCGGCTATCTGACCAAGGGTTGCCCGGCTGAGGAATTGATCCGGGCCGTGCGCAAAGTCGCCGACGGCCAGCGCTATCTCGGCGGCGACGTCGCGCAGCAACTGGCGCTGGCGACGATGACGGGCGCGGCGTCGCCGTTCGAGGAATTATCCGCGCGCGAACTCGAAGTAGCGATGATGCTGGCGCAGGGGCGCGCGGCGAAATCCATTGCCACGCGTTTGCATTTGAGCGAAAAGACCGTCGCGACCTACAAATCCCGCCTTTTCGAGAAACTCGGCATCGACAACGTCGTGGCACTGGCGCATCTGGCCAGCGCGCATGGCGTGCTCGAACACTCCACGAAGGCGAATGCCTGACGGTGGCCAGGCCGCCACGCAGTCACTGCTGACTCGGCTCCTCCGTCGGCTTCGACACGGCGATCGGCGCCGGAGATGACGGCCGCGGGTCCGCCGGCTTCGGCACAGGCGTTGGTTGCGCGGCGGGTGCATCCGCAGGGGTGCGCAACGGCAACTGTCCGGACGATGCTGGTGGCGGCGCCGACTTGGGTGTCGGTGTGACCGTGATCGGCGCGGTCACGAACCGCGGCGGCAGCGGTAATGGCAAGTTCGGCATCAGCACCGGCATGGCAGGGCGCGCTGCGGGCGGCGCAGCCACAACCGCCGGTTGTGGCGGGCGTGGCACCGGTGCCGGCACGGGCGCAACCGTTGCGGCGGGCGCTGGCGCGTGTTGCGGTTGCTGCGGCGGACGCGGCTCAGCTGGGGCAACCGCGGGTCGAACGCTTGCAGGCGCGATCGTCGTGTGCGACGCCGGTATCGACGCAGCAACGGGTTGAGTTGGTCGCGGCGCGGATGGTGCAGCCGCGAAGTTTGCAGAAACAGCAGGTGTCGGCGTGGCTGCCGGCACCGGCGCTGCAGGCGGCGCAGTCTGAACCGGCGTAGCCGGTGCCACAGGTCGAGGCATAGGCGCGGGAACCGCTGGTGCTGGCCGCGTTGGCTCAGCGACGATCGGCGGCGCGGCGACGGCCTTGTGTGTGGAGGCCGCAGTCGGCGCAGGAGGTGTGGTTTCCGGCTTCGCTACCGTCGGCTCCGCAACAGGCGCTCGCGACGGCGCAGCAGACGTGGCAGGCGGTGGGGACAACGCGACGATTGGCGGCGCAACCGCTGGAGTTGGCGCTGATGTGGGAAACGGAGCGGCCGGCGCCGTCTGCGGCCTTGGCACGGAAACACTCGGCGCAGGCGTCGGTGCAGGCACGGCAGCCGGCATTGTCGCAGCAGGCGACAGTGAATTTTGCGACGGCACGGGTGGTGCGGGTGTGGGCGTCACGGTTGTCGGCGCGACTGGCCGTGGTGCTGCGATGGGCGTGGCAGGCTTGGCTTCGGGGGCTGGTGGCGCAACAGGAGCGACAACTGGCGTCACAGATTCCGGCTTGGACGATGCAGCCAGAATGCGGTCGTGGTCGGAGTCTTCGTCGTCGAAGTCCAAAACCACCGGCGCATTAGTCGCGGTCGATGTGACAGCGGAATCGGGCTTTTCCTCACCGCTGCGGCGGCGACGGCGTCCACCCCGACGTCCACGGCGGCGCGAGTGTGAAGTTTCATCGCTCGCGCCGGTTGGGGCTGTCGCCGGATTCGGCGTGCCGATAGCCATACTCACTACGGGTTCGGAAACGGCCGGGATTGCGGTGGCCGTTTCGGGGATTTCGCGCTTGACGCGCTCGGGCGCCGGTTGGGTTGCGGGTTGTTTGCGCACGGGCTGTGCCGCTGGACGCTGCGCATCGCCGTGTGCGTTTTCCTGGGGCGGGCGGGCATCGCGGCGCGGCTGCTGGCGGTTTTCGCCACGACCTCGCTGCGCGCCGGCAGAGCGCGATTCATTGCCACGACCACCGCGCGATTCATTGCCACGTCGGGCGTTGACGGGTCTGGACGAACGCGGCGCCTGCGGCCTGACGGCAGGTGCTGCTGGTTTCGTGTCGGACTTCAGCCAGCCGAGCATGCGCGCGAAGAATCCCGGAGTGGCCGAACGCGCTGGTGTGGCCACGGATTCCGGCTCTTCGCGAACGGGAGCGGGGCTGGACGGCACGATACCGCTAACCGCCGGTTTTTCCGGTTCCGCTTCGGCTTTGACGATCTGCGGCGGCGGCGCCGCAACGAGTGGAGTAAGGCGCTCGTAACTTGGCTTGGCGTCGCCGGTCGTCTCCGCTGCGCGGATGCGCTCAATGTGGAAATGCGGGGTTTCGAGTTTCTCGTCGGCAACGATGATGATCGGTACGTCGTGGCGCTGCTCGATTTCGACCACACTTTTGCGTTTTTCGTTGAGCAGGAAATTGGCGACCATCGGCGGCACCTGGATCAGCACCTGACCGGTCTTTTCCTTCATCGCCTGTTCCTCGACCAGGCGCAGCACGGACAGCGACAACGACTCCACGCTGCGCACGCGGCCATGGCCTTCGCAGCGCGGGCATACCGTCTGCGTCGATTCGCCCAGACTTGGGCGTAGGCGCTGGCGCGACATTTCGAGCAGCCCGAAACGCGAAATCTTGCCGATCTGCACGCGCGCGCGATCGGGGCGCAGGGCGTCACGCAGTTTGTCTTCGACCTCGCGCTGGTGGCGGGGCGAATCCATGTCGATAAAGTCGATGACGATCAAACCGCCGGCATCGCGAATACGCAACTGGCGCGCGACTTCCACCGCGGCCTCACAGTTGGTGTTGAATGCGGTTTCCTCGATATCCCCGCCCTTGGTCGCCTTCGCCGAGTTGATGTCGATCGCGGTCAGTGCTTCGGTCTGGTCAATCACGATCGAGCCGCCCGAGGGCAGGCGTACGCTGCGGTCGTAGACGCTTTCGATCTGGGTTTCGATCTGGAAGCGGGTGAACAGCGGCGTGTTGTCGTCGTACAGCTTGAGCTTGCCGAGGCTGTTGGGCATCACCTGCTGCATGAATTCCTTCGCATCTTCGTACAGCGAAGGTTCGTCGATCAGGATTTCGCCGATGTCGGCGCG
>JBOHYL010000064.1:0-6385 GCA_050737915.1 Rudaea sp.
ACATAATATACAAAGGGCACCAATAAAGGGAGATGGAACCCGCTACTCCTGCGCTTCGTCCGCACGCCAACCCTGTCATGCTCGCAGACTGCGCTCCCTCGTATGGCTTGCGCCGGAGCACAACCGCGTAGGACCTCACCGGGCAGCCATTCCCAACGAGCTTGGATAAATTCGTAAAGATGCAACATACTGCCCGCGATAAGTTCAGCGAGTTCGCAACAATAATTCCCGCCGATATTCCACGGAACTCTCCCCGATGACGACCCAACAAGCGGCAACAAGCGCATTGCAGGACTTCGACGAAGACGCCTGGGACGATCTGCTCAACTATATCGAAGAGCACCGGGTTATACCGATCATCGGCCCGGATTTGCTACGGGTTCAAACCGACACTGGCCTGCGTCCGCTGTATGTGTGGCTGGCCGAGAAACTGGCGGCACGACTGTCGGTGGAAACAACCGGATTGCCGCAACCACTCACGCTCAACGACGTGATGTGCAGTTACCTCGGTCAGCGCGGACGCCGCGAGGAAGCCTACACGCGTTTGCGCTCGATCATGCGCGAAGTGCAATTCGAACCACCGTTGGCACTGAGGCAACTGGCGCAGATCACCGACTTCGATTTGTTCGTTACCACGACATTCGATCCGTTGCTCGAGAACGCGATCAACCTCGAGCGCCACAATGGCCAGGCTTCCGCTGAGGTAATCGCGTACACGCCCAACCGCGTGGCCGACCTGCCGGCCGAGCGCGGCGACCTGCAGCGCACGGTGGTTTATCACCTGCTGGGCAAACTCTCCGCTTCACCGACCTATGTATTGTCGGACGAGGACATGCTCGAATTCATCTGCGCCTTGCAGTCCGAGCACCTGACCCCGGAAAAGCTTTTCCACGAGCTTGAACACAATCATCTGCTGCTGATTGGCAGCGATTTTTCCAACTGGCTGGCACGCTTGTTCCTGCGCATGGCCAAGCGCAAACGCCTTTCCGATCCGCGCGATTTCACGGAAGTTTTTGCCGACGATCACACCTTGAAGGATGAGCGCCTGGTTGCGTTTCTGCAGCAAGTCAGCGTGCGTACCCGTGTCTACGGCGGCGCTGAAGCGTTTGTCGCGCAACTGCACGCCCGTTGGACTAAACGCCAACGTCCGGCGGCGACAGCGAGTGCGTCCGGCAGCGCGCCGCAGCGGTTTTTGCCACCGGCACGCGAGATGCCGGAGAATGCCATTTTCATCAGCTACGCGCGGGACGACTTGCCTGCCGTGCAGCATCTGAAAGCTGGCTTGGATACTGCTGGTTTCACCACCTGGTTCGATCTGGACCGCCTCGAAGGTGGTGACGATTACGACCGGAAGATCCACGCCAACATCAACCGCTGCAGCTTCTTTGTGCCGGTTATTTCGGCCTCGACGCAACGCCGGCACGAAGCCTACTTCCGCCGCGAATGGAGTTACGCCGTGGATCGCGCCCGCAACATGGCGGGCGGCGCCGTATTCATACTGCCGGTCTGCATCGACGATACACCCGAGTCCGCCGCTTTGGTGCCGGAACAATTCAAGGCATTGCATATCGTGCGGATGCCCGATGGCGAGCCGCCGCCGGAGTTCCTGCGTCACCTGCAAGATTTGTTCAGCGGGAGAAGCGCATGAACGACACCACTGCCAAAAACATCGATGCAGTGATCATCGACCCGGAAAACCCGTGGCTGGGCCTGTTTTCGTATTCCGAGGAAAGCCGCGCCTATTTTCATGGCCGCGACGAGGAAGCAGCCGAGCTCGCTCGGCGCGTGCAGCGCAAACTGCTGACGGTGTTGTTCGGGCAATCGGGGCTGGGCAAGACGTCCCTGCTCCGTGCTGGACTGGTGCCGCGTTTGCGCGACGAAGCCTATTGCCCGGTGTATGTACGCATCGATTACGCGCCAAGCTCTCCTGCTCCCTCCGAGCAGATCAAGCAGGCGATTTTCCGCGCCACCGCAGCGGCCGGTCATTGGACTCGACCGGGCGCCGCGATCGAGGGCGAATCGCTGTGGGAATTCCTGCATCACCGCGGCGACCTGTTGCGCGACAGTGCGGGGAAAACACTGATGCCGCTGCTGATCTTCGACCAGTTCGAGGAAATCTTCACCCTCGGTCAAGCCGACGATGCCGGCCGGCTTCGCGCGAAACAGTTTCTTGAAGACCTTGCCGATCTGGTCGAAAACCGTCCGCCGGTAGCGCTGGAGAAACGTCTCGACGAGGATGATCGAGCCTCCGAGCAGTTCGATTTCGCACGTGCCGATTACCGCATTCTGATCGCGCTGCGCGAGGACTATCTCGCGCATCTGGAAAGCGTGAAGGACATCATGCCGTCCATCACCCAGAACCGCATGCGGCTGGCGCGGATGAACGGCGCGCAGGCGTTGAGCGCCGTGGTCAAGCCCGGCGGCAAGCTGGTGTCGCAGGAAGTGGCGGAATCCATCGTGCGCTTCGTCGCCGGCGGCTCCGAATTGGGCAATGCCGAAATTGAGCCTTCTCTTTTGAGTCTGGTCTGCCGCGAACTCAACACAGTGCGCCAGACGCAAGGCCGCAAGGAAATTTCCGCCGACCTCTTGGCCGGTTCGCGCGAAACGATCCTCAGCGAATTCTACGAACGCGCACTGGCCGACCAACCCGCCGGTGTGCGCCGCGTGATCGAAGACGAATTGCTGACCGAATCCGGCTACCGCGAAAGCCTGGCCGAGGAGCGAGTGCACAGGGCCCTGGCTCTGGCAGGCGCGTCGCCGGATGCGCTGGCAACGCTGGTCAATCGGCGCCTGCTGCGCATCGAGGAACGCCTCGACATGCGGCGCGTGGAATTGACCCACGACGTGCTGTGCAGTGTGGTGCTTGCAAGCCGCAACCTGCGTCAGGAACGCGAAGCGCGCGACGAGGCCGAACGTCAGATTGCCGCCCAGCGCGAACGCGAGGCGAGCATCCATCGTGCGCTGGTGCGCGCGCGCATGGTCGCGAGTGTCTGCGCGGTGCTGATGCTGCTCGCCATCGCCAGCGCGGTATTCGGCTGGATCAATTATCGCCGCGCCCATGTGGCCGAAGCCGAAGCGCAGCACTCGCGCAGCAATGCCGAGAAACTGGTCAGTTTTTTGATCGAGGATTTTTATACCGAACTGGCGCCGACCGGCAGGCTTGAGACTCTTGGCAAGCTCGCGCAGATGACGGTGGGTTACTACGATGGCCTGCCGCCGCAACTGGTCACCCCGCAAACCCAGATCAACCGAGCGATGGCGTTGGTGCGCGAAGGTGCGGCGCAGCAGGACAGTGGCAAAGTCAATGCTGCCCACAAGAACTTCGACTCTGCGCAGTCGGTATTCGAGAAACTGCTAGCCGCTGGCGATCACAGCGAAGACGTGACCTACGGACTGGCCCTGGCTTTGTACAGCCAAGGACAAGGCATCATCGCTGGCGGTGGAAGCGGCACCGCGGCTCAGTTACAACAGGCGTCCGATTCGCTGCGGCCGCTGGTGTACGGCCCGAAACCGTCGCGACGGGTACGGCAACTGTATGCGGATACTTTGAATTACCTCAGTTTCAGTCAATCGAAGGAGGCCGCCGTAGTGACTTGCGATGAAGCGCGCAAGGTACTGGTGGGTCTGGGTGCGCTGGACCTGTCGGACTTGAACGCCGCGTCATCGTATGCCGATACCTCCGATACCGAGTCACGTGTCCTGCTGCATTTGGGACGGGTCGACGAGGCGCAAAAGCTCGAACAGAAAGTCTACGACTTGACCGAGAAAGTGCTGGCGCAACGTCCCAACGATAGCCATGCGCTTGCCGACCGCTACTTTGCCGCCGACTTGCTCAGCAGCCTGGCCAGCCGACGGCATGACCACGCTGCCACTGCTGACTTCGCCAGCCGTGCAGCGCATGCCGGCGAAGACGCGGTACGCTTCAATCCCTCGGATCTGAACGCATGGTCTGCCTGGACGCGGGGGTTGCGCCAGGTTTCCGACGAACAACTCGAACGCGGCGAAGTATCGAAGGCAATCGCCACAATGGAATCGTTGGTGGCTTTGGAGCAGGACAAACGCAGGCCTTCCAGCCTGGGTCCGACCGTTGCGTTTGAATGGGTCGGTCTTGCCTGGCTGCAGGCGCAGACTGGCGATTCGGACGCTGTGGCGCAATCGGTGAAGGCATTCAAACGCGATATCGGTGAACGGATCGCCCAGCTCCCAAAGGACGATCCAAGCCGACCGCTGTTGGCCAAGTCGAGTCTGACTTTCAGCAGCCGGTTGCACCTGTTCGATGGCAACTGGCAGGCTGCCTACAACACCGCAATGAAGATGGTTGATGATGTCGATTCCATCAAGATTCCGGCAGATGACATCAATTCCACTACTATCAAACAGAACCTGATGAATGGCACTCTCGGCACCGCAGCAATCGCGTCAATCTGGCTCGGTCGCTATGCGCAAGCCGAAAAGCTGGCGCGTCAATGGCTGGCACTACCCGCCAACACGAATTCGGTGGCCGATCCGCGCGATCGAACTTCCGGTATTGATGCCGTGCTTGCGAATGCCATGACGATGCAGGGCCGCAAGGAGGAAGCGCGCAAAACGCTGCAATCGGCACTGGAGTACTACGCAGCCGAACAAAAAGCCGGTGCGGACGGCACCGACTTTCGGCATGCATATGCGTATGCCTTCTACGTCAGTGCGATTTCGGCACCGGCCGATGCAGCGGGTCGCAAGCAACGCGAATCCGCTTTGACCCAGGCATCAGCGCTGATCAAGGGCGCGTCGGAAGAAGCCCAGCGACTGGTGGGAATGCGTCAGATTGCGGGTCTGATTGCTGCCGCTCGGAAGGGATCCGGCGCATGAGTGGCCGCGCGGGGCGTGGTTATTTCCCTTTCCCCACCAATGCATTACAATATCCGTCTTGACCTGTCATTGATATTCCGGAACGTGCCATGAAAGTCCTGTCCTCGCTCAAATCCGCCAAATCCCGCCACCGCGACTGCAAGATCGTGCGCCGTCGCGGCAAGGTGTTCGTGATCTGCAAGACCAACCCGCGTTTCAAGGCGCGCCAGCGCTGATTTGCGGCGGCGGTTGCGCAAAAAGGCCGCCGCGTGCGGCCTTTTGCGTTGCTGGCGGCCGGCAACGGCCTGAGAATCATCCGAGATTTTCCGGCCAAGTCGTGGATTTGCATGGCCGAATCTGCTACAAATCGCCGTGAAGCGGCCGCGGCCGCATTACCGAGGAGTTCGCCATGAATTACCGTGCCCTCTGTATCGCCGGTAGCGTAGCCGTCGCCGCACTGGCAACCGGCATTCCGGCGCACGCCGAAACCCTGCTGATGAAGCGTGTCCGCGAGGAACGTGGTATGCACGCGCCGCATCGCGGCATGAGCATGGCTCAGGTGGAACACCGTTTCGGCGCGCCAAGCTCCAAGCTGGCGCCGGCTGGCGGTGATACGCCACGGCATCCGGTGATCAATCGCTGGGAGTATCCCGGCTACACCGTCTACTTCGAGCGCAATATCGTCATCGACAGCGTTGCTACCCACGCCAGCCCGAACGAAATCGGGCCCAAGCACGATTCCTGACGCAGCTATGTCCACAGCGTTCCGTCTGCCAGCGGAATGGGAGCCGCAGGCAGGCGTTCTGCTGGCATGGCCGCACGCGCAAACCGATTGGGCCCAGCGACTTGCGCAAGTCGAAACCACTTTCGTGGTATTAGCCGCCGCCATCGCGCGATTCGAACCCGTCGTGGTGTGTGTGGCCGATGTGTCGTTGCAAGCTCGCGTGACGAGCCTGCTGCTGGCTGCGGGTGTGGGTCCGCTCCGTTTGCGTTGCGTCCAGATTGAATACGACGACACCTGGCTGCGCGATTCCGGCCCGATCACATTGCGCTCGGACGATGCCTTCCGTCTGCTGGATTTTCACTTCACCGGCTGGGGTGGTAAGTTCGCGGCCGATCGTGACGACCGCCTGATCGAAGGCTTGGCCGCGCGCGAGTTGTTCCGCAACGCCGATCACCGGCGTGTGGATTGGGCGTTGGAGGGCGGCGCGATCGAATCCGATGGTGCCGGCACGATCCTGACCACGTGGCGCTGCCTGCATCAGCGCCATCCTGAGCTAAGCCGCGAGCAAATGACCCGGCTGCTCGGCGAAAAGCTCGACGCCGAGCGTGTACTGTGGCTGGAACATGGCTATCTGCAAGGTGACGACACCGACGCGCACATCGACACCCTCGCCCGTTTCGCGCCGGACGATGCGATCGTATTCCAAGCCTGCGTCGATGCGTCCGATCCGCATTTCGACGAACTCGCCGCGATGCGCGCGGAGCTCGCCGAACTGCGCACGGCGAAAGGCCAACCGTATCGCCTGCACGCCCTGCCCTGGGCCAAGCCCAT
>JBOHYL010000065.1:0-15797 GCA_050737915.1 Rudaea sp.
CTGCGCATAGTTGCGACCTGCGCATAGGGGTCGACTGCGGAAGCTTGGGGTACGCCGCGCTATCGGTCATCGTGGGTCTTGGCCTGATCGGTCGAGATCAGGTTGAACGTCATGTTCCGTTGGCGGAAGCATGGACCGCGTCGACCAGCACCGCGACGTGTTCGGGGTCGACGTCCGGTGTGATGCCGTGGCCGAGACTGAAGACGTGGCCGGGATGCGGGCCGAAGTCGTCCAGCACGCGTTGTACTTCGCGGCGGATGACGCTGGGCGGGGCGAGCAGGGTGGCGGGGTCGAGATTACCCTGCAGTGCTACGCGACTGCCAAGGCGCCGGCGGGCCGCATCCAGGGTGATCGTCCAGTCCAGCCCGAGCGCCGCGCAGCCCGTGTCGGCAAGTGCCTCGAGGCTGGCGTTGGCGCCCTTGGAGAACAGGATCAGCGGTACTTCGCGGGTGTGCGGATCGCCGCGCAGCAGTTCGGCGATTTGCGCGAGATAGGGCTGCGAGTATTCCAGGAACATCGTGGGCGCGAGCATGCCGCCCCAACTGTCGAATACCATCAGCGCCTGGGCGCCGGCCGCAGCCTGCGCAGCAAGATACGCGGCGACCGCACGCGCGTTCACGTCCAGCAGTTGGTGCATCGCGGCAGGTTCTTCCAGCGCGAATGCCTTGACCCGCGCAAAATCGCGCGAGCCCTGGCCTTCGATCATGTAGCAGGCCAGCGTCCACGGACTGCCGGCAAATCCGATCAGCGGCACCTTGTCGTGCAACTCGCGGCGGATCAGGCGCACCGCGTCCATCACATAACGTAGTTCGGATTCGGGATCGGGTACACCGAGTTGCTCGATGTCCACGCGGGTGCGCACAGGTTTGGCCAGGCGCGGGCCTTCACCTTCGTTGACGCTCAAACCCAAACCCATCGCATCGGGAATGGTGAGGATGTCCGAAAACAGGATGGCCGCGTCCAGCGGATAGCGCGCAATCGGCTGCAAGGTCACTTCACAGGCCAGTTCCGGCGTCTTGCACAGGTTCACGAAGCTGCCGGCGCGTGCGCGTGTAGCACGGTACTCGGGCAGATAGCGCCCGGCCTGACGCATGATCCATACCGGCGTGCAGTCCACGGGTTCGCGCCGCAGGGCGCGCAGAAAGCGATGGTCGGGCATGAATTTCCTAGGGCTGAGTCCGGTGCATTTCGGTTTGCAACGGCCCGATCCTTCGCGGCCAACCGGGTGTGGCGCCCTGCGCAGCAAGTTCCTCGCGCGCAGCACGCGCGGTTTGCAGATCGGTGAACGGACCCCAAAGCAGCAGCCAGACGTCAGCGTCGTTCTGGCGCAAATGCAATTCGTATACTTTTTCGTGCGACGGATGCGGCGCGGCGGCGATGTCGGTCCGCGTTGCCCCATGCGCCAGCTCGATCACATAGCTCGCGGCCGGCAGGGCGAGAAAATCGCTGACTTCTGCCGGCGTGTGCGTCGCTCGCGCAGGCATCGCATGTGCTGGCAGTCCTACGGGCGAGGTTGCTGTCGCCTGTACTGCCGGTGCTTGCTGCGGAATCGGCTTGGCTGTTGCGCGTGGACGGGGAGCGGGCTTTGCTGTCGGCGCGGCGGGCATTGACTGCATGGGCCGGGCTGCGGCCGCGTTGGTCAGATAACCGGGCAAGGTGCCGGCTGACTGCGGCGCTGCGGTGCTGGGCACGACTGCAGTTGTCGCTGCTTCGGTCGGGGCTGCTTCAGTCGATGTAGACGCGGGCGGCGCAACGGGTTCCGGCGGCGGCACGTCGGCTTTGCCATTCTCGGTGCAATCCCAACCCTTGCGGTCGGCTGTCGGTACACAATTATACTTCTTGCCCGGCTGGAACGTGTCCACCTTGCCGTAGTCGGGCGCAGCGGCGCACACGCCTGCGCAAACCAGCACACATCCGGCGGCGAACACGAGTCCGGCAAGATCACGCGGCCGCATACGGCGACTCCGTCCCCTGGCTGAACATGATGCGGAATCCGCGCTTGAGTTGCGCGTCGCGCACGTGCTCGAACGCGGCCAGCGCGTCGTCGCGTTCCAGATACAGCTCGCGCTTGAGGCTCACGCGACCGCCGGGCTGGCCCCACTCGCGCGTCAGCGTCCAGCCGCCGAGCAGATCCTGCTGCAGCGCGATCTGGTAGTAGCGTGGCGATTCGCTGGCCACGGGTTTGGTCTGCATGAACAGGCGCATGGGCGCATTTTACCGTGTTGCCATCATGCCGTCGTCAAAACCGCGCGAACGGCGGCGGCATCCACTCCATCGGCGATTTCCGCGTGGCCGATACCGCGCCACAGGATCAGGCGCAACCGGCCGCTGAGATTCTTCTTGTCCAGTTGCATCGCCTTGAGCAGGGCGTCTGGATCGGCGCCAGCGGGAATCGCAGTGGGTAGGGCAAAGCGAGCGAGCAGGGCTTTGAGGCGTTCGGCATCGCTGGCTGCAGCCATGCCAAGCTGCGCCGACAGCCACGCCGCCAAACCCATGCCGATCGCGACGGCTTCACCGTGCAGCAGGGTGCCGTAGCCACAAACGGTTTCCAGCGCATGTCCGAACGTGTGGCCGAAGTTCAGCAGGGCGCGCTCGCCTTGTTCGGTTTCGTCGCGCGCAACGATCGCGGCTTTGTGCCGGCAGCAGGTGGCGATGGTTTGCGCAAGCAGCGTAGGTTCGCGTGCGCACAGCGCATCAGCGTGCGTTTCGAGCCACGCGAAAAATCCGGTGTCGCCGAGTGCGGCGTACTTGATCACCTCGGCGAATCCCGCGCGCAATTCACGCTCCGGCAGCGTGGCCAGCGTATCGGTGTCGGCGATCACCGCACGCGGCTGATGGAACGCGCCGACCAGATTCTTGCCTTGGAGTAGGTTCACGCCGGTCTTGCCGCCGACCGCGGAATCGACCATCGCCAGCAGCGTGGTCGGCATCTGCACGAACGCGATGCCACGCATCCAGCAGGCCGCTGCGAAACCGGCCAGATCGCCGATCACGCCGCCGCCGAGCGCGATCACGCAGGCGTCGCGGCTGGCGTTGAGTTCGGCCAGCGCGGCGAAGATGCGGGCAGCGCAATCCAGCGTCTTGTGCGCTTCGCCGTCGGGAAGTATCAATGTGGAAAATGTCGCATCGGTCAAGCCGGCGCACACGCGATCCAGATACAAGGGTGCGACGATCTCGTTGCTGACGATCAGCACATGCCGGCCCGCCAACAGCGTGCGCCATTGCGTCGGATCGTGCAGCAGCCCGGCGCCGATGCGGATCGGATAGCGGCGCGCGCCGAGTTCGACGACGATTTCGCGATTCGCACTCATGCCGCGCAATGTGCCGTGGCGCCGCGTTGCCAGACCTGCGCCAGTTCTGCGGCGAGGCGATGGGCGACCTGCGCGACACTGCCGGCGTGCCCGGCAGGCAGGGTCAGGTCGGCCAATGCGCGGTACAACGGATCGCGCTGCGCGGCAAGTTGTTGCAGGCGTTCGCGCCGGTCCGGTGCTGCCAGCAACGGACGCTTGCGGTCGCGGTCAAGGCGCTGCAATTGTTCGTCGACGGTGGTTTCCAGAAACACCACAAAACCGCGTTCGCGCAGCAGGCGGCGGTTGTCCTCGGCCAGCACCGCACCACCGCCAGTGGCGAGCGCGATGCCGCTACGCGCGGCGAAATCGGCCAGTGCCGCGCTTTCGCGGTGGCGGAACCCGCCTTCGCCCTCGACGTCGAAGATCAGCGGAATGTCGGCGCCGCAGTGCGTCTGGATTTCCTGGTCGAGGTCGAAAAACGGCAAGCCGAGGCGTTCGGCCACGCGCCGCCCGAGCGTACTCTTGCCGGCGCCCATCGGGCCGATAAAAAACAGGTTGGGAGCGGGGTTCATGCGCGAATCCTAACATCAGCCTGTAGAATGTCGCCTTTCGCTTTCCGGTTTTCACGATGTTCCGCTTTATTGTCGTCTTTCTCGTCAGTCTGCTCGTGCTGTTCACCGCCGAATTGCTGCAACCGGTGCAGGCGCATGTGATCGCGCCGTTCACCGCAGCGATCGCGCATGTCAGCGCGTGGATCATGCAGTTGTTCGACCACAATGTCGTCGCGCGTGGCAACGACATCCTCAGCGCCCGCACAGGCGGCGGCATCGAAATCGTCGCCGGCTGCAACGGCGTGGAAGCGGTGTTGATCCTGGTCTGCGCGATCCTCGCGTTTCCCTCGCCGGTCAAACACAAGCTGATCGGCATCGGCATCGGATTTGTCGCGATCCAGAGCCTGAATCTGGTGCGCATCATCAGTTTGTTTTACCTGCACGAGTGGAATCAGGTCTGGTTCGAGTGGTTCCATCTGTATTTGTGGCAGGCCCTGATCATTCTCGATGCGCTGGTGTTCTGGTTGATCTGGCTGCGCTGGTTGCCACGCGTGCCGCGCGTGACAGGCGCCTGATACACTCTGATCGCTGCTCTGCGGCGATCCACCCCCAAGGAGGCAAACCATGAACAAAATTGCGAAAGTCATAGAGCTGAGCGCATCCTCGACCAAGGGCTTCGACGACGCGGTCGCCGGCGGCCTGAAGAAGGCCAGCAAGACGGTGAAGAACATCAAGGGCGCCTGGGTCAACGAATTGAACGTCGTCACCAGCGACGACGGCAGTGTCCTGGAATGGCGCGTTAACATGCGCGTGAGCTTCCTGGTGGATTGACGGAAGATCCGGGCATGGCAGGCATTCCCGCTTCGATGGTGACCGGCGCGTTCGAGTTGCCCGGCTACCGGATCGTGCGCAACGCCGGCATCGTGCGCGGCATCGTGGTGCGCTCGCGCAGTGTGGTCGGCGCGATCGGTGCCGGTTTGCAGACCCTGCTCGGCGGCAACATCAGTCTGTACGCGGATATGTGCGAGAAGGCGCGCGAGGATGCGTTCGAGTTGATGTGTGCGCACGCCGCTTCGCATGGGGTCAACGCGGTGATCGGCATGCGCTACGACGCCAACGAGATCGCACCCGGTGTGACCGAGGTGCTGGCCTACGGCACGGCGGTGACGGTCGAGAAGATCGCGTAGCCTACGCATGACCGCGTACGCGCAAGCCATCGCCGAGGTGCGCGATCTGATCGAACTGGCACGCGCCGTGGGTGATCCCGAACCGACTTCGATGACGCTGGCGACGGTCGATGCGCGCGGGCGCGTGTCCGCGCGCATCGTGTTGCTCAAGGACCTGGACGAGCGCGGTTTCGCCTTCTACACCAACTACGACAGCGCCAAGGCTGCGCAACTGGCACAGCACGCGCAAGCCGCGTTGTGTCTGCACTGGAAAACGCTGCGCGCTGGCGTGCAGGTGCGCGCCGAAGGCACGGTCGCTATCACGTCGACGGCCGAGTCAGACGCGTACTTCGCCACGCGCGCACGAACCAGCCAGATCGGCGCATGGGCGTCGCTGCAATCGCAGACGCTGCCGGATCGCGCGCAACTGGACGCGCGCATCGCGCAGTACGAACGCGAATTCGCTGGCAAACCCGTGCCGCGGCCGCCGCACTGGGGCGGGTATCGACTCGTGCCCGACATGATCGAGTTTTGGTACGGCCAGCGCGCACGCCTGCACGATCGCATTCGCTACGACTTGGCCGACGGTGTGTGGTCCAAACGCATGCTCTATCCCTGATTCGATCAACATGGCCGGTCCGCGCCGCATCGTTTGTCTGACTGAAGAACCGACCGAAGTTCTCTACGCGCTCGGCGAGCAGGATCGCATTGTTGGTATTTCCGGCTTCACCGTGCGACCGCCGCGCGCGCGCAAGGAAAAGCCGAAAGTTTCGGCATTCACCAGCGCGAAGATCGACGCCATCCTCGAACTCAAGCCGGACTTCGTCGTCGGCTTTTCCGACATTCAGGCCGACATCGCGCGTGATCTGATTGCAGCCGGCGTGGAAGTGTGGATCAGCAATCACCGCGCGGTGGCGGACATTCTCGATTACATCCGCCGCCTCGGCGCCCTGGTTGGCGCGGCGGACAAGGCCGACGCGCTCGCGCGCCGCGCCGAGGGGCATTTGCGCAATGTGGAAAATGCGGCAAAAGCGCTGCCGCGGCGGCCGCGCGTGTATTTCGAGGAATGGGATGCGCCGATGATTTCCGGCATCCGCTGGGTGGCGGAACTGATCCGGATTGCCGGCGGCGAGGATGTTTTTCCGGAACTGGCGGAAGAATCGCTGGCGCGCGACCGCATCATCGCGGATGCGGGCGAGGTGGTGCGACGGGCGCCGGACATCATCCTCGGCTCGTGGTGCGGCAAGAAATTCCGGCCGGGGCAGGTGGCGTCGCGGCCCGGTTGGAGCGCAATTCCCGCCGTGCGCGACGGGCAACTGCACGAGGTCAAATCGCCGATCATCCTGCAGCCGGGTCCAGCTGCGTTGTTTGACGGACTCGATGCGCTGCACGAAATCATTGCGGCCTGGGCCGCGCGCTGAAAATCCCGGTTAGAAACCTTACAGGCGTGCGGCGAAATCCGCCAGCGGCGCGACGATCAACATGCGCGCCAGCATCAGGGCGATGGCCGCGAACCAGCAGGAAAAATCCAGACCGCCGAGCGGCGGCAACCAGCGCCGAAACGGGCGCACGACCGGATCGGTAAAGCGCCCGAGCAGGCGGAAGTTGGAATCGGCCTGCGCCGTCGGGAAAAAACTCAGGATGCAGTAGCCGAAGATCGCGACGAGTTCAATCAGCACGATCCAGTCGAGCACGTCGGCGGCGGCGCGCAGCAACATGCTCGCCACGCTCAATGCCGCGCCGAACAGCAGCACAAACACGATGAGTTCGACCAGCGCAAGCAGATAGGCGATCACGAGCGATGTGAATTCAAGTCTGCGCCAGCGCGGTACGATGTTGCGCAATGGTGACACCGCACGGTTGGTGAACTGGTAAACGAAGCGGCAAATCGGTTCGTTGAACGGCGCGGCGACCGCGATCAGCAGTACGCGCAGCAGAAAGATGACGATGAAGAATCCGAATGCCGTCTGGATCAGGAATAGACCGGCGTTTTGCAGATACGGCATGAACCTACCTCAAAATCTACTGCGCTTGCCATCTCGTGTGTCGGCGGTGCTCGGAATCCTCATTTACGACGAGTAAACTCCGGTTCCTGCGCTCCGGCGACACACGACCTGCCATCGCTCGCGACGATTTTGAGACAGGTTCACCTCAGTCGTCCAGTTCCGATGACATTTCACCGCCGCGTCGTGTGGCTGCCGCGACCGCGCGTGCGACGATTTTTGCGAAACCGTCCGACGTAAAACTTTCGAGTGCCGCCTGTGTCGTTCCGTTTGGTGACGTCACGCGACGGCGCAGTTCCGCCGGCGCTGCGTCGTCTTCGCACAACATGCGGCCGGCGCCCAGGCACGTCTGCGCAGCCAGCGCGCGCGCCGCCCCGCGCGGCAGGCCTTGCGCGACGGCAGCGTCTGCCAACGCCTCCACGAGCAGAAAGAAATAGGCCGGACCGGACCCGGACAACGCGGTGACGGTGTCCATCAGCGCTTCGTCGCCGATCCAGACCGCAAGGCCGGCGGATGACAAGATGTCTTGCGCCGACGCCCGCTGTGCTGCGGTGCACGCCGCATTTGCGCACAGCCCGGTCGCGCCGGCGCCAATCAGGGCCGGAGTGTTCGGCATGCAACGCACGATCGCCGCGCCGCCGCCGAGCCAGGCATCAAGTTGGGCGAGGCGGATGCCCGCCGCAATCGAAACGATCAACGGGCTGCGCGATTGCACGATATCGTGCAATCCTTCGCACACCGTTTTCATCACCTGTGGCTTGACGGCAAGCACCAGCACATCGGCGGCACGCGCGGCCTCGGTGTTGCCGATGTGCGTGGCGATGGAAAAATCGCGCGCCAGCGCCGCGCGCAAGTCGGCGTTTGGTTCGGATACCGTGATCGACGACGCCGGTGCGCCGTTGCGGATGAGGCCGCCGATCAGGCTGCTCGCCATGTTGCCGCCGCCGATGAAGGCGACGGCAGGAGTAGGGTTTCGGGATACGCGATTGTCTGCCATGCAGCTAGCATAGCAAGCCGCACAGAATCCGAACGCAAACACGGCGACCCGATGACAGGCCGCCGTGCTGTCTGCGGATTACTTCGCGCCGTTGTAGGTCAATTCCTCGTTGTAGCTATCGATATGCGAGGACGACTTCTCGATCGAATCGTTGAGCGATTTGCGGATCGCGGCGGCTTCGGTCTTGCCGTACACGCCTTCCATCATCTTCCACAGCGTTGGATTGGTTTCCATGCCGACATCGGCCCAGTTCTTGTTCGGCAGCACCACCAGATAATCGGGGGCGCCGTCGTCGCCGTAGTTCAGTTCCGATGTGGAGAAGTGTCCCGACCACTTCGATTTGACCGCTCCGGCCGCGATTTTCTTCACTGCACTCGAGAACGCTTCATGGGCCTGGTGCCCGGGTTTCACGTAGAAGTAGACGACGTCGATGTACGCTGGGGGTGCCTGATTGGCGCCACCATCGGGCATGTAGCTCATGTCCGCCTGTTCGACCATGAAGGCGCTGATTTCTCCTTTCAGATGCGGATTGGCCATCTTGCGCCAGGTGGCGTCGCAGGCCTTGCCAGTCGTGCGCATGGTGTCGAAATCGGCCCACGTGTAAGGCCCGGCCACATACGAATACTTGTAGACGTTTCCGGTCTCGTGGTTCCATGCGGTCCAGGTGTACTTGGAGCCGTGCTGCTTGAGACACTCGTTGTAGGCCTTGACGCCGGCTTCATAGGCATCCTGATTGGCCGGTGCCACGGTGTCGCTGAAATCGCGGTATACATTCGCCTTGCTCGCATCGGCCGCAACGGCGCCGCCGGCGATGGCCGACAGGGCCAGTGTCGACGCCGCACACAGAATCAGTGTTTTCATGAATTCTTCTCCCTGGTGAATGGGTTAACTCGCATTTCCCGCCGATGAATGCACGGGAGCCAATCACCGTAACAGATTTGTCCGGACTAAGCATGGCGTGACGCAACAGGCTACTGCGGTTGAAGCCGTGGCCCGAACAGCGCCGTGCCAAGGCGTACCAGGGTTGCGCCTTCGGCGATGGCCAACTCGAAATCGTCCGACATGCCCATCGACAGCATATCCAGAGCCGGGAAATCCGCCTGCAGTGCAGTGAACAATTCGTGCATCCGGCGAAACGCGGCACGCCGCCGGGCCGGATCTGAATGCGGTGCAGGAATGGCCATCAGGCCGCGCAGCGCCAGGCGCGGCGCCTGCGCAACCGCGGCCGCCAGCGCGGGTATTGCCTGCGGAGTGCAACCGGATTTGCTCGCCTCGGCGTCGATATTGACCTGGATCAGAACCTTCAGCGGCGCAGAATACGCGGGGCGGTGACGGTTCAGCGGCTCGATCAGCTTTTGCCGATCCAGACTGTGCAGCCAGTCGAAATGCAGCGCGACCTCGCGGCATTTGTTCGATTGCAGCGGGCCGATCAGATGCCATTCCAGCTCCAGATCGGCAGGATTCAATGCAGCAAGTTCGCGCTGTTTGACGAGCGCTTCCTGCACCTGGTTTTCGCCGAACGCGCGCTGGCCGAGTGCGGCCAGATTGCGGATCGCTGTCGCCGGCTGTGTCTTGGATACCGCGAGCAGGAGCACGTGGCGTCCAGCCGCGCGGGCGGCTGCTTCAATGCGGCCGCGGATTGCGGCATACGACGGGTTCAAGATTACGCCTCCAAAGGGTTGCGCCGACTTGAAATTATCGCGTTATACTCGTCGCAGCGCACCGCATTGCGCACGCGCCGGATGAATCGAGGGAATATCGCATGGATATCGCTGAACTGCTCGCTTTTTCGGTCAAGAACAAGGCATCCGACCTGCATCTGTCCGCCGGTTTGCCGCCGATGATCCGCGTGGACGGCGATGTGCGCCGCATCAACATCCCGGCGCTGGATCACAAGCAGGTGCATTCGCTGGTGTACGACATCATGTCGGACAAGCAGCGCCGCGACTACGAGGAATTCCTCGAAGTCGATTTCTCGTTCGAGATTCCCGGGCTGGCACGTTTCCGCGTCAACGCGTTCAACCAGAATCGCGGTGCCGGCGTCGTGTTCCGCACGATTCCGTCCGAAGTGCTGAGCCTGGAAGACCTGGGCTGCCCGCGCATTTTCAAGGAACTGATCGACCAACCACAGGGCCTGGTGTTGTGCACCGGACCGACCGGATCGGGCAAATCCACAACGCTGGCGGCGATGTGCGATCACGTCAACAAGAACGAATACGGTCACATTCTCACCATCGAGGATCCGATCGAATTCGTGCATACCGCGCAGAAATGCCTGATCAACCAGCGCGAGGTGCACCGCGACACGCACGGCTTCAACGAGGCGCTGCGCTCGGCGTTGCGCGAAGACCCGGACTACATCCTGGTAGGCGAAATGCGCGACGTCGAAACCATTCGCCTGGCGCTCACCGCAGCGGAAACCGGACATCTGGTGTTCGCGACCCTGCACACCTCATCGGCATCCAAGACCATCGACCGCATCATCGACGTGTTCCCGGCGGCGGAAAAGGCGATGGTGCGCTCGATGTTGTCCGAATCGCTGCGCGCGGTGATTTCGCAATCGCTGCTGAAGAAGGTCGGCGGCGGGCGCATCGCCGCGCACGAGATCATGGTCGGCATTCCGGCCATCCGCAACCTGATCCGCGAGGACAAGGTGGCGCAGATGTACTCGTCGATCCAGACTGGCAGTCAGTACGGCATGCAGACGCTGGATCAATGCCTGCAGGATCTGGTCAAGCGCGGCTTGGTCACGCGCCAGCAGGCGATCAGCTATGCCAAGAACAAAGAAATTTTCAAATGACGGCAGCGCACGCAGCGGTGTGACGAGATGTCTCGCCGTTGCGTCCGCGCTGGCGATGCTTTTCAATACCTTGCTCGCCGGCGCGGCGACGATAAGCCCTGGCTACAGCGGGATGTGGTTCGACCCGGCACGCAGCGGCGAAGGGCTGCAGCTCGACATCCTCGATGCGAATACCGCGGTTACCTACTGGTATACCTACGACGAGCACGGTGCGCAACGCTGGCTTATCGGCGTTGGCCAAATCGTTCGTAACCCGGCGGGCGACTCGATCCAATTCCCGCAGATGCAAGTCACCCGGGGCGGCAAGTTCGGGCCCGCGTTCAATCCCGACGACGTGCAATTCCAGACCGTCGGCAACGTGTCGCTTACGTTCAGCGACTGCAACACCGGCACATTCCAGTACGATGCGTTCGGCCAGTCGCAGACGCTGCCGATCCAGCGGTTAACCGACGTGATGGGTGCGGGCTGCACCCCCATCAATGGCGTGCCGGGGCTGCCGATCCTGGCGTACGCCGGTCAGAGCGGCAATTGGTTCGATGTCTCGCACAGCGGCGAAGGCTTCGACCTTCAATGGATGTCCAACAACCAAGCCATCGTAAGCTGGTTCACCTACGATACTTCCGGCAATCAGGTGTGGCTGATGGGCGTTGGCGCCGAGCAGAACGGCGCCATCGTGTTCCCGCAAATGTTCAGCACCAGCGGGCCGAAGTTCGGTACTGCGTTCGATCCGGCCAGCTACCAGGAAGAAGAATGGGGCACGCTGACGCTGACGCTGGACTGCAACCAGGGAAGCGCGCATTACGCGTCGAGTCAACCGGGCTTTGGCACCGGCGATTTGACACTGACCCGACTGACGCAATTGCAAAAACCGGTTTGTCCTTACGTCAAACCCAAGCTCAGTGATCTTTACGACATCACTTGGAACGAGATTCCCATCCCCACCTATACGCTGCCAAATCCCAACACCATTTCTGCCCAATCGATCGCCGAAGACGGCACCATCGCGGGGCAGTGGGAAGAGGGTCTGGCGCTGTGGCACCCGGATTCGCAGACATGGGAGGAAGTGCCGCGGCAACTCGCAGCGCTGCCCGTGTTCATTTCGCCCGATGGTTCTTCTGTAATAGCGACCGATTATTTCAGTGCGGACCAGATAGCTGCGGGTGATCCGCTGCATGTTCTGCTATGGCAGCAAACTTCGGTCTGGCAGCCCTTGCCGGGCGACGTTGTAAACGAATCTTGGCATACCGGTGTTTCGCATAATTTCAACTATGCCATTGGTTATGGCCGGAACGGCCCAAAAGATGGCGATTCCCCATGGGTGCGCGCGACAAATGGTTTGCAACAACTGCTGCCGTTAACCACCGCCATTCCCGGCGGGTACCCATACGCTGTCTCTGATGACGGCAATACGGTTGTCGGCGTGAGCTTGCGTTTTGTGAATACCTATCCATATCCCGTCGCCATTCGCTGGAACAACGGCGGCCAGCCGTCGATCATGCAAAATCCCGCCGGTCAGGAACTCG
Organism: Rudaea sp.; assembly: GCA_050737915.1. Lineage (GTDB taxonomy): Bacteria > Pseudomonadota > Gammaproteobacteria > Xanthomonadales > Rhodanobacteraceae > Rudaea. The sequence continues at coordinate 12,331 of JBOHYL010000065.1, forward strand.
CCGCCGCCGCTGCCTGCAATGCGGACTGTAGCATCGTATATGGCGCCGGCCTCTATAACCGCGATCCGAATAACCCGCAGACGCTGGAGGCTTGGTATTCCAAAAACGACGGGACATTCGACTACATGGGCACGCTTTCCGATGCGCTTGATTATGGCGTTGGCGGCACCACGCCCAATGGTTCGATCGTCGTTGGCGTGTATGACGCGGATCCACCAACGTCCAATTACCCCGCCGCAACGGTGAGCAGGGCGTTCATCTGGACCGAAGCCACCGGCATCGTCTCGGTGCGTTCATTGACCAGCGAACTCGGTATTGGGGACGATGATTGGGACGAAATTCTCGCAGAGAGTATCTCGCCCGATGGGCTCAAGATTCTTTTGGGAGGAACTCGTCGTTTGGATATTTATCCACTTGGCCAGCCGCGTGCGGTAGTGCTTGAGCTAGTGCCGAAAGCAGTCTCGAATTGAGGCCCACTGCATAACCCGATTTTGAGGCAAAGGTGTAAGATGGTTCGGCGGACCGCTGGGTGCCGGGAGCAAGTGTCATGAGCGCAATAGATTTCACCTCGTTCCTCAAATTGATGGTGCACAAGAAGGCGTCCGACCTGTTCATCACGGCCGGGGTGGCGCCATCGATCAAGGTGCACGGACGCATCGCGCCGATCACGCAGAATGCGCTGACGCCGCAGCAGTCGCGCGACATGGTGCTCAACGTGATGACGCCGTCGCAGCGTGAGGAGTTCGAAAAGACCCACGAATGCCAGTTCGCGATCGGCGTCTCCGGCGTCGGCCGTTTCCGCGTGAGCTGTTTCTATCAGCGCAACAACGTCGGCATGGTGTTGCGCCGGATCGAAACGCGCATCCCGACCACCGAAGAATTGAACCTGCCGCCAATCATCAAGACGCTGGCGATGACCAAGCGCGGCATCATCATCTTCGTTGGCGCCACCGGCACCGGCAAATCCACGTCGCTGGCGTCGATGATCGGCTATCGCAACCAGAATTCGACCGGCCACATCATCACCATCGAGGATCCGATCGAATACGTGCACAAGCACGAAGGCTGCATCATCACCAAGCGCGAGCTCGGCATCGACACCGATTCCTGGGAAAACGCGCTGAAGAACACGCTGCGTCAGGCGCCCGACGTCATCATGATCGGCGAAGTGCGTACGCGCGAGACGATGGAACACGCGGTCAACTTTGCCGAAACCGGCCACCTGTGCCTGTGCACGTTGCATGCGAACAACGCCAATCAGGCGATGGACCGCATCCTGCACTTTTTCCCCGAAGACCGACATCCGCAGTTGTTCATGGACCTGTCGCTCAACCTCAAGGGCGTGGTCGCACAGCAGCTCATCCCGACGCCGGACGGCAAGGCGCGCCGGGTCGCGGTCGAGGTCATGCTTGGCACGCCGCTGGTGCAGGATTACATCCGCAAGGGTGAAATCCACAAGCTCAAGGACGTGATGAAGGAATCGACCAATTTAGGAATGAAGACCTTCGATCAGGCCCTGTTCGAGTTGTATCAGGCCGGGGAAATTTCCTACGAGGACGCGTTGCGTTACGCCGATTCGGCGAACGAGGTGCGCCTGAAGATCAAGCTCGCCCAGGGTGGCGACGCGCACACGCTGTCGCAGGGCATGGATGGGGTGGAACTGGTCGAGGGTTGAGGGTTCCCTAGAGTACGGCTTCGTACTTGATGGAACTTAGAAAGCCGTCGCACAGTACAAAAAACCGTCATTCCGGCAGGGAGTGCCGGAATCCAGAAGCCACGGAAGGCAGCTTGTCCGAATATATCTATGCCGGATTTGCATCCATGCAGTCTGGTTCCCGGCACTCCCTGCCGGGATGACATGTCTTTGATGGGTTCCAAACAGATTGAAGCACTAGACTAGTTCTGCTCGACGGTTTCCTGCAGTGCGATACCGCTGGCGTTCGCTGTGAAGGTGATGTCGGCTGAACGGATCCACTTCTCGTAGATATTGAACAACTGCGACTGATTGGCGATTTGCGCAGCCTTGTCCGGCGGCAGTTTCGCGCTGACTTGCTGCGTGAAGCGGCCGAGCAGGCCGTACATTGCGCCGCTGAAATGCACGCGCAGGAATTCCGGCTCGGTGGCTGCCGGGGCTGCGAGAAAGGCGCCAAGTTTGGCGTCCTCGCCAGTGCCCGCGCCTACGGCAATGGCCTTGTCCGACATTGCCACGAACAGCGGCGGCGCGTTGGCCGGCAGCATTCCCGGCGGCAGTGGCAGCGCCACCGGCTTGGAATCGGCGGCAACTTTCAGATCCTTCAACCCCGGTACGGTCAGTTGGGCCATCGCCAGTGCCGCAGCCGGATTGCTCGAGCCGTACAGCAAGCGGCCAGCGAAATCGGGCATGCTACCGGTGCGTGGCTCGGCCTTGTCCAGCACAAAACGCAAGCCGGTCAAGTCGCTGAACGGTGGCGGTACCGTGATGTCGAGTTTGGCCTTCATCTGGGCGAAACTCGCGTTCAATTCGGTCAACTGCGCGCAGGCAAAAGGTTTTGCGGCCACGGCATCGGCTTGCGCGATCCAGAAATCCTTGAGCTTGAGCAGGGGCACGGCCACGCTGATGTCGACAATGCCTTCACCCGCTGCGCCGGTGCCGGGAGCAGCGGTCATTGCGGCAGCGAGTTGTTTGGCCAGCGCTGGTTCGAGCTCCATTTGCGCGTCGATGCGCACGCGTCGCGGGGTCAGTTCCTGCGCGCCCATGACCCAGCGCGGGAATTTCTCCGCCAGAGCTGCATATTCATTCTTGCATTGTGCATCGATGCCGGACGTCGGCACGCCGAACGCCTTGGCGATTTCCAGATCGCTGCCAGCGAGCGGATTGGACAAGCGCGCTGCCAGACGCGTGAAATCGACAAAGCCTTCGCCATAGGGGGAATAGCCGTATTGCCTGGCCAGCGCCTGCAGCGTGCCAGCGTCCGCCAGCGACTGTGCCGGTCGCGTCATGCCTAGCAAGGTCTGCTTGAGTGTGTCGTTGGCGTTGGCCGGCGCGAACGTGACCACCAGGTGCGAACCTTCGACCGCAACGATCGCCATCGCCTTGTCGCTGCCGACTTGCCAGTATTCCTGATTGCCGGTTTTGGCGACGGTCAGTTTCTCGCCGGTCTGCTGTTCGATGCGCGCCACTTCGGCCTTGAATGCGGCCGCATCTCCCAGTTCCACGCGCAGCACCGGCGCCAGACCGACGCCATAGAAGACCACGCGCGCAGCCGGCTTGAAACCGATTGCGCGCAGCTTGTCCCAGTTTGCGTGGGTTTTCAGTTCGTTCACCAGCACGCGCGCGATTTTGATGAAGCGCGCATCATCCGGGCTGGTTTTCGTGCTCGCAAGGGTGTCGAGCATGCGTTCGTAGTTGGTAGCCAGCACCGGCAGGTATTCCTGCATGTGCTTGGACCACTGTGTGGTCACAGCAGCCGGCATCGGCTCGAGATTGG
>JBOHYL010000066.1:0-21204 GCA_050737915.1 Rudaea sp.
GCCGTGCACGGCTCGGCGCCGGATATCGCCGGCAAGGGCATCGCCAATCCCTGCGCACTGCTGCTGGCCGCCTGCCAGATGCTCGATCATCTGGGGCTCGCTGATCCAGCGCAGCGCCTGCGCAGTGCGATTCGTGCCACCCTGGCCGCGAAAGACCGCACCACGCCGGATCTTGGCGGCAGCGGCACCACGGAAAGTTTCGCTGACGCGTTGATCGAGCGGCTGCGCGGCTAAACAAGTAAGCCCCAAACAGATGCTCGGTGCGATCGATCAGGAATCATGGATTGACCGTTGCGAGCGAAGACAAGTCGCGCGTCGCCAGCGCGGTGGAACTGGAGCATACTTTTGGTATGTGAGGATTCCGAGCACTGCCGGCGCTCGAGATGTCGAGCGGAGCAGGTCAATCGGTGGTTCTTTTACGCCGCCTGTCTCGAGGCCTTCTTGCGGTCGTTTTCGGTGAGGTGCTTCTTGCGCAGGCGCACGGCCTTGGGGGTGACTTCGACGAGTTCGTCGTCTTCGATGAATTCCAGCGCCTGTTCCAGCGACATGCGGATCGGCGGGGTGAGTTGCACGTTCTCGTCTTTGCCGGCGGCGCGGATGTTGGTCAGCTGCTTGGCGCGCAGGGCGTTGACGGTGAGGTCGTTGTCCTTGGCGTGGATGCCGACGAGTTGGCCTTCGTAGATTTCCGCGCCTTCGTCGATCAGCAGACGGCCGCGTTCCTGCAGCGACACCAGCGAGTACGCAGGTGCCATGCCGGTGCCGTTGGAAATCATCACGCCGTTCTGGCGCTTGGCGATGGCGCCTTCGGCACGCGGGCCGTAGTGATCGAACACGTGGAACAGCAGGCCGGTGCCGGCCGTGACGGTGCGAAATTCCGTCTGGAAACCGATCAGTCCGCGCGCCGGAATCAGGTATTCCAGGCGCACGCGGCCGCGGCCGTCCGGCTCCATGTTCTTGAGCTGGCCACGGCGGGTGCCGAGGCGCTCCATCACCGCGCCCTGGAAGGGTTCTTCCATGTCCACGACGAGTTGTTCCCACGGCTCGTGCGTCACGCCGTCGACTTGCTTGAGGATGACTTCGGGGCGCGAGACGGCCAGTTCGTAGCCTTCGCGGCGCATGGTTTCGATCAGCACGGAAAGATGCAGTTCGCCGCGGCCGGACACCTTGAACTTGTCCGGGTCTTCGGTTTCTTCCACGCGCAGCGCGACATTGTGCAGCACTTCGCGCATCAGCCGATCGCGGATCTGGCGGCTGGTGAGGAACTTGCCCTCGCGGCCGCAAAACGGTGAGTTGTTCACGCAAAACGTCATGCTGATGGTTGGCTCGTCTACCGTCATCACCGGCAATTGCTCGGGCGCGTCCAGCGCGCAGATCGTGTCGGAAATGCCCAGACCCTCGACGCCGGAAATGGCCACGATATCGCCGGCTTCCGCTTCCGCTACTTCGCGGCGCTCCAGACCCATGAAGCCGAGCACTTGCAACACCTTGCCGTTGCGCTTCTTGCCTGCGCGGTCGATCACCGCGACCGGCATGTTGGTGCGCACCTTGCCGCGCTGGATGCGACCGATGCCGATCAGGCCAACATAACTGTTGTAGTCCAGCTGCGAGATGCGCATCTGGAACGGCCCATCCGGATCCACCTTGGGCGCGTGCACGTGCTGCATGATCGCTTCGTACAGTGGAGTCATGTCGCCTTCGCGCGCATCCGCATCCAGGCTCGCGTAGCCGTGCAGCGCAGAGGCGTAGACGACGGGAAAGTCCAGTTGCTCGTTGGTGGCGCCGAGGCGATCGAACAAGTCGAAGGTTTGATCCAGCACCCAGCCCGGACGCGCGCCGGGGCGATCGACCTTGTTGATCACGACAATGGGTTTGAAGCCCATTTGGAATGCCTTCTGGGTGACGAAGCGGGTCTGCGGCATCGGCCCGTCCATCGCGTCCACCAGCAACAGCACCGAGTCGACCATCGACAGCACGCGCTCGACTTCGCCGCCGAAATCCGCGTGTCCCGGCGTGTCGACGATGTTGATGCGGTTGTCGCGCCAGGTGATCGCCGTGTTCTTCGCAAGGATGGTGATGCCGCGCTCTTTTTCCTGATCATTGGAATCCATCACGCGCTCGGCCAGCACGGTGCGTTCGCTGAACGTGCCCGACTGCTTGAGCAGGCAATCCACGAGTGTGGTTTTGCCATGATCGACGTGGGCGACGATGGCGATGTTGCGCAGGTTTTCGATGGACATGGCGATAGGCCCGCGGAGTGGCGGGCGACGTCTAAAGGGCAAGCCGATAATTATACCGCGAATTGTCGTAGCGTGCGGAATCACCCCTGTCGCGCCGACTCGCAGCCGGGTTATGCTTGACCACCCTATTATCGAGGATTGCCATGAGCCTTACCGCCACGTTCAACACCGCGCGCGGCCCGATCCACGTGCAACTGCATGCTGAGAAAACGCCGCTGACGGTGGCCAATTTCGTCAATCTGGTGCAGCGCAAGTATTATGATGGCTTGAGTTTTCACCGGGTGATTCCGGATTTCATGATTCAGGGCGGCTGCCCGCAGGGTTCCGGCACCGGCGGGCCGGGCTATCGTTTCGAGGACGAATGCCGGCCCGAACTAAAACACGACAAACCCGGCGTGCTGTCGATGGCCAATGCCGGGCCAGGCACCAACGGCAGCCAGTTTTTCATCACCCATGTGCCGACGCCGTGGCTGGACGGCAAGCACACGGTGTTCGGCAAGATCGTTGGCCCCGACGATCAGAAAGTCGTCGATGCGATTCGCGGTGGTGACAAGATCGACTCGATCACGATTCAGGGCGATACGGCGCCACTGCTGGAGAAAATGCGCGCGCGCGTGGAGCAGTGGAACAAGGCACTGGATGCGCGTTGAGCTGCCGCATCGCTGGCAAACAAAAAGGCCGCCCGCGGGCGGCCGTTTTTCATTACATGATTGCATGAGCCCGTGATGGCGAGGCCCTTGACGATCGCATTCGGGGGGGGGGGGTATGGTGTTTTTTGGGTGCCATAGCGATGGCATTCCTACCCCTATGGAGTAAAGCATTAACACGAAGTCGTTTTTACTTTTCATGTTTTCCTTTGCAATATCTGGAGCGGCGATTGCGCCAAACGCAAACGCCGCGTTTCTTTGTCAAGGCGAGAAAATTGCCTATCAGGTAGCTGTATTCAATTTCAACGTATCACCGACGACCGCGAATGCCGAGGCAGTCGCTCAGGCTCAGGCGGACTATTTCAATTGCCTTGGACTAGTTGAAGGGCACGAGTAGCATCGAGGAGAAATGCGTTCGCCCTCTTGTTGTCGACACGACGGGGGGCGAATTTTCGAGAAGATGTTGTTTGCCTGCAAAGCCATATTTTTCGGGTAAGCTGCAATGACGGCTCACACATTTTCAGAACAAAACAGGCGGCGCGCGAGATGCAGGTGTCGTACGCCGACATGTGTATGCGCGCTGTTCATGGCGATGTCGGTTTGCTCACTTGCCATTTCCGCCGACGACCCGGCGAAAAACTCAGAGGTGCAAAAGACGCTCCAGGCGATGCATAACGCATCGACCTGGTTTCATCCCGATTTGTACGGCATGACGCAGGGCATGCAAGATTACGCTGCGCACCGCTACAAATCGGCACTGAAGAATTTTGAATACGGTGCGCTGTACGCCGACAAGCTGTCGCAACTGTGCCTGGGACTCATGTATCTGAACGGCGAAGGTACTGCCAGGGACCCGGGCACGGCGTTGGCCTGGTTGGAGCTCGCGGCAGAACGCGGTTATCCGCAGTTTGTCGCAACGCGTGATGAGGTTGCACGTACATTGAATATTCTTCAACTCGAACGCGCGAAGAAAGTACATGAGAATCTGGCGAAGCGTTACGGAGACGCTGTGGCCAAGCATCGCATGGCCGTGCAACTGCGTCAGGGAATGATGAACTTCACCGGGTCCCGCACCGGATACGATTCCGGCGTCGTGCAGATCAGCACGGTCAAGTGCGGGTCGGCCTTGATCATCGGCGGGCGTGTTGTGCCGCAAATCGGATGCGGCGCAATGAACGAATTTCTCGCCAAGGACAACTGGGAACCCAAATTATATTTTGCCGCGCGCGATCGTGAATGGACACCGATGGTCAAAGTGGGGCCGTTGACAGATGTGGGCGCCAAACAAGCCGACACGAAAAAGCCCGACGAGCCTGGCGCGAAGAATGTCGAGTGATTCGAAAACGCTCAAATGCCATCGTGGAATCGCTCGCGCACCGCCAAAAAACGGCCGCCCTCAGGCGGCCGTTTTGCTGTGGACAAACGCAGTGTCAGAAATGGATTTGCGGAAACTGGCGCAGCACCACCAGCAGAATGATCGCGCCGATGATCGACATGAGGAAGCCAGCGGGATGGAACATGGCGCCGTCGGCCGGTTTCTTGATCAGACCGCCGATAAAGCCGCCGACGATCGAACCGACGATGCCGACCACAGTGGTCATGAGAAATCCCATCTGATCGGCGCCGGGCAATACCGCGCGTGCGATCAGGCCAACGACGAAACCAACGATAATGGACCAGAGCAAGTGGATCATGACGCCTCCATTTTGTTGAGTTGAGTGCCGATGCCGCCGGCCCCAGCCTCCCCGGCGCGCGGGCAGCTTAGCAAATTCGCGCAGCGCAAGTGCGGGCAGGGCTATGCTAAAATTTGCTGCTTGCCGTTTACTGCCGAGGAACCGCGATGCTCCAGCTTGCTCAACGCATGAGCCGCGCCAAACCCAGCGCGATCATGCTGATTGCCGACAAGGCCAAACAGCTTCGCGCGGCCGGGCGCAGCATCGTCAATTTTTCCATCGGCGTACCGAATTTTCTGCCCGGTGAACACGTTTACGCGGCGGTGCGCGAAGCGCTGAAGCACGATACCGGCGGCTACGGTTCCAATCGCGGCCGCGAGGATTTGCTCGATGCGTTTCTGGGGCATTTGCAGGACAGCGGCTTCTCCGGCTACGCCCGCGCCAATATCGCCACTGGCATCGGCGCCAAGCAGGTGTTGTACAACCTGGCCGAGGCATTGCTCGATCCCGGCGACGAGATCGTGTTTCCGACGCCGTACTGGACCAGCTACGTCGATATCGCCGACATCCTCGGCGCAAAGACCACGTTGTTGCCGTGTCCTCCGGAACAGAACTACAAGCTCACGCCGGCACAATTGGACAAGGCGCTGGCGAGCAAACCCAAGATTTTCCTGTTCAACAATCCGTCCAACCCGACCGGCATGGTCTACACGCGCGCTGAAATCGCCGCGCTGGCCGACGTGCTGGTCAAGCATCCGGACACATGGATCATCACCGACGACATCTACAATCGCATGGTGTTCGATGGCGTTGGTTACCACAATTTCCTGCACATCAAGCCGGAATTGCGCGATCGTGTCGCGATCGTGGATTCACTGTCCAAGTCCTATGGCATGCCGGGTTGGCGCGTGGGTTTCGTTGCCGCGCCAGAGCGCTTGGCCAATGCGCTGGTTACGTTGAACTCCAATCACATCACCAATTTGCCGGAAGTCGTGACCGCGGCGGCGGTCGCCGCACTGAGCGGTCCGCAGGACATCACGGCCGCGAAGTGCGCCGATTTTGCCGTGCGTCGCGACGAAGTGCTGACCGCATTGCTGGCGATTCCGGGCGTGAAGTGCCCGCGCCCGCAGGGTGCGTTCTATGCGTTTCCGGATATCTCCGTCGCTTTCGGCAAGTCGCACAATGGTCAACGCATCGGCAACGACATCGACTTCTGCGCCGCACTGCTCGACGCCAAGGGCGTTGCCTGTGTGCCCGGATCGGCATTTGGCGAACCGCGCAGCCTGCGCATTTCCTACACCTGCAGGCCGGCGGAATTGAGCGATGGTCTCAAGCGCATGCATGATTTTTTTGCCGAGTTAAAGTAAGGAGTCGCCACCATGAAATCTCCCGTCCGCATTGTCGTCACCGGCGCCGCCGGCCAGATCGGTTACGCCTTGCTGTTCCGCATCGCCGCCGGCGACATGCTCGGCAAGGACCAGCCGGTGATCCTGCGTCTGCTGGAAATCACGCCGGCGCTGCCCGCGCTCAACGGCGTGGCGATGGAATTGAACGACTGCGCGTTCCCGCTGCTCGCCGGCATCGTCTGCACGGACGATGCGAACGTTGCCTGCGAGGATGTGGATTACGCCATGCTGGTCGGCGCGCGTCCGCGCGGCGCGGGCATGGAACGCAAGGATCTGCTCGAAGCCAACGGCGCGATTTTCTCGCCGCAAGGTAAGGCGCTCAACACGCATGCCAAACGCGAGGTGAAAGTGCTCGTCGTCGGCAATCCGGCCAATACGAATTCGCTGATCGCGCAACAAAACGCACGGGATCTGGATCCGAACTGCTTCACCGCGATGGTGCGTCTGGATCACAACCGCGCCAAGAGTCTGCTTGCGGAAAAAACCGGCGCGCACAATACCGACGTGCAGAAGATGATCATCTGGGGCAACCACAGTTCCACGCAGTACCCGGATATCCATCACGCCACGGTCAAGGGCAAGCCGGCAATGAGCCTGGTCGATCAGGCGTGGTACGAAAAAGAATTCATTCCGACCGTGCAGCAACGCGGTGCAGCCATCATCAAGGCGCGCGGCGCGTCCAGTGCAGCCTCGGCAGCCGCTGCGGCGATCGACCACATGCGTAGCTGGGCTCTCGGCACGGCCGAAGGGGACTGGGTATCGATGGGCATTCCGTCCGACGGCAGCTACGGCATCGCACCGGGCGTGATCTACGGTTACCCGGTCACGTGCAAAAATGGAAAATTCAGCATTGTGCAGAATCTGGCGATCAATGAATTTTCGCGTGCGCGCATGACCGCCACCGACAAGGAACTGCGCGAAGAACGCGCTGGAGTCGAGCACCTGTTCGCCAAACGCTGATCCCGCCGCAGCGCGCGGACGCATAACCCGCGCGCCTTTCTCTCAGCGCCAGCGACCGCGCACCCATACGCCGCCAACCCAGTGGCCCGGTGCCCACACCGCAGCGCGATACGGCCGCGCCGGATAGTAAACGCAGCCGCTGGCAAATAGCGGGGACAGTGCTACGGCGGCAAGCAATAGCATCTTCGCAAAACGTTTCATCGTCGATCTCCGTTGGGGCTGGTCACGCCGACGAAGAACGTCACTCCGACTCCTGGGTTTACCGCGCCAGCGCAGGCGTGCAGCCCGTGTTCAGGATTTTGTTATGCTGCGCCCCGACCGACGCGCGCAGAGGGACGACGCATGTCAACGTTCTTTACCGAGCTCAAGCGACGCCGGGTGTTTCGCGTCGCTGCGGCGTACGCCATTGTCGGTTGGCTGCTGATCGAGATTGCGACCCAGGTTTTCCCGGTATTCCACATGCCGGACTGGGCCGCGCAACTGGTGGTATTGCTTATCGTGATCGGTTTTCCCATCGCCGTGGTTCTGGCGTGGGCATTCGATGTTACCCCGCAGGGAATCGTGCGCACGAAATCCGAGATCGATACATCCGGATCGCGCTCCGACTTGCTATCGTCCGGCAACGGTGTCCCCGTTTCGAACCACGACAAGTCCGTCGCCATCCTGCCGTTTGCGGATCTGAGTCAGGCCCACGATCAGGACTGGTTCTGCGACGGACTCGCCGAAGAAATCATCGATGTGCTGAGTTGCGTGCGCGGTCTGCGCGTGGCCTCGCGCACGGCTTCGTTTCGTTTTCGCGACGGCAGCGTCGATCCACGGGAAATCGGCCAGCAGCTTCGTGTGGGCGCGATCCTCGAGGGCAGTGTGCGCAAGGCTGGCGAGTGCGTGCGCGTCACCGCTCAGCTGATCGACGCCGTCAGCGGCTATCACCTGTGGTCGGAGACCTACGACCGCGGGCTTGCCGATGTATTCGCAATCCAGAGCGAAATCGCGCGCAAGGTCTCCGCAGCGCTACGCGTGTCCCTAACCGGCGACGAGGCCGCACGCCGCGAGCGCTACGCACCGCGCAACATCCAGGCCCATGAGTTCTATCTGCGCGGACGGCAACTGGCTGGCAAGATCAGCGTGACGGACTGGCGCAAGGCAGCGGCCATGTTCCGGCGCGCGATCGAGCTGGATCCGGAGTATGCGCATGCGCATGCCGGCCTCGCCGACGCTCTCGCGCAGTTGCTGCTGTGGCGCTTCGTACGCGCCGAAGATGTGCTGCCCGAGGCAACGCGCGCGGCGCATCGCGCCCTGGAGCTAGCCCCGGATCTGGCCGAAGTGCATGTCGCGCTGGGACATATCCGCTCGCTGACTGGTGACAACGACGGCGCGACTCGATCATTCGAGCGCGCATTGACGCTGAATCCGGAACTTTTCGATGCCTACTATTATTTCGCGCGCCACTGTCTGGCGCATGGCGAGTTCGTGCGCGCGGCGGAACTGTTCCGTGTGGCTTTCAGCCTGCGACCGGACGATAGCACCGTGCTTGCACTTGCCGTTTCCGCGCTCGACGCCAGCGGAAATCCCGATGCGGCGGAAGCGACCGCCCGCGAGGCACTTGTCGGCTTGCTCCATCAATTGGAGCTGGATCCGGATAACGCGCGCGCGCACTACCTGCTCGCCGGTGTGCTGGCGCGACTGGGACAGCGCGAGGCCGGCAAGCCACACGTCGAGGCAGCGCTGCGGTTGAATCCCGACGACTATTCGACGTTGTACAACGCCGCGTGCTACTACAGTCTGGCCGGCGACTGCGATCGGGCGCTGGATTTGCTCGAGCGCGCCTGCGCGTCGGGCGGCGGCAGCCGCGACTGGATCGAGCATGACAGCGATCTGAATGCGTTGCGCGACAATCCCCGCTTTCGGGCATTGATGGCGCGGCTTGACGATCGCGGCCACGACGGCACAAGCGTGTCAACGTGAGCGGATTGGTAAGGTAGGTTGCCGACAGATTTGCGGCAGCCGCCGGGTGAATGGGGTGAGTTCGTCCCTGAATTGACGTAAGGTGTTCCACCGATGGACCTGATCGAACGCCTCAAGCAACGCAAGCTGGTGCAGTGGGCGATTGCCTATGTGGCCGGCGCGTTTGCGCTTTTGCAGGGCATCGACATCGTTGCACAAAAATTTGCGTGGCCGGACATGGTCGAGCGCATTTTGATCGTTGCGATTTGTGTTGGCTTTTTCATCGCGTTGTTGCTGGCGTGGTATCACGGCGAACGTGGCGCGCAAAAAGTGAGCGGCACGGAGCTGCTGTTGCTCGCACTGCTGCTCGCCATCGGCGGGGGATTGATGTGGGGCTTCGCCGGCGCGCCGAAGCCGCTTGCGGTTAGGCCCACGCCAACAGCCACCGCGGTGGCAAAACCGGTCGCGACGCTGGCTCCAACAGATACGAAAATTCCCGCCAAATCGATCGCGGTACTTCCGTTCGAAAATCTCAGTTCGGACAAGGACAACGCTTATTTTTCCGACGGCATGCAGGACATGATCCTGACCAAGCTGGCCGCCATTGGCGACCTGAAAGTGATCTCGCGCACCTCGACCGAGAAATACAAGAGCCACCCGGATGACCTGAAATCCATCGCCCGGCAACTCGGCGTCGCCACCATCCTCGAAGGTAGCGTGCAGAAATCCGGCAATCAGGTGCTGATCAACGTGCAGTTGATCGATGCCGATTCCGACAATCATCTGTGGGCCGAAGCCTATCCGCGCACGCTGGACAATATCTTCGGTGTCGAAGGCGAAGTCGCGCAAAAGGTAGCCGATGCGCTCAAGGCGAAACTCACGCCGGCGGAGTCCGCGCGCGTGAGCCAGACACCGACGCAAAACGCGGCCGCGCTTAACGCGTTCCTGCACGCAGAATATCAACTGAAAGAGGCGATCAACACATCGGACGTGTCAACGCACCTGGCGGCCGATGCTGGTTACGAGAAGGCCATCGCCCTTGATCCCGACTTCGCCCTGGCCTATGCCCAGCTCGCCTACGGCCAAATGCATCGGCATTGGAATGTCAAGCCGCTGACGGCGCCCGAGCTGGCCGCGGTGAAAGTCACGATCGATCATGCCCTCGCACTCGCGCCGAACCTGCCCGAAGCGCATCTGGCGCTCGGCTATTACGATTACTGGGGCTTCCGCCGCTACGACGAGGCGATTGTCGAATTCAAGCGGACGTTGCAACTTGCACCCAGCAACACCCTGGCACTTGCGGGCTTGGGCTATATTGCCCGCCGCACCGGGCAGATGCAGCAGTCGTCAGGCTACCTCGAGAAGGCATTGGCCATTTCTCCGCGCGATCCTGACCTACGTGACAACTACGCCATCAGCCTGCAAATGGAGCGACGGTATCGGAACGCTGACCAGCAACTCAAGGCAACCTTGGCGTTCGCGCCCGATAACGCCAACGCTCGCGATAACTTAATAATCAACTATCTTTTTGGAACGGGCGACGTAGCCAGCGCCAGCGTAGCGAATCGACCACCACCCCTTTGGAACATTCCTTCTTACAATTCCATCGGCGGTGACTTGCTTAACCTCCTCAATCCGCGCACCTATCCGGACTTTTTCGACCGGCATTTTGCCGACATGCTCCATGATTGGGACTCCGCGCCAACCGGCACGGACGAAGAACGCCGGAGCGGCCGCATGGCGCGGGTAGTGATCCGGATGTTTGCGGGCGAAGGCAAGCGGATCCAACCCGAGTGCGCCCAGCTTGCCGTGCAACTGAAAACCGAACTAGCCGCAGATCCGGATTCGCTGAGCCTGCTGCAACAGCAGAGCTGGATCGAGGTCTGCCTTGGCCACGACGCCGAAGCCATCGCGGCGGCGCGCCGTGCGGTCGCCCTTCTGCCAATCGGAAAGGATTCGTACTACGGTCCTTTCCAACTGGTGGGACTGGCCCAAATTGCGGCGCACGCGCATGCGCCCGACCTCGCGCTACAGTTGATCGGCCAACTGATGGAGATGCCTGCAGGCGAAGTCATGTCGATCGAACGGCTCAAGCTCGATCCGGTGTGGGACCCGCTGCGCAAGGACCCGCGCTTTCAGGCGCTGCTGCAGGCACATGCCGGCGACGGCACGGACACGAAGCATGAATGACCTGCTGCAACGTTTGCGCGAACGCAAGCTGGTGCAGTGGGCGCTGGCCTATGTCGCGGCTGCATTCGCGCTGCTGCAGGGACTCGACATCATCGCGCAGCAGTTCGGCTGGGCCGATGGCGTGCGGCGCGGGATCACGATCGCCCTGATCGCCGGATTTTTCGTTGCCCTGGTGCTGGCCTGGTATCACGGCGAGCGGGGTGCGCAGCGCGTGACGGGAACAGAATTGCTTATCATCGCCTTGCTGCTCGCGCTCGGTGGCGGCGCGTTGTGGCGCATCGCGCCGACCGCTGCCACTCCGGAACCCCGCGTCGCCGCCGGCAATCCGGCCCCACCAGCAGCCGAGCCCGCCGTCAGTGTGCAGGTCGATCGCAAGTCGATAGCGGTGCTGCCGTTCGAGAACCTGAGCGAGGACAAGGCCAACGGCTACTTCGCTACTGGCATGCAGGACGAAATCCTGACTCGTCTCGCCGCCATTCGCGATCTGAAAGTCATCTCGCGCACCTCGACCGAGCAGTACGCCAGTCATCCGCCAAATCTCAGGATCGTGGCCGAGCAACTCGGCGTGGCGACGGTGCTGGAAGGCAGCGTGCAACGGGCTGGTGGCAAGGTGCGCATCAACCTGCAGTTGATCAACGCGCACGACGACAGCCATCTGTGGGCGAAAAATTACGATCGCGATATTGCAGACGTGTTTGCCGTGCAGAGCGACGTGGCCGAGAAAGTCGCCGATGCGCTCAAAGCGCAATTGCTGCCGGCGGAATCCGCACGCATTGCGAGCGTGCCGACCACCAGTATCCAGGCCCACGATCTGTTCCTCAAGGCACAGGATTTGTTCAATCAACTGCAGACGAGCACCGCCAATGATCCTGCCGCTGCTGGCGCGCAAGCCGTCGACTTCTACCGTGGCGCCATTGCGGCCGACCCGAAGTTCGCGCTGGCGTATGCGCAACTGTCGTATCTGCTTGGCTATCTGCACTGGTACGGCATCGATAACCGCGCTTCGGTGGTGGCCGACTCCCTCGATGCGGCCGAACACGCGTTGAAATTGCAGCCGGATTTGCCCGAGGCGCATTTGGCGATGGGCTACGTCCACTACTGGGGTCATCGCGACTATGCGCCGGCGCTGGCAGAATTCTCGATCGCGCGCGCAGGCATGCCCAACAGCGCGGAGGCGCTCGCAGGAATCGCCTATGTGCATCGTAGGCAGGGTTTGTTTACGCAATGCATCGCAGAACTTCAGCAGGCGAGCCTGCTCGATCCGCGCAATCTGCTAGTTCCACGGGAGATCGCCACTTCCTACGTGGCCCTGCGCCGCTATGCCGAAGCGGAACCAATCTATGCGCACACGCTTGACGTTTCTCCCGGCGATGTCGAAGCGCAGGTACAACACTCGACCAGCCGGATCCTCAGTGGCGATACCGAATCGGCAGAGCGGTTGCTTGACGCCATTCCGCGAGGTTCCGATCCACAAGGTACCGTGTCACTGCTGCGTTTCAAGTTGCACATGCTGTTGCGCCAGCCCGACGCAGCGCTCGCCAGCATTGCGCACTCGCCCGATTGGCTGCTCGCCCGCTTCGAGCACAGCGCAACACCGATCGGGCTGTTGCGCGGTCAGGCATTGGCGATGAAGGGTGAAACCGCAGCGGCGCGTGACGCCTTCCTTCAAGCGCGGCAAGCCTTGCAAGCTCGCCTGAAAAACCCCGTCACGGCTGCCGATGCCCACCGCTTCCTTGGTCTCGTCGAGGCAGGCCTTGGAGACAAGCAGGCCGCCTTGAAATCTGGTCGTGCTGCGGCCGAACAATTGCCGATGTCGCGCGATGCCATTGTCGGCAGCTACACCCTCGAACGCCTCGCGCGGGTCGAGTCGCAAGTCGGCGAAACCGCGTCCGCGATCGATCATCTTCGGCAGTTGCTGGAATCACCCAGCGGCGAAGTCGTCTCCGTTGCGACGTTGCGCATCGACCCGGTGTGGGACCCGCTGCGCAAGGACCCGCGCTTTCAGGCTTTGCTGAAAGAATTCGCCACCGCCACGCCGGTCGCGGATGCCAGTGTGTCCACCGGACAGGAGTGAAACCATGAACGTTCGGCTGCATTTTTGCGTTATGACAATGGCGGTCATCGTTGCGGCGACGCTCGCGCCTGCAGCGTACGCGGAGCGGGGCACCGCGCCGCAGATCATCGAAGGATTGGGCACGGTGACGTTCCCGACTTCCGCGAGATCCGATGCCGCCCAGACGGCATTCGTGCGTGGCTTGCTGCTGCTGCACTTGTTCGAATATCCCACAGCCGCCAAGGCGTTTGAGCAAGCCGAGAAACTGCAACCGGATTTCGCCATGGCCTATTGGGGCGAGGCGATGACGTACAACCACGGCATCTGGAACCAGTTGGATGTCGCCGCCGGTCGCGCGGCGCTGGCCAAACTCGGCCCGACGCTTGCTGCGCGCGCGGCCAAGGCACCGACGGCACGGGAGAAGGCGTACCTGGCCGCGGTGGAAATACTGTATTCCGGAAAAGGCACGAAGAAAGAACGAGACGCCCGCTATTGCGATGCGATGCAGCGATTGGCGGCGACGTATTCGCGCGACAACAATGCACAGTTGTTTTATGCGCTGGCGTTGATGGCACGCAACGAAGGCGTACGCAACGAAACCGATTATCTGAATGCGGCACAGATCGCCAAGGGCAGCTTCCACGTCAATCCGCAAAACCCCGGTGCGGCGCACTACTGGATTCACGCGCTGGATGATCCTGCGCACGCCGCCGGTGCGCTGGAAGCGGCACGCGCGTTATCGAAGATCGCGCCGGATGCCGGGCACGCACAGCACATGACCTCGCACATTTTCATGGCGCTGGGCATGTGGGATGACGTGGTTTCAGCAAACGTGAATGCAATGCGCGTAGTAAATGCGCAGGCCCGTGCAGCGGGCAAGCCCGAGGTCGAGTGCGGACACTACGATGAGTGGCTGGAATACGCCTATTTCCAGCAAGGCCGGTTTCGTGAGGGCGAACGCGCGCTGGATGCCTGCGTCAAAACCATTCCGCCGGCGCTGGAATGGGCCAAACAGCATGCACAGACTCTGCACGCCGAGCATGCGTCGCCAGGACAGATGTCCAAACACCTGCATGGCTCGCTGGTGACCATGCGCGGCACCGCACTGGTCGAATCGCGGGATTGGAACGGCGCCATAGCGAAGCTCGACATCGATGTGTCGGACCTCGGGTCGGAAGCAGCGTGGAACGATTTCGCCATCGGCTATGCAGCGGCTGAACGTGGCGATATGACCAAAGCGCAGCAGGCGTTGGCGGACCTGCATGAGGTGCGGGAGAGAACTTCCACTTCGCAAGACGATCCGCAATTGCCTGGTTATCTGGCCATCATGGACGACGACTTGCACGGCGTTGTACTGATCCGGCAGCAGCGCGTTGAAGATGGCCTTACTGCGATTCGCCTGGCGGCGCGTCGCTACGACGCGATGGCGTTCGATTTCGGTCCACCCGTCCCGCTCAAGCCGCCGCATGAACTGTTGGGCGAACAGTTGTTGAAATCCGGTAAACCTACGCAGGCAATTGTCGAATTCGAAGTCGCTTTGAAGAAAGCCCCGAACCGCACATTGTCGCTGCTTGGGCTGGCGCAGGCTCAAGCCGCCGCGCACGACACCACGGCAGCCACGGTCACGTATCAAAAACTGCTGGCCATCTGGCATGCTGCGGATGCGGATTTGCCGGCGCTGGCCGAGACGCACAAGTACCTGGCCAAGTGAGCCCATGACCGACCTCTGGCAACGCTTCAAGCAACGCAAGCTTGTTCAATGGGCGCTGCTGCACCGGAACGCATCGGCCATGAAGTCATGTTCGGCCAGGATAATGTCTGGCAACCAACTTTCGATCCGCTGCGCAGCGATCCGCGTTTCAAGACGGCATTGCGGAGGATGGGATTGCCTTACTCGCCGGCAAACACACAAGCGGGTGACGATTCGAACAGGTGATATTCCCCTTCGATCAACAAGGCATTCAACATGCGCAGCGAATTGAATATCGGGATCGTCGCAACAGCTGTGGTAGTTGCCTGGTTGCTAGCCAGCAGCGCAAAAGTTCTTGCGCTGGATACTTCGCAAACCCCGGATGCGGCTATCGTTGCCGCCGAGGCGTGGGCGTTTCCCGTCTACCCGCCGCCTTCCGATCCGCACGCTGCAAAACCGGATCCGCACAAGGCCGTACACGTGCCGGGTAGTACGCGCAGCTACACATTGGGCCAACTCGATGACAGCGTGCCGGATTGGTTTCCGCAGGATCATCCGCTGCCTCCGCAGATCGTAAGCATGGGCCGCAAACCGGCGCTGCCGTGTGGTGAATGCCATACAGTAAGCGGCCAGGGCGTGCCCGCCACGGCATCACCGACGGGCTTGCCGAAGGCTTATATCCTCGAGCAGGTTGCGGCGTTTCGCGCGGGCGAGCGCGGCGGCAGTCCTCCGCAAACGACGCAGGACATGGCCGACGAAGCGCACAACCTTGCCGACGCCGATTTGCGACAGGCCGCGGATTATTTTTCCGGAATGAAATACACATCACGCGTCAAAGTGGTCGAAACCGCGGCTGTGCCGAAAACGCACTGGAAGTACTTCGTGTTGGTGCCGGACGAGAACGGAGCGCGTGAACCAATCGGCGCGCGCATTATCGAGAGCCCCGATAATTTCCGCGAATACGAGTACAACGACAGTCGCGCGACGTATGTTGCGTACGTGCCGCCCGGCAGCATTGCGCGTGGCGCAACGCTGGCGAAGAAGGGCATAGGCGCGGTGCCCGCGTGTGTATCCTGCCACGGCACAAATTTGCAGGGCGTCGGACTGATTCCGCCGCTGGCAGGCCGTTCGCCCACCTACCTCGCGCGCCAGCTGATCCTGTTTCGCACCGGCCAGCGGCGCGGCACGGTGGCCATGCCGATGCAAAAGGAAGTGGCCGCACTGAGCGTGCGCGACATGATTGACGCCGCGGCGTATGCTGCTTCGCTCACGCCATGAGTCCGCAGGGGGGAATGATGAGAATTTCACTTGGCATCGCAGCGATCGGTTGCACTCTGTTCGCCGCCAGTTCCGTTCACGCCGCGTCGTCGTCGGCCGAACAAGCCATCGAGCCGCTCATGGCGAAGATGTTCCTGGCGGCGAATGCACATGATACTGACGCCTTCATGGCGCCGTACCTGCGTGCTCAGAGTCTGGTATTCGCGATCAATGGCGAAGTCATCCACGGCTGGGATGCGCTGCATGCACAACAGTTGAAATGGTGGCACAACGGCAAGAGCGATGCGCGCTACACCCGGAACGGGCCGCCCGAATTCATGGCGCTAGGACCCGACGTTGATATCGTGACATGGCCGCTTGCAGCTCACCGCACCCTGCCCGATGGCAAGATCGGCGATTACGCCTTCGTGGTCACCTATGTGTGGCGACGGCTGCCGCAAGGCTGGCGCATCGTGCACGGCCACGAATCGTTCGCGAAGCCGGCCGGCTGAGATCGCCCGTCCGATCCCGACCGCGTCCTTGCGGATCGGCTAAAATACCGGTTTCCCCGGAGGCCGCATGAGCCAGTCCCCATCTGCCGGCGCACGCTTTCGCGCCTCGCTTGCCGCCGAATCGCCGTTGCAGGTCGTCGGCGCCATTACGGCGTACGCCGGCCTGATGGCCAAGCGCGTCGGCTACAAGGCGCTATATCTGTCCGGCGGCGGCGTTGCCGCGAATTCGCTGGGCATGCCGGACTTGGGCATCTCATCGATGGAAGACGTGCTCACCGATGCGCGCCGCATCGTCGAGGCCACGCAGTTACCGATGCTGGTGGATATCGATACCGGCTGGGGTGGCGCGTTCAACATCGCGCGCACGATCCGCACGTTTGAACGCGTCGGCGTGGCAGCTGTGCATTTGGAGGATCAGGTCGGGCAGAAACGATGTGGCCACCGTCCCGGCAAGGAAGTGGTGGTGAAGGACGAGATGGTCGATCGGGTCAAGGCCGCAGTGGATGCGCGCACCGATCCGACATTCGTCATCATGGCGCGCACCGACGCGGCCGCGGTTGAAGGCATCGATGCCGCCATCGAACGCGCGGTGGCATACGTCGCGGCTGGCGCCGACATGATCTTCCCCGAGGCAATGAAGACTCTCGACGAGTACCGTCGATTCAAGGCCGCGGTGAAGGTGCCGATTCTCGCCAATCTGACCGAATTTGGTTCGACGCCTTTTTTCACTGTTGACGAACTGCGCTCGGTCGACGTGGACATCGCGTTGTATTGCTGCGGCGCCTACCGCGCGATGAACAAGGCCGCGCTGAATTTCTACCAGACCGTGCGTCGCGAAGGCACCCAGAAATCCGTCGTCCCGCAGATGCAGACGCGCGAGGAACTGTACGACTTCCTCGGCTATCACGATTACGAACGCAAGCTCGACGAATTGTTCGCCGGAAAGAAATAAATCAGGAGCCCGCCATGAGCGAACCCGTCATTCCATTCAAACCCAAGAAATCCGTCGCTTTGTCCGGTGTCGTTGCCGGCAACACCGCGCTGTGCACCGTCGGTCGCACTGGCAACGATCTGCATTATCGCGGCTACGACATTCTCGATTTTGCGACGACTTGCGAGTTCGAGGAAATCGCGCATCTGCTCGTGCACGGCACTTTGCCGAATGTCGCCGAGCTTGCCGCCTACAAGTCGAAACTGAAGTCGCTGCGCGATATTCCCGCATCGCTGAAGGCGGTGCTCGAACAACTGCCCGCGTCGGCGCATCCGATGGACGTGATGCGCACGGGCGTTTCTGCACTGGGTTGCGCATTGCCGGAAAAAGGCGACCACAACGCAGCCGGCGCGCGCGATATCGCCGACCGTTTGATGGCATCGCTCGGTTCGATGCTGCTGTATTGGTATCACTTCGCAGTCAGCGGCAAGCGTATCGATGTGGAAACGGACGATGATTCGATTGGCGGCCATTTCCTGCACCTGCTGCATGGCAAGAAGCCGAGCAAGGAATGGGCGCGCGCGATGCACACTTCGCTGATCCTGTACGCCGAACACGAATTCAATGCCTCGACATTCGCTGCGCGCGTGATCGCCGGCACCGGCAGCGACATGTATTCGTGCATCACCGGCGCGATCGGTGCGTTGCGTGGTCCGAAGCACGGCGGCGCCAACGAAGCGGCGTTCGAGATCCAGAAGCGTTACTCCACGCCGGACGCGGCGGAAGCCGATATTCGCGCGCGTGTGGAACGCAAAGAAGTCGTTATCGGCTTCGGCCATCCGGTCTACACCACCGGCGATCCGCGCAACAAGGTCATCAAGGAAGTGGCGCGCGAGTTGTCCGCTGCACAGAAGAACATGAAGATGTTCGATATCGCCGAACGCCTGGAATCGACGATGTGGGACATCAAGAAGATGTTCCCGAACCTGGACTGGTTCAGCGCGGTGAGCTATCACATGCTCGGCGTGCCGACCAAGATGTTCACGCCGCTATTCGTGATCTCGCGCACCTCGGGCTGGGCCGCGCACGTGATCGAGCAGCGCAGCGACGGCAAAATCATCCGTCCGAGTGCGAATTACATCGGGCCGGAAAACCTGAAATTCGTGCCGATTGAAAAACGCTGAAGCGGATTGTTTTCCTCAATGCAGATGCGTGAACAGCTCGATCACATAGGCGCAGAACAAGCCCGTGCCGAGCAACGCCATGAAACTGTGGTACCAGACCCGGCGGGTCAGCAGAGCCGTCACGGAAAGTGCGATGAAGATCAAATGGAACGCCAGGTCCTTGGGCTCGGGCAAGTGCCCGTCCAGGATCATGCTCTTTGCCAGACTGATCAACAGCAAAAGGATGAACAGCCCGAAAAACCAGCGCGTGTGCGCCCAGTAGTGTTCGCGCAGGTCGGTTTCCCGGTCGGCGGGAAAATCGGGAAATACAATCGCCGCAAGCAGGTATTGCACGATCGTCTGCGCCAGCACCACGGCGAATGCGGCGAAAGTCCAGCCGGATACTTCGCGCAGGCTGAACATCGCCCACCAGCTTTGTACGTTGATCAACAACAGCGAAACGGCCCATACCGGCACAGGCCAGAACATGCGAACCTGCGTTCGTGACAGCACGATGCCGCGAAAGCCCTGCAGGATCTGCGTAATCGCCAGGCCGACGATGATCGACAGCAGAACCGATAGATAACTGAAGGCATCGATCATTGCGGGTTCCTCAAAGTTCCGTTGCCAGCCGAGTGCCTTGCGCGATGGCGCGTTTGGCATCCAGTTCTGCGGCGACATCGGCACCGCCGATCAGGTGCACGTCGATCTGCGCGGCTTTCAGGCCGTGGTACAAATCGCGGCGTGGTTCCTGGCCGGCGCAAATCACGACATTATCCACATCGAGCACTTGTGGACTTCCGTTCAAACGGATGTGCAGGCCGTCGGCGTCGATGCGCTCGTAATCAACCCCGCCAATCATTTTCACGCCTTTCATCTTCAGCGCGGCGCGATGCACCCAGCCGGTGGTCTTGTTCAGGCGCTTGCCAAGCTGGCCGGGCGTGCGTTGCAATAGCCAGACTTCGCGTTCGGAAGGCTCGGGAGCGGGCTGGGTCAGTCCGCCGCGGTTGGCGTAGGTCTGATCCACGCCCCATTCGGTCGACCAGCGCGGTGTATCCGTGGTCGGTGATGGCACGGATTGAGTGAGGAATTCGGCAACGTCGAAGCCGATGCCGCCGGCGCCGATGATGGCCACGCGCTTGCCGACCGGGTTGCCGCGCAGAATCACATCGGCGTAGCTGAGCACGCTCGCTCGATCCGCACCGGGAATATGCAACGCACGTGGGGTCACGCCGGTGGCGAGAATCACGGTGTCAAATCCGCGCAATGATTCGAGCGTCGCCACCGTGTTCAGGCGCAAGTCCACGCCGGTGTCGGCGATGCGATGGCCGAAATAGCGCAGCGTCTCGGCGAACTCTTCCTTGCCCGGAATGCGCTTGGCCATGTTGAACTGCCCGCCGATCTGCGCCGCGGCCTCAAACAGCGTCACCGCGTGGCCACGCTCGGCCAGCGTAGTTGCGCAGGCCAGCCCGGCCGGGCCGCTGCCGACCACAGCGTACCTTTTTCGCATTGTGGATTTTGCAACAATGAGCTCGGTCTCGTAGCAAGCGCGTGGATTGACCAGACACGAGGCGCGCCGGTTCTCGAACACGTGATCCAGGCACGCTTGATTGCAGGCAATGCAGGTGTTGATGCGACTGCTGTGGCCGGCCATCGCCTTGTTCGCCCAGTTCGGATCGGCCAATAGCGGGCGCGCCATCGACACCATGTCTGCATCGCCGTCGGCGAGAATTTTCTCGGCCACCTCCGGTATGTTGATGCGGTTGGTCGTGATCAGTGGGATGGCAACCTCACCCTTGAGTTTGCGCGTCACCCAGGCGAACGCGGCGCGCGGCACGCTGGTGACGATGGTCGGCACCCGCGCTTCGTGCCAACCGATGCCCGTATTGATGAGCGTGGCGCCAGCCGCTTCGACGGCTTTGGCCAGCGCCACGATTTCGCCCCAGCTTTGCGCGTTGTCGACCAGATCCAGCATCGACAGGCGGTAGATGATGATGAAGTTGCGGCCAACCATCTCGCGCGTGCGCCGCACAATCTGGATGGCAATATGCTGGCGGTTTTCTACGCTACCACCCCACCCGTCCATGCGGGTGTTGGTGCGTGCGGCCAGAAACTGGTTGATCAAGTAACCTTCGCTGCCCATGATCTCGACGCCGTCGTAGCCAGCATCCTGGGCGAGCCGTGCGCAGTTGGCGAAATCCTCGATGGTGCGTTCCACACCGCGCGTGGACAACGCGCGTGGCGTAAACGGCGTAATCGGCGACTTGATCCGCGACGGCGCCACTGACAACGGCTGGTAGCCGTAACGCCCCGCGTGCAGGATCTGCAGACAGATGCGCCCGCCCGCGCCATGCACGGCTTCCGTCACGCGCCGATGCGGCCCTACATGCCACGGCATCGACAGGCGGCTGGCAAAGGGCTTGAGCCAGCCGGCAATGTTCGGCGCGAATCCGCCAGTGACCATCAGACCGACACCGCCACGTGCGCGTGCGGCAAAGTAGTCGGCGAGCTTGCCGAAATCGCGTGCGCGATCTTCCAGTC
>JBOHYL010000067.1:0-14451 GCA_050737915.1 Rudaea sp.
GCTCCGGCTTGCCGGAGTCCGGATTGCGCCAGCGCGCCTGCATTCGGCGGGCCTGGAAATCGGTGCAATTCGAGCACGATGAAATCTCGCGATAAGTGTTCTGCGACGGCAGCCAGACTTCCAGATCCCAGGTCTTGGCTGCGGCGAAACCCATGTCGCCGGTGCACAGCAGCAAGCGGCGATAAGGCAATTGAAGTTTTTCCAGCACGGTTTCGGCGCAACGCGTCATGCGTTCGTGTTCTGCGGCGCTGTCGGCAGGTTTGGAAATAGTCACCAATTCGACTTTTTCGAACTGGTGCTGGCGAATCATGCCGCGCGTGTCCTTGCCATGCGAGCCGGCCTCCGCACGGAAACACAGCGAGTGCGCAGTCAATCGCATCGGCAGCTTGTCAGCGTCGATAATTTCGTTGGCGACCAGATTCGTCAGCGATACTTCAGCGGTGGGAATCAAATAACGCTTTACATCGCCCGCCGTCGCGAACAAGTCCTCCTCGAACTTCGGCAGTTGCCCAGTTCCCCGCATCGTCTCCGCATTCACCAGCAGCGGCACATTGCATTCCAGATGCCCGTGCTCGCGCGTATGCAAATCCAGCATGAACTGGGCGAGCGCGCGGTGCAATCGCGCTACCTCGCCGCGCAACACGGTAAATCGCGCACCGGATAGTTTTGCCGCAACTTCGCCATCGAGCCAGCCGTGGCGCGCACCGAGTTCGACGTGATCCTTGATCGCGAAATCGAATACGCGCGGCTTGCCCCAGTTATGGACTTCCTGATTTTCCCTTTCGTCCTTGCCCTGCGGAACAAACGCATCTGGCAGATTCGGAATGCCGAGCGTGATCGTGGCCAGTTCCGCCTGGATTCCGGCGAGCGCCTGCTCGTTGGCCTTGAGCTGATCGCCGATGCCGGCGACTTCAGCCATCAGTGCGGATGCATCTTCGCCTTTCGCCTTGGCCATGCCTATGGCTTTCGAACGAGTGTTGCGCAGGTTCTGCAGCTCCTGCGTCTGCGTCTGCGTCGCCTTGCGCCGCGCCTCCAACGCCTCAATCGCGCCTTTCGGCAGGGCGAATCCGCGCGTCGCGAGGCGCTCTGCCACGCTGTCGAGTTGTCCGCGCAGGAGCGCCGGATCAAGCATGATCACATCCTGAAAAGATAACGAGAGCGAATTATATCGCAGCGCCGCGATTCATCGGGCCGGCTCGACCCAGAATCGGAGCAGCACTGCTGCGATAAGGGCGCAGACGGCGCTGAATCCGAACGCAAACACAGCCGCTTCTCCCTGCCATAGCCAGCCGAACACGATGGACGCTGGCAGCAGGAACAGGCCAACGACAAGGTTGTACCAGCCATAGGCCGTACCCGCCAGCTCGCGCGGCACAAGGTCGGCGACCAGCGCCTTTTCCGCGCCTTCCGTCGCCGCCAGAAACAGACCGTAGCCGGCGAACATCGGCCACAACAACCAGGTGCCGGCATGCTGCACGCCGAGCAGGAAATAGAAAAGCGCATAGACGCACCAACCGCAGACGATCAGGCGCGTGCGGCCCAAACGGTCGGACAACGCCGACAAGTGCGTGGAAAACAGTGCGGCAACGAGCGATACCAGCGCCCACAACACGGGTACCTGTGCCTGCGGCAGGCCGAGATCACGGGCACGCAGCAGCAAAAACATGTTGGAGGAATTGCCCAACGCAAACAGCGCGAGTACGAACAGGTAGCGGCGAAATGCCACGGGAAATTCATGCAAGGTCCACGAAAACGCGGCCGGCTCGCGCGCCGGGGTCACCGCCGGTACCGGATCCTTGAGCAAGAGCGTGAGCACAATCACTCCACACCCGGGAACGAGCGCCCAGAGGAAAATCTGGCGCAGCGACATTCCCGCCGCCAGCATTGCGGCCGCCACGAGCGGACCGATCACTGCCCCGAAGTTGTCCATCGCGCGATGGAATCCGAATGCAAGTCCGCGCTGCGACGCGTCCACGCTGTGCGACAACAACGCGTCGCGCGGTGCCGAACGCAGGCCTTTGCCGACACGATCGGCGAATCGACAACCCAGCACGCCGACCCAACTACTCGTCAATCCAAGTAGCGGTCGTGCAAAACCGGCAATTCCATAGCCGGCGACGACCCAACGCTTGACGTGACGCGTGCGGTCGGCCAGCACACCGGCGAACAATTTGAGCAGACTGCTGACCGTCTCGGCGATGCCTTCGATGATACCTAGCGCCTTTGGCCCGGACATCAGCACGCTGGCAAGATACAAGGGCACCAGCGGATAGATCAGCTCGCTCGCGCTGTCATTGACCAGACTGATCAACCCGAGCAACCAGACCGTGCGCGGTAACTGTCGGATCAACGCCATCATGTCGGAGTATCTTTGCGCGCTATCTTGCGTGCCATGCGGATGCCTTGCAATTTTTCGCTGATCTTCGCTTCAAGGCCACGCTCAACGGGTTGATAGAACTCGCGCCCGGCGAGCGCATCCGGCAGACATTGCTGATCCAGCGCGATCCCGCCTTCGGTGTCGTGGTCGTATTGATAGCCCTTGCCGTAACCCAGGCCCTTCATCAACTTCGTCGGCGCATTGCGCAAGTGCAGCGGAACTTCGAGCGTTCCCGTCTCGCCGATTACATCGCGCACCTCGCCGAATGCTGCGTAGGCGGCATTGCTCTTCGCCGCGATCGCAAGATAAATCGATGCTTCCGCCAGTGCGAGCTCGCCCTCCGGCGAGCCGAGGCGCTCGAACGTATCCCAGACTTCAAGCGCGAACTGCAACGCACGAGGATCGGCCAGACCGATATCCTCGATCGCCATGCGGGTCAGCCTGCGCGCCAGATAGGCAGGATCCACGCCGCCGTCGAGCATGCGTGTGCACCAGTACAACGCGGCATCCGGATCGGACGAGCGCACCGATTTGTGCAGTGCCGAAATCTGGTCGTAGAATTGCTCCCCGCCCTTGTCGAAACGACGCGTGCGATCGGCCAAGACCTGTGCCAGTGTGGCGTCGTCGATCACGCCATTGACGGCGACATCCGCTGCAATTTCCAGCAACGTCAACGCTCGCCGCACGTCACCATCGGCAGCCTGTGCGATCAACGCCAGCGCAGCATCCTCTACCTGCAAATGTGCCGCACCTAGACCGCGCTCGCTATCGGCCAACGCACGTCGCAGCGCTTCGACAATCGCCGCTGCCGGCACGGCATCCAGCACATGCACGCGGCAGCGCGACAGCAACGCTGAGTTCAATTCGAACGAGGGATTTTCCGTGGTCGCGCCGACAAAGATGATCACGCCTTTTTCGATATGCGGCAGGAATGCATCCTGCTGCACCTTGTTGAAGCGATGCACTTCATCCACGAAAAGCACACTGCGTTTGCCTTGTGCAAAATTGACTTCGGCATCGGCCAACGCAGCGCGCACATCGGCGAGCCCGGTGAGCACGGCAGAGATCGCGCGAAATTCCGCGTTGGAATACTTGGCCAGCAGCAACGCGAGCGTAGTCTTGCCGCACCCGGGCGGGCCCCACAGCACCATCGAATGCACATGGCCGGATTCGATCGCGTGGCGCAATGGCGTGCCCGCCCCAAGCAAGCGATCCTGACCGACAATGTCGTCGAGCGAGCGCGGCCGCATGCGCTCGGCGAGCGGTTTCAGACCGTCAGGCTCGGTGAAAGGGAGCGTTGCGGTTTTTTCTGGTTTGCGACGCGGCATCCGTGCATGATACGCGAAGCGCCTCAGTCCTCCTGCTGTGCACGCAGGCGCTGTCGGTGCGCGTATCCGGCGTAAGCAATGCCGACCAGCCCGGTCAGCGCCGCCGGCAGCAGCAGTGTGCGTTCCTGCCAATGTGGAAAGGCCAAGGCACTGGCAATGCCGCCACCCAGAAAACCAAGGAATAGCACGCAATACAGCCGTACCCGGCGCAGGTCGATCGTGCTCCCGCGCAACCACTGGCCAAGATACATGCCTAAATCGGTTGTGATGCCGGACACGTGGGTAGTGCGCACCACCGCCCCGCTGTAGGTACTGGCCATCGCGTTCTGCAAACCGCACGCCATTGCTGCCAGCCACAGCCCCGCATCGTGGTGCGCATGCAGTAGCGGCACGGCCAGAAACAGCAGGACGGATTCCAGCATCAATGCCACCCCATAGCGCCGGCCAAGGCGCAGGGTGCTATCGCCGACGATGAGGCCGCTGAGCGCACAGCCCGCCACAAATGCCAGCAGCACCCCACCAAAATGCAGCAACTCCCCTGGATCGCCCTGCCCCGTGGCAATACCGAGCAACGATGTGGTGCCGGTCATGTGGGTAATCGCCTGATGGCGAAAGCCCAGATAACCGGCTGCGTTGATCATGCCTGCAATAACGGCCAAGGCGCAGCCCCCGATCCACACCCAGCGCGGCAGGCGATTGATCATCAGGCTCTCGACTCAACTAATCCTTGACCGGAAACGCCTGCGCCGCCGGCGTCGCGTCGCCAATCACATCCACGCCCTTGGGTGGCGTGAACGCAAACGTACCTGCTGGTAGCTTGGGATTGCGTTGCCAATGGGAGAACACGATCTGCGTGCGATTGCCCAGCGTATCCTCGAAATCCATGCGCGCCAGACCATCGGCATCCATGCCTAGATCGCAATAGGCGAACTGCGGATCCTTGTCTTTGGATTTCAACCGCAGCCACGTCAAGCCGTCGTGTTCACTCTGTTCACTGGTGCTGAAATCGCGGTCGAGTTGCGACAAGTCGGTCAGCACGGTCAACGGACTGTGTGCTTCCTCTGTACCCTGTGCGCGCACGGTGACCTGTTCCAGGCCGGGATCGTAAACCCAGACCTTCTCGCCGTCGGCCACGATCAGTTGTTTGTAGGGCGAGGTCAGATTCCAGCGAAACTGCCGCGGCGCCTTCAGCGCCAGCGTACCAGTGCTGGTCTTGCCTGCGGCGCCGTTGGGATCAAAAGTCTGTTGGCTGAAATCGGCGGATATGGATTTGATGTCTTTGGCGAAGGCATCCAGTTGCGCACGCGCCGTGACGGTGGCAGCGCTGGCGTTACCGAGGACGAACAGAAAAGTGACCAAGTATCCAATAACGATTTTCATTGATCTTCCCTACAAGTCTGGCGACGGCGGCGCCAGCACTTCGCGGTTGCCATTGTGTTCGGGCGCGCTGACGATGCCGTCAGCTTCCATGCGCTCTATCATGCGCGCAGCGCGGTTGTAGCCGATTTTCAGACGCCGCTGCACTCCGGAAATCGATGCGCGCCGCGATTCGGTAACGATGGCAACGGCCTTGTCGTATAGCTCGTCGTAATCGCCCTCATCGTCCTCCGCATCCTCGGGCAGACCGGATTCGCCGACCACGCGCCCGTCGCCCAGCGAATGGACTTCAGCAAATACGTTTTCGATGTAGTCGGGTTTGCCTTGATGGCGCAGGTGCGCGACGACCTTGTGCACTTCATCGTCGCCGACGAACGCGCCATGCACGCGTTCTGGAGTGGCGGTACCGGGCGGCAGATACAGCATGTCGCCGTGGCCGAGCAGCGTTTCGGCGCCGGATTGGTCCAGGATCGTGCGCGAGTCGATCTTGCTCGACACCTGAAAGGCGATACGCGTTGGGATGTTGGCTTTAATGAGGCCGGTGATGACGTCGACCGATGGCCGCTGCGTGGCCAGAATCAGATGCACGCCGGCGGCGCGCGCTTTTTGCGCCAAACGTGCGATGAGTTCCTCGACCTTCTTGCCGACGATCATCATCATGTCGGCGAATTCGTCGATGATGACAACCACGTACGGCAGCGGTTCGAGAGTCGGCACAATCACCGGTTCAGTCGTGTTCTCTGGTTTTTTGAATAGCGGATCTGTCAGCGGTTTGCCGCTGTCGATCGCGTCACGCACTTTCTTGTTGAACCCGGCCAGATTGCGTACGCCAACGGTGGCCATCAACTTGTAGCGGCGCTCCATTTCGGCGACGCACCAGCGCAGCGCATTTGCCGCCTCTTTCATATCGGTGACGACCGGTGCAAGCAGATGCGGGATGCCTTCGTAGACGGAAAGTTCGAGCATCTTCGGATCGATCATGATCATGCGTACGTCGCGCGCCGTGGCCTTGTACAGAAGGCTCAGCACCATCGCGTTCAGCGCTACCGATTTGCCTGAACCGGTGGTGCCGGCGACCAGCAGATGCGGCATCTTCTGCAAATCCACCACTACCGGCCGACCACCGATATCCTTGCCCAGCGTTAGTGCCAGAGGCGATTTCACCGTGTCGTATTTTTCCGAACGCAGAATCTCCGACAGATAGACGATCTCGCGGTTCACGTTCGGAATTTCCAGACCGATGACGGATTTGCCAGGAATTACGTCAACCACGCGCACGCTGATTACCGACAGGCCGCGCGCGATATCCTTATCCAGATTGCTGATCTGGCTGCCCTTGATGCCGGCCGCCGGCTGCAATTCGAAGCGCGTGATCACCGGGCCGGGAAACACGCCCACCACGTGCGCGTCGATGCGGAAATCCTTGAGTTTGAGCTCAACCTGGCGCGACAAGGCCTCGAGTGTTTCCTCAGAATAACCCTTGACCTGTTGCTGTGGCTCGTCGAGCAGGGAGAGCGGCGGCAAATCCGAATCGGCTATGCCAGAGAACAGCGGAATCTGCTGTTCGCGCTCGGCGCGTACGCTGCGCTCCACTGCACTGAAGACTGGTTCGATTCTGGGCGGCTCGCGTTTGGATTGCTTTACCGTTTCCACCTTGCGTACGATTTCGCGCTCGCTGCGGGCCGCGCGTGCGGCGCGGATGTCGCCGGCCTTGCGCGCGCCGGAACCGAACCAGCCGAAAGCCGCGATCAAGCCGCGGCCGATCGCATCCATCACCCAAAACCACGACAACCCGGTGGCGAGCGTCACCGCGACCAGAAAAATCGCGAACAGGAACAGACTGGCGCCAAGCTGGCCGAAGCCATGCCGCAGCAGATCACCGACGATACGGCCCAGCACGCCGCCGGACCCCACCGGCAATGTCGTGGTCGACCCCTGCAGGTGCGCAAGGCCAGTACCGCCGACGAAAAACGCAACGCCACCGATCAAACGCAAGGTTGGCTCCAGCGACGATTGCCGACTACCGTCGCGGACGCGAAACAACGAGATGCCAACCGTAATCAACAGCAGCGGAAACGCATAGGCCAGATAACCGAACAGGGAGAACGCTACGTCGGCGATCCACGCGCCGACTGTGCCGCCCAGATTGTGCACATGCTGTGCCTGACTGGTTGCGAGCGACCAACTAGGGTCGTCCACGCTGTAGGTGACCAGGCACAGCAGCAGATAAACCGCCACCGGCACGAGCAACAGGAACGCGGCTTCGCGCAAGCGCCGCTGCATCGCCGCGGCGGAGTCGCCGGTCTGTTTGCTCTTCGAGTCGCGCGCCACCGCGTGAATCTACTTTAGATATGATATTCAGTCTATTGTTTTCAATCCAATTTCATTCCCTTGAGCGCCGGATGGACGATTTTGCCGTTCTCCACGTTGATACCGCTGGCCAGCGGCGCGAATTTGCGCCACTGCTTGTCCGAGGCCAACCGCTGCACATACGGCAGGATCGCCGCGCAGATCGCCTGCGAAGACGTCTGCGGCACCGCGCCGGGCATGTTGGTCACGGCAAAATGGGTCACGCCGTCGACCACATAGGTCGGATCGGCGTAGGTCGTCGGCTTGGAGGTTTCAAAGCACCCCCCCTGATCGATCGAGATGTCCACGAGCACACTGCCCTTTTCCATCGATTTGACCATGTCGCGCGTGACCACATGTGGTGCCTTGGCCGAGGGAATCAGCACGGCGCCGATGACCAGATCGGCGGTGGACACTTCCTCGGCGATGACCGAGTCGTAGGCGTACAGCGCGGTGACGTTGCTGCCCAGCGCCATCATCTGAGCCAAACGATCCGGCCGTTTGTCGAATACGACCACATTGGCGCCGCCGGCTGCAGCCAACGCAGCGGAGTTGCCGCCCGCAGCGCCTGCACCCAGCACCACCACCTTGCCGCGCTCGGTCGACGGCAGGCCGCCCAGCAGCTTGCCCTTGCCGCCGGCCGGCTGATGCAGCAGATGGGTGCCGATCTGCACCGCGATGCGTCCGGCGATGATCGACATCGGCGCGAGCAGCGGCAGCGAGCCATCGGCTTCCTGCACGGACTCGAACGCGATGCCGGTCAGACCGATATCGAGCAGGCGCTTGGTCAGCTTGGGTTCCGGCGCCAGATGCAGATAGCAGAACAGCAGGTGGTCCTTGCGCAACAGCTTCAGGTCGCCGGCGATCGGCTCCTTGACCTTGACGATCAATTCGCCCTCGTCGTACAGCTTTTTCGCTGTCGCCGCGATCTGCACGCCGACGCGGCGGTATTCGTCATCGGAGAAACCGCTCTTGGTGCCAGCGCCTTCCTGCACGAATACTTCATGACCGCGGCGCACGAGATCGGCACAAGCGGCGGGCACGAGGGCCACGCGGCCTTCGAGAGTCTTGGTTTCGGAAGGAACGCCGATACGCATGGATAGCTCCGGATGGAAAAAGGGTGCGGACTTGATTCGACGCGCAGGCAACCCCATGCTTCGGGTTTCCGCCTTATCGTCTCACGACCAATAACAAGCGATTGAGGAAACCCGAGAGCGGCCGGGATCTTCGAAAATGCCGCATGCAGTTTCCTCGAACCGCTTCCAGGACAAATTATACATGAGCACACCCAGGCATTCGCGCGTGATCATCCTCGGCTCCGGCCCAGCCGGCTACACCGCGGCCGTGTACGCGGCGCGCGCCAACCTCAAGCCGACCCTGATCACCGGTTTGCAGCAAGGCGGCCAGCTGATGACCACTACCGACGTCGACAACTGGCCCGGCGACATCGAAGGTCTGCAAGGGCCGGAGCTGATGGAACGCATGCAGAAGCACGCCGAACGCTTTGCCACCGGCATCGTGTTCGATCATATCCACACTGCCGACCTGTCGCAGCGTCCATTCCGTCTGGTCGGAGACAACGGCGAATACAGTTGCGATGCGCTGATCATCGCCACCGGCGCCACGGCAAAATATCTGGGCATACCGTCCGAGGACAAATTCAAAGGTCAGGGCGTATCGGCCTGCGCCACCTGCGATGGTTTCTTTTTCCGCGATCAGGACGTCGCCGTGATCGGCGGCGGCAACACGGCTGTCGAGGAAGCGTTGTATCTGGCCAATATCGCAAAAAAAGTGACGCTCGTGCATCGCCGCGACAAGTTCAAGGCCGAGAAAATCCTGCAGGACAAACTGTTCGCCAAGCAGCAAAGCGGCAAGGTAGACATCGTCTGGAACCATCATGTCGATGAAGTGCTCGGCGATGCCACCGGAGTCACCGGGGTGCGCCTGAAGAGTACCCAGGACAGCAAGTCCCGCGACATCGCCATCAGCGGTTTGTTCATCGCCATTGGCCACACTCCCAACACGGCATTGTTTGATGGTCAATTGGACATGAAGGGCGGCTACATCAAGATCAAATCCGGTCTTGAAGGCGGTGCCACTGCTACCAGCGTGCCCGGCGTTTTCGCTGCCGGCGACGTTGCCGATCAGGTCTATCGGCAGGCGGTGACATCGGCCGGTTTCGGCTGCATGGCTGCGCTGGATGCCGAGAAGTATCTGGACAAATTGGGGTTGACCTGAGCGCTTGCGCAATGCCTTGAATGG
Organism: Rudaea sp.; assembly: GCA_050737915.1. Lineage (GTDB taxonomy): Bacteria > Pseudomonadota > Gammaproteobacteria > Xanthomonadales > Rhodanobacteraceae > Rudaea. The sequence continues at coordinate 9,694 of JBOHYL010000067.1, forward strand.
CATTGCGCGCTCGGGTCAACGCCGCAGGCAGGAGCCGAAGGCCGGGTTGCTTGGCAAGGGATGGACCCCGAGCTTAAGCAACGCCGCCCGCCCGCGCAGCGGGCGCATTCCGCGGCGTGGATCGTTTGCTGATGACAATTCGCTTCCACTCCCGCCTCGATGAAATCGAAGCCAGCGCATGGAATGCGCTACTGCCCGATACCAACCCGTTTCTGCAGCATGCGTTCCTTGCCGGACTGGAACAACATGGCTGTATTGATCCGCAACACGGTTGGCTGCCGCAACACCTGGCCTTGTACCAAGGCGTAAATCTGGTCGCTGCCGCGCCGCTCTACATCAAGCTCAACTCACACGGCGAATTCGTGTTCGACTGGAACTGGGCGCATGCCTATGCGCACAACGGTCTGGAGTACTACCCGAAACTGTTGTGTGCGGTTCCCTACTCGCCTGTGACGGGCCCACGTTTGCTGATCGGCAATGGCAGCGAAGAATTGCGAGGCGAGTTGGTCCGTGCCATTCGCACCGAGGCCGAACGTCACGGCTGGTCGTCAGCGCACCTGAATTTCGCCTCTGCCCAAGATGAGAAAGCCTTCGCCGGCAACGACTGGCTGCCGCGCAACGACTGGCAATTCCATTGGCATAACGCCGGCTGGCGGGATTTCGACGAATTCCTCGCCGCGCTCACTCACAAGAAACGCAAGAATATTCGCCGCGAACGTGCACAGGTCGCCTCTGCCGGCGTGACCTGTGAGGTTCGGCACGGTGATGAACTGGATGCTGGTGAATGGCAAGCGCTGCACGACTTCTATGCGGCTACATTCGACGACAAGGGCAACTACCCGGCATTGACCCTGCAGTTTTTTCGGCATCTGGGCACAAAGATGCCGCGCAACGTCGTCGCCGTCTTGTGCCGTCGCAGCCGGCACATGATCGCCGGCGCACTGATGCTGCGCAGCGCGACGACGCTGTACGGTCGCTATTGGGGCTACCGCGAACTGGTCCCCGGCCTGCATTTCGAGGCCTGTTATTACCAGGGCATCGACTACTGCCTGCGTCACGGCTTGCACACCTTCGAGCCGGGCGCACAAGGCGAGCACAAAATCGCGCGCGGATTTTTGCCGACGCAGACGCGCTCGTTTCACTGGATCGCGGATCCACGCTTTCGCGACGCCATCGCCCACGCGCTGGCGCGCGAAACGGCGGCGCTGCGTGAATACCGTGATGAATTGATGACGCATTCGCCTTACGCTCACGCTTGCCTTCCCACTCTCGCCGGGGAAGGTGTCGAAGACGGATGCGGGCAGCGGTCGCAATGAACCCCATCTCGATTCCGATCTTGAGTAGCGGCGGCCGCGAGGCATTTCCACCCGTCGAAATTGCATTGGACCACCCCAACGGCCTGCTCGCTGCCGGTGGCGATCTGTCGCCCGAGCGCCTGCTTGATGCATACCGTCACGGCATTTTTCCGTGGTATTGCGATGACGAACCGATTCTGTGGTGGTCGCCCGATCCACGCACTGTGTTCGCTACCAACAAAATTCACATTGGCACGCGCTTGCGCCGCTGGCTCCGGCATTGCGACTGGACGATTCGTGCCGATTATGCCTTTGCCGACGTGATGCGCGCCTGCGCCGCGCCACGCGCAACCCAGCCGCAAACCTGGATCACACTGGAGATGTTCGATGCGTACTCCAATCTTCACGCACTCGGACACGCGCATTCGGTCGAGGTTTACGTCGACGATGCGCTTGTTGGTGGAATCTACGGCATTGCCATCGGCCACATGTTTTTTGGCGAATCGATGTTCAGCCGTGCGACAAACGCTTCCAAAGTCGCCTTGATCGCTCTGTGCCATACGTTGAATGCATGGGGGTTCCCGATGCTCGATGCGCAGGTCGCCTCTTCGCATTTGGCTACGCTGGGCGCATTCGCGATGCCCAGAGCCGAGTTCGCCGCACATGTTGCCGAGGCCGGCGCAAAGCCTTTTCCGGGCGGTTCCTGGCGCGAGCGCTGGCCGCTACAGACAGCGCGCGACTTGGCCTGATTGCGGGATTTGCGCTCGCACTGTGCCGCGATCGTGTAGAATCGCGCGCCGTGAAGGCGCAGTAGCGTTCAGGACATATTCGCAGCCGATGGCAAAAGACGATCAAATCGAAATGGAAGGCACGGTGCTCGACACCCTGCCCAACACCATGTTCCGGGTGCAACTGGAAAACGGCCACGTCGTAACCGCACACATCTCCGGACGCATGCGCAAGAACTACATCCGTATCCTCACCGGCGACAAGGTGAAGGTCGAGATGACGCCCTACGATCTGACCAAGGGGCGGATTACCTACCGGATGAAGTGACTTCAGGCTGAAATTATCCCGTGCAGTGCATGGATGTGCGCTGTTCCGGGATCCAGTCCTTGCTCGCAATCCAGCAGAAACTGGATGACCAGCTTCGGGAAAGTTGCCTACTCGACAATCACCGGCAATTTCTCGTCCGCCTCGATACGCACGTCGAGTTTGCCGTCCTTTACTCCCAGATAGACGCGACCGCCTCCGGAGAGTTTGCCGAACAGCAGTTCGTCGGCGAGCGGGCGCTTGACGTTTTCCTGGATCACCCGTGCCATTGGCCGTGCGCCCATCTGCGAATCGAATCCGTGTTCGGCCAACCAGCGGCGCGCGGCAGCATCGACATTCAGCGTAACGCGCTTTTCCTGCAACTGCATTTCCAGTTCGATCAGGAATTTGTCGACTACGCGCAGAATGTGTTCCATGTCCAGCGCGGCGAACTGAATGATCGCGTCCAGGCGGTTGCGGAATTCTGGCGAGAACGCGCGGCGGATAGTCTCCATCGCGTCGGGCGCGTGATTTTGTTCGACGAAACCGATTGTGCGCCGCGCCGCTTGCGCCGCCCCGGCGTTCGTGGTCATCACCATGATCACGTTGCGGAAATTCGCTTCGCGCCCGTTGGTGTCGGTGAGCTTGCCATGATCCATGATCTGCAACAAAATGTTGTAGACGTCCGGGTGCGCCTTTTCGATTTCATCCAGCAGCAGCACGCAATGCGGATGTTTGACAATCTGTTCAGTGAGAAGACCGCCCTGGTCGAATCCGACGTAGCCTGGTGGCGCACCAATCAGGCGCGAAACCGAATGCGATTCCATGTATTCGGACATGTCGAATCGGATCAGCTCGATCCCCAGTTGCAGCGCGAGCTGGCGGGTGACTTCGGTCTTGCCCACCCCGGTCGGGCCGGCGAGAAGAAAACAGCCGATCGGTTTTTGCACGTTGCCCAGACCCGAACGCGCCATCTTGATCGATGCGGCGAGAGAATCGATGGCCTGATCCTGACCGAACACCACCATTTTCAGGTTGCGGTCGAGGCTCTTGAGTACGTCGCGATCCGATACCGACACCTGCTTGGGCGGGATGCGCGCCATGCGTGCAACGATGAACTCGATTTCCGGCACATCGACGACGGTCTTGCGTTGATCTTCCGGCATCAGGCGTTGGCGCGCGCCAGCTTCGTCGATCACGTCGATGGCCTTGTCCGGCAATAGGCGGTCGCCGATGTGCTTGACCGACAGATCGACCGCGGCCTTGAGCGCGTCGTTGGTGTACTCAACCTTGTGATGTTCTTCGAAGCGCGATTTGAGACCCTTGAGAATCTCGATGGTTTCGGCCACGGTCGGTTCGACCACGTCGATTTTCTGGAAACGCCGTGCCAACGCGCGATCTTTCTCGAAAACGCCGCGAAATTCCTGGAATGTGGTCGAACCGATGCAGCGCAATTCGCCGTTGGCGAGTACGGGTTTGATCAAATTCGACGCATCCATGGTGCCACCGCTGGCAGAACCGGCACCGATGATGGTGTGGATTTCGTCGATGAACAAGATTGCGTTCGGCTGCTTTTTCAGCTCCGCAATGACGCCCTTCAGGCGTTTTTCGAAATCGCCCCGGTACTTGGTGCCGGCAACGAGGGCGCCCATGTCCAGCGCGTAGAGGGTGCAGGGTTTAAGCACCTCGGGCACGTCGCCCTCGACGATGCGTTTGGCTAGCCCTTCGGCGAGTGCGGTCTTGCCGACGCCGGCCTCGCCGACATACAGCGGGTTGTTCTTGCGCCTACGGCACAGCACCTGGATAGTGCGCTCGATTTCCTCGACGCGGCCGATCAGCGGGTCGATCTTGCCCTGCTTGGCCAGCTCGTTGAGATTGCTGGCGAACTCGGTGAGCGGATTGCCGCGCGGTTCGTCGCCGCCTTCGCCTTCCTTGCCTGGCTCGGCGCCCGGCTGCTCGGCGTGTTCCTGGCCGATCTTGGCCACACCATGCGAGATGTAGTTGACCACATCCAGACGCGAGACTTCCTGCTGATTCAGGAAATACACCGCGTGCGAATCCTTCTCGCCGAAGATCGCCACCAACACGTTCGCACCGGTGACTTCCTTGCGGCCCGAGGATTGCACGTGATACACCGCGCGTTGCAGCACGCGCTGAAAGCCCAGGGTCGGCTGCGTGTCGCGTTCGTCGTTGGTCGGCAGCACCGGCACGGTTTCCAGGATGATGGTCTTCAGATCCTTGCCGAGCTTGCCGCTGTCCGCGCCACAGGCGCGTAGCACTGCCGACGCCGACGGGTTTTCCAGCAGCGCCAGCAACAGGTGCTCGACCGTCATGAACTCGTGGCGCTGCTCGCGCGCGCTTTTGTAGCATTGGCCGATGGTGGCTTCGAGATCTTTGCTGAACATCCGCTTTTCTCCGACAACTTGTAGTG
>JBOHYL010000068.1:0-10745 GCA_050737915.1 Rudaea sp.
AGCCGAGCACGTAATACGCCCACCACGAACCGAGCGTGATGCCCAGCGTGAGAAACGCCCACGCCACATTCGTCCACGGCCGCGCCCAGCGCACCCAGGCGCCTTCAAGCTCACCGCCGAGCAGCGCCGCAATGGCGAATGCGAAAGCGACCGAAAAACCGACGTAGCCGGTGTACAGCATCGGCGGATGCATGATCAAACCGGGGTCCTGCAGGATCGGGTTCAGATCGTTGCCATTGGGCAGCGCCGGCAGATGACGCAGGAACGGGTTGGACGTGAGGATGGTGAACAGCAGAAAACCGAAAGCGATGAAGCCGAGCACCCCGAGCACGCGCGCCATCAGCGCCTCGGGCAGATGGCGACTGAACGCGGCCACCGCTACCGACCACACATTCAGAATCAAAATCCACAGCAGCAGCGAGCCTTCGTGAGCGCCCCACACCGCCGGAAAACGGTAGTACCACGGCAGGGCTAGGTTGGAGTTCTGCGCGACGTAGGCAACGGAAAAATCCTGGCTCAGGAATGCGTACGTCAATATGCCGAACGCGAGTACGACGAACACGGCCTGACCGGCTACCGCCGGGCGCGCAACGGACATCAGTGCTGCATTGCCGCGCCATGCGCCATAGATCGGCAGCACGCACTGCGCAAGCGCAAGCAGCAGGGCGAGGATGAGAGCGAATTGACCGAGTTCGGGAAGCATGAAAATCCAACGCCGCGGCAGGTTTGCGGCCGCGGCGTATCGGGTGGGATGTAATTACGCTTTCTTCGCGTAGCCGGCGCACCAGCCGTCGCGATGCACGTCCTTGCCCGGGAACAACTGGCACGGACCGTACGCCGCGTTGCCGCCCTGGAAGAAATTGCAGTTGTTGCAGGCTTCGCCGGCTTTGTGCGGTGCCGGCGCCTTGGTGTTGTCTTCGGTGTAATGCAGCGCCTGCGCGGTCGGATCGGACGGGCTCAGGTGCGGCAGGTCCGCGGCACGCGCATTGCGCGGCAGCGCACTGGCGAGCGCGGCGGCACCGATTGCGCTGCCCGCAAGAGCGAAAAAGCGACGGCGGCTGGTGTTGGTATCGGAAATATCGGACATGACGGACTCCTCGAGTTGGGTATGACCTGCGCCGATTATAGGCCGCAAGGGCACGCGCGTCTTGATCCGGATCAATTCGCCGGACGCCCCGTTTGCGCGGCTTTGGCAGCCTTTGCTTTGGCGATGGCGTCGGCGACTTCCTTCGGCATGTAGGTTTCGTCGTGCTTGGCGAGGACCTCGCGCGCGGCGAAACGACCGCCCTGCAACGCACCGGTCGCGATGATGCTCTGACCCTCGCGGAACAGGTCCGGCAACACGCCGGTGTATTGCACCGGAATTTCATGGAAGCGGTCGGTGACGACGAAATCCACCGTCAGCGAGCCGGGTACGCGTTTGATCGAGTGCTCCAGCACGACGCCGCCGAGGCGGAAACTGGCGCCCTGCGGCGCATGTCCGGCCAGTACCTCGCTCGGCGAAAACAGGTAACTCATGTTGCGGCTGAGCGCGAGTACGGTCAGCGCGGTGGCGATGGCGACGGCGGCGAGGATTAAACCCACCGCGATCAGACGACGTTTGCGGGTCGGCGTCATGGGGATTTCCTTGCAGCGCGGCGCAGGCGCGCCTGCAGTTCGCGCAGGGTCTTGCGCCGCTGGAATACGGGCGCAAGTGCGTCGGCAATGAAGGTCAGCGCGAAGACAGCATAGGCGCTCCAGATGTACGTGCCGTAACCGTGCATGGCGAGAAAGTCAGTCATGCGCAGGCTCGCTTGGCAGCAATGCGCGTACCCAGTCCTTGCCCGATTCCAGCTCGAGTAACGCCACGCGCGAGCGCGCGAACAGGCTCGCGAAAAAGTATACATGAGTCGCGAACGCGACCAGGAGCAACGGCCACAGCATGCTCGACGAAATTTTGGATGGGCCGATCAGGCTGACGGTTTGCGCCTGGTGCAGTGTGTTCCACCAGATCACCGAGTAATGCACGATCGGCAGATTGACGATGCCGACCAATGCCAGGAATGCGGCAGCGCGCGCGGCCTGACGCAGATCCTCAATGGCGTGATACAGACCGATCACGCCGAAGTACAGGAACAGCAGCACCAGCTCCGAGGTCAGGCGCGCGTCCCAGGTCCACCACGTGCCCCAGGTTGGCTTGCCCCACAGCGAGCCGGTGACGAGGGTGACGAACGTGAACGCGGCACCGATCGGCGCGCTGGCCATCGCCAGGGTTTCGGAAAGTTTGATGCGCCAAACCAGCGCAACGAATCCGTTCGCCGCCATGAACAGATACACGAACAGGCTCATCCACGCGCACGGCACGTGCACATACATGATGCGGAACGAATCGCCCTGTTGATAATCGGCCGGCGCCAGAACCAGGCCGGCGTAGAAACCCGCCGCAGCGGTGATCAGCGCCAGCGCGTACAACCACGGCAGGCAGCGTCCGGCGAAGCGGTAGAAATACGGCGGCGAGCCGAGTTTGTGGAACCAGAGGATCAGCGGATTCATTTATTTTTGTCATTCCGGCAGGGACTGCCGGAATCCAGACTGCATGGATGCAAAAAAAACGACGGCATGGCAATTTGCAAGGAAATAAAAACCGGGACGTTTACACATTACCATCCCTGGCGCTGGATTCCGGCAGTCCCTGACGGAATGACGAGCTTCAGGTCAGCGAAATTTTCAGCGCCGCCGCGGCGGCCAGCGGCGCCAGGATCGACGCCAGCACCAGCCACGCGGCCAGCCACAACAGTGGCGCGTCGAAGGCGAATCCATTCTGGGCCGCATTGCACGCGCCAGCGCCGAAAATCAGCACGGGCACGATCAGCGGCAGCACCAGCAAGGTCAACAGCATACCAGAGCGACGCATGCCCACGGTCAGCGCCACGCACACCGCGCCGATCAGACTGAGCAGCGGCGTGGCAAGCGCAAGCGCGACGAGCAGCACCGGCAGCACCGGTGCCGGCAACTGCAGCAGTTGCGCCAGCAACGGCGCGATGGCGATCAGCGGCAGCGCCGTGGTCAGCCAGTGCACGAGGATCTTGCATGCCAGCAGCAGCGACAGCGGGTGTGGCGACACCACCAGTTGTTCAAGCGAGCCGTCTTCCAGATCGCTGCGGAACAAGGCGTCCAGCGAAAGCAGCATGGCGAGCAGGACGGCGACGAAAATCGTGCCGGCCGCGATGCGCGCGAGCACCGCGCTTTCCGGTCCGAGCGCGAACGGAAACAACGCGACCACGATAAGCGCAAACAGCAGCGGATTGAGCGCATCGCCGCGCCGGCGCCAGGTCAGGGTGAGGTCGCGGCGCAGCAGGGCGGCGCAGGCAGCGGAGGTTGTGCCGGGTTTCATGGCATGCGCCCATGGTTCGCTTCCCCCGCGCGCGGGGGAATCTGCCCGGAGGGCTGAAGGGGGCTGTGCTGCGCATGGGGAGGAGAAACCAAAGCAATCCGCCGCGGCGTGCCAGAGGTGTACGCATACGCGCCGTGCGAGGTGACCACGGCCGCGCCGCCGCGCCGCGCATGGTGATCAAGCAGGCGATTGACCAGCTCGATGCCGTCGCGATCCAGATTTGCGTAAGGCTCATCGAGCAACCACAGTGCCGCTGGCACCAGCAGCAGACGCGCCAGCGCGACGCGTTTTTTCTGGCCGGCCGACAAGGTGCGCAGCGGCGCATCCTCGTAGCCGGTGAGACCGACGCTGGCCAGCGACAGCGATGGCGTGATGCCATGACGTATGCCGCCGAGACCAATCGCGAAGCGCAGGTTTTCCAGCGCCGACAATTCGAGCTTGAGACCGTATAGATGTCCGAGCAGGGCAACCTGGTGCGACAGTTTCGCCAGGGTCAGCGGCGCACCGTGCAGCAACGCTTCGCCGGAAGTCGCCTCGAGCAGCCCCGACAACACCTTGAGCAGGGTGGTCTTGCCCGAGCCGTTGCCGCCTTCGATCAGGATCACCTCGCCCGCGTGAAGGGAGAAATCCAGCGGACCGAAAATCGGCTCGTCGTTGCGTGCGAAGCACAGCGACAGCGCTTGCAGCAGCGGCGTGGGTTCGTCGACGGAAGCGGACATAGGCCGCGAATCCTACCCGCACAACAGGTAGTAGACTAGGAAAAACGCATTTGGAGTCCCTCGCGATGCCGCGCTTCGCTCTGTTGACAGCCTTGATCTTGCTCGCCGGATTTTCCGCAGCGGCGGCGGCAGGCGAATCGCGGCATGTGTATCTGCTGCGCTTGCAGGGTCAGCCTTTGGTCGAGCACGTGCATGCGCGGGTCGTTGCGCAGAATCTGGCCGCAAGCGAAGGCAGCGAAAAACCGGCCATGCGCCGGCAGTTGAGATCGGTGCAGGCGCAGGATTATTTGCAGGATCTGGATGCCGCACGCACGCGCATGCTCGATGTGGGCGAAGCCGTTCTGGGCCGCAAGCTCGCGCCGCGCGCGATTTATCGCTACGTTACCAATGGCATGGCGCTGACGTTGACCGACGCCGAGGCTCTGCAGATCGCCACGTTGCCGGGCGTGGTCGGCGTGCGCCGCGAGCGCATCGAACATGTGCTTACCGATGCCGGTCCGGAATGGATCGGCGCCGATCAGTTGTGGAACGGACAGGTGTCGGGCATCGCCAAGACCCACGGCGAGGGCGTGATCATCGGCATTGTCGATACCGGCATTAGTCCGACGCATCCGTCGTTCGCCGCGACCGGGCCGGACGGCTACGCGATCCAGAATCCGCGTGGACATTTCTATGGACTGTGCGCGAGCGCTCAGGCGACGTGCAACAACAAGCTGATCGGCATCTACGATTTCACCGACGAGGGCACCAAGGGCATCGACAGCGTCGGTCACGGCACCCACGTATCCGGCATCGCCGCTGGCGACGGCATGAACAATGCATTGCACGGATTCACGGTGTCGCTGTCGCGCTATGTCTCGGGTGTGGCGCCGCACGCCAACATCATCATGTACAAGGCCTGTGTGGCCAAGGATACGGACAACCCGAGCGGCGGCTGTCCGGAATCGGACTTGCTGCAGGCGCTCGACCAAGCCACGGCGGACGGCGTGGACGTGATCAATTACTCCATCGGCGGCGATGCGCAAGACGCCTACGAATTGCTCGATCAAGGCAATACCGATGCGTCAGCGATGTTCAATGCGCGCGCTGCCGGCATCGTCGTGGTTGCGGCGGCGGGCAACAACGGGCCGGGTCCGGCATCCTTGGGCGAACCCGGCAACGTGCCCTGGGTGATTGGTGTGGCCAATGCCAGTCACAACCGGCGTTTCGCCAATTCGATCGGCAATTTCAGCGGCGCGGCGAATGCGCCGACTACGCTGATAGGGCGGGGTTACGCTGCCGGTTACGGGCCGGCGGAAATCGTTTACGCCGGCAATTACGGCAACGCGCTGTGCGGCACCGGGGCGACCGATTACCCGCCGACCGGCAAGAGCAATCCGTTTCCGCCGGGCACCTTCCACGGCCAGATCGTGATCTGCGACCGCGGCATCTACGCGCGCGTGGAAAAAGGCTACAACGTCAAGCTTGGCGGTGCCGGCGGTTACATCCTCGCCAACGCCCAAAGCGATGGCGAGGCCACGATCAGCGACAACCACTATCTGCCGGCCGTGCACCTTGGTTACAGCGAGGGTGTGGCACTGAAAAACTGGGTCGCCACGGCGGGCACGCATTCCGGCACGATCGCCGGCGTCAGCGCCGATCTGGAAAATGCCTACGGCGATATTCTCGAACCCAGCAGCTCGCGCGGGCCGTATGGCGGATTCAATAAAGCATCTGGCGGTGGCATTCTCAAACCGGATATCACTGCGCCCGGCACGAACATCCTGTCGTCGGATTACCAGTCGTCCGGGTTGGCCTTGATGACCGGCACCTCGATGGCCAGTCCGCATGTAGCCGGCGCTGCCGCGCTGGTGATCGCCGTGCATCCGACGTGGACACCGGCGCAAGTCGAATCGGCCCTGATCGGCACGGCATTGGCCGGCAGCGTGCGCGAACAGGATGGCGTGACGTTGGCCACACCGCTGGATGCCGGTGGCGGACGCGTGCAACCGGCGGCGGCCGCACGCGCCGGCTTGTATCTGCCATTGAGCAATATGGATTTGCGTGCGCAGGACCCTGCGCACGGCGGTGATCCGACCAAACTGAATCGCCCAGGCATTGAAAGCGAGGCGTGCTTCGCGCAATGCAGTTTCGTGCGCACCGTCGCCGACTTGTCCGGCGGCGGCAGCTGGCAAGTCAGTGTGCAGGGCGCCACGGCGAACGCGAAGGTTGCAGTGACGCCGAGCCAGTTCACGCTCGCGCCCGGCACTTCGCAGTTGCTGAACATCGCGGTCGACGTGAGCGACCCGCATCTGACCGGCAACTGGGCGAACGCACGCATCGTCTTGCACAAGACCGGCGGCGGACAAGGCGCGACGGATATCGCGCTGCCTTTGGCCGTACTCGCATCGCCGGGTAACGCGCCGGGGTTTCAGCAGATCGCAACGGCCGGTCCGGACGGCAACAAGATCATCCAGCTCAATGGGCTAGCCGCGTTGCCGCAGGCAACGTTCACGCCGACCACGCTGGCACCGGTCACGGTCACGCAAATGAGTTTAGGTGTCGATACCAAATCGAACGACATCTATTCCACATTTCCGGGTACTGGCAAGCAGTTCGCGCTGTTTCCCAATGTATACCAGCGCGGCGTAGATTCCGGCCAGACCGGCAGTGTGTTCACTGTCGAGATGGCCGCGTCGAACGCGCCGGAAGCGGACTTGTACGCTGGCATCGACTACAACGGTGACGGCCAGCCCGAGTTTGCCGAACAACAATGCGCGGTTTCCAGCGCGTCCGGATCGCCGGCGCGTTGCGTGATCGATCTGCGCAATGCCGGGCCGGTCAGTGTGTGGGCGTTGGTGGATATTCCGCAAAACAATCCTGGTGGAAACTATACGGTAACGCTCGACAGCGGCATTCCGGCGGTCGACTATGTCTCGCCCGCAGGCGCGAACGGCGGCTTCGGTGTGGTCGGGCCGGGCCGCGTCACTGCGCAGACGGGCTTTCCCGTGCGCCTGTTCTGGGGCTCACCCGGTGGATTTGATGCGCTTACGCCCGGCACGCGTTATTACGGCGCCGTGATGATCGACCCATTGAACGACTCGGGTTATGGCGCGCTCGGTCAGGTCGGATTCGCTCCGTTCGCGCTGACGCGCGTGACCGGAAGCGACGATGTTACCGATGCGCTGGAGCCGAATGCCATCCGCACCTTGTCGCTGGTGCCCGGTGAAACGCTAACGCACCAGTTCATTGATGTGCCGGGACAGTCGACGTTGCTGGTCGATACGAGCTACGTCAGCGGTTCGTCGAACCGGTCGCCATTGAGCTTCCGTCTTACGCGCGCCGATTTTCCGGCGCCATCGGTATCGTCGCAGATCGCCGCCGCGCCGGCGGTCGCTTCCGGCGACGCGCAATGGTCGCTGGGCGGTGCCGTCACCACCAAAACCACAACGGCGCAAGCGAATGCGGGACGCTGGTATCTGGTGGTTTCGAACACGGGAACCAGCAACGCTGACGTTACCTTGACGATGCAGATGAACCTGATCGAGCAAGTCGCGACACCCGCCGCTGGCGCCTACTTCAACCCGCAGCGTTCCGGACACGGTATTTACATGAATCGTGGCGGCGATCAGCAGGCGGCGTACTGGTACACGTATCTGGAAGACGGCACGCCGGTCTGGTACGCAGCGTTGAACACCGCACCAGCGCCGGGTTCCGGCGCGTGGAGTGCTCCGCTGGCGCGCGTCACGTGGGATGGGTCGGCAATCGATGCCTACACGACGATCGGCGACGCCATCATCACGCCGATCAGTGTGAGCGACTACCTGTTCTCATGGCATCTGTACGGCGCGAGTGGCAGCGAGCATTTCACCTTGCTTGGCCTGGATGAGTGCGTGACGTTCGGCAGCGCGCAGGGCGATTTCACCGGACAATGGTTTGCCCCGGCGCAATCCGGTTACGGCATGGATGTGCTGGCATTGCCGACAATCCAGAACGACACGTTCTATTTCTACGACGCGCTTGGTCAACCGCGCTGGGCCGACGGCAATGTTTCGACATTCGGAGCGAGTGCGACCGTGCCGCTGATGCAGTACACCGGATTTTGTCCGACCTGCGCGTTTGCGTCGGTAACCACACGCGGTATCGGCAATTTGAACGTCAGCTACACCGACACGCTGCACGGCAACTATTCCACCAATCTGAACCTGTTGACGCCGCTGTCGGGAAGTTGGGCAATCAACCAGCCCATCGCGCGTCTGACCGGGTCGGCGGCTTGCCCGAAATAGTCAGTTCGGCAATGGAGCCAACCGCTCGCCGATCAACCGGTCGGCATGCGTCAAGTCAATCTGGTCGAGCGTAGTTTTGCCTTCGCATAGTTCGCGCAGAATGCCAGTCTGGATTTTGCCGCGTGCGAACGCGACGCAGTAGGGCATGCGCGTGAACGTGACCATCCCGTAGCGCGGCACGAAACGGCCGAGGTGGCGCTCGGCGAGCACGCGTCCGACATCGCGCATCAGCAAAAAATGCGCATCGGCCACGCTGTCGCGCATCTCAATGTAGTTTTCCAGCGCCATGGCGGCGATGGCATCGGCATTGGGTTTGCGCCGGCGCTCGAATTCGGCGAATGTGGATTCGGTGTCGTCTCTCGAATCGCCGAGCAATTGCGCCAGCTCGACCGCATCTTCGAAGCCGCAATTCATGCCCTGACCGTGGAACGGCACGAGCGCATGTGCGGCATCGCCGAGCAACAGCGCGCTGCCGCCCAGATGCCAGCGATCCAGATATAGCGTGCCGAGGATGCCGGTTGGGTTGTGGGCATAGTCGTGTTCGAGTTGCGGAATCAAGGGAAGCGCGTCGGCAAAGTCACGCGCGAAGAGCGCATGTGCGGCGGTCGCTGAATCTACTGTGGTGAAGCTGGGATTGCCGGCGTTGGGCATAAACAGGGTGACGGTGAAACTGCCTTCGGAATTGGGCAGTGCGATGCACATGTAGTTGCCGCGCGGCCAGATGTGCAATGCATTCGGTTCCAACGCAAATTTGCCCCCTTCCGTCCTGCGGACAGCTTCCCCCGCACGCGGGGGAAGCGAATCGATAGGCGGAATCTCCAGTTCCTTGTAGCCGTGATCCAGTGGTTTGAAGCGTTCGCCCAGATCGGCTTGCTTGCCCATGGCGGCGCGCAGCGCCGAGCCCGCGCCATCGGCGCCGATCACCAGCGGCGCAATGTGCTCACGCAGCGTTCCGGTTTCATCGAAAAATTGTAATGTGGATTTTTCCCAATTGACTTCGCGCAAGCCCTGGTCGAAGTGGATGCGCGCGCCGGCCGCTTCGGCGGCATCGAGCAGGGCCATGTTGAGCGCGCCGCGGCTGATCGACCAGATCACCTCGGTATCGTCGCGACCGTAACGCAGCAGTTCGGTGTGGCCATCGACGTGATGCACCATGCGCCCACGCATCATTACGGCCAGCGGCCGCAACGTCTGCGCCAATCCGGCCAGACGCAAGCCGTGCCAACCGCGTTCTGCCAGGGCCAGATTGATCGAACGTCCGCCGATAAAACCCGCCTTGCGCGGATCAGGCCGGCGCTCGAACAAGGTCACGGCAAAGCCGCGCTGGGCGAGCAGGGTGCCGAGCAGGGCGCCGACCAGGCCGGCGCCGACGATGACGACCGGTTCGCGTTTCACGCGCGCGACCGTTTGACTCAGCGTTTTTTAGCCGGTGGGCCTTTTTCGCCCAGCTCGTCGAGCAGTGTCGCCAGGTCCTCGGCGTGTTCTTCTTCCATCGCCAGGATCGATTCCATCAACCGCCGCGTGGTCGGATCGTCGTTGCCAAGATAGCGGATGATCTCGCCATAGGTATCGATCGCGATGCGTTCGGCGACCAGGTCCTCCTCGATCATGTCGATCAGGTTGCTGCCTTCCACGTATTCGGAATGGCTGCGAGAGAGCAAGCCGTCCGGCGACAGATTCGGTTCGCCGCCAAGTTGAACGATGCGTGTGCAGATCGAATCCGCATGAGCTTGCTCTTCGTTCGCGTGTTGCAGGAATTCCGCTGCCACGCTTTGTGCGTTGATCCCGCTGGCCATGTAATGATGGCGCTTGTAGCGCAGCACGCAGACGATCTCGGTTGCCAGCGCCTCGTTGAGAACCTTCAGCACCATCTTGCGATCGGCCGCATAGCCGGCGGTGACCGCGCCTTTGTGCATGTGTTCGCGCGCACGCTTGCGGATGGTCTTGATGTCGCTGAGGAAATGTCCGGTCTTGGTCATGCGGTTCTCCTTTGCAGTGTGGCGTTGCCCGTGATGCAGGCCGCGGGACAATGCATGTGGGTTGCGTGGATTGTACGCCGCGCATACGCAAGATATCGAACGAGCGTGACTTTCGGGGCATAGGTTCGTGCCAGTCGTTTGCTATGCTGGCGCGGTTGATTTCAGCTGCGTCGCCAAGTGACGATGCGTTGCGGGTCCATCATGGGAGTACAGGCGATGCGCACAGTTCCACACTGGTTGTCGATAATTGCGCTGTGCGCACTGTGCGCACCGGTCTGGGCCGCCGACAAACCGGCCACCGACAAGAAATCCGGCGAAGAAGCCGCACCCAAGGCACAGAAGGTGGAAACTTCCGGCAGCGTCAGCGTCGAAGGCCACAAGCTCGACTACAAGGCGATCGCCGGCACGA